>CAYXGF010000034.1:0-19448 GCA_964464465.1 uncultured Alistipes sp. | reverse complement strand
GCGGCCGTTCTGTGGTGTCCGTCAGCCACGTAGAGGGCCGGAATGGATGCGAATATGCCGGTTATCTCGTCGATGGTCTTCCGGTCGGAAATCTTCCAGAAGGTGTGACCGAAACCGTCGGCGGCGACGAAATCGTATTCCGGGTCCTGATTCTTCACGACCGAGGCGACGATGGCGTCCATGCGCGCGTCGGCGGGATATGAAAAGAACACCGGCTCGATGTTGGCCTTCTGGTTGCGGACGTGTTTCATACGGTCGTCCTCCTTGTCGCGGCGCGTAAGCTCGTGTTTCTTGATTTTGCCGGACAGATAGTCCTCGAAGTGGCAGCATGCTGCAAGACCGTACTGCGTGCGGCCGTCCATCGTCTGCGCGTATATGTAATAGCACGGCTGCTCGTCCTGCACTAACCAGCCTTTTTCGCGCCATGCGGCGAAGTTCTCGACAGCCTTGTCGTACACCTCCTGCGAGTGTTCGTCGGCAATTGGGGTGAAATCTATCTCCGGCTTTATGATATGCAGCAGCGAACGCTCGGTAGCCTCGGCCTGCGCCTCTGCGGAATCGAGTACGTCGTAGGGACGTGACGCAACCTCCGCCGCATACTCCTTTGGCGGACGTATACCTTTGAATGCTTTGATTTTAACCATGGTAGTTGTTTAGGTGATTAAGTTCCGCCCGAACACGCTGAATACGGGACGGGCGGAACGAATCGGTTTATTTGTTAACCTGGAAACGCGTGTTGCCATTCACCAGAAAATCAACAATCTGACTTGCAGCCGCAAGACCGGCGTTGATATTGGCCTCGGCGGTTTCGGCTCCCATCTTCTTCGCGGTGGCGAAAACACGTTTGCCGAACTTGGCGCCGAGCTCGCTCTGCGTGTCAGCCGCAATGTCTGTCACGTATTTCAGGTCCTCGCGTTCTGTGAGGGCTTTGTCCAGACCGGCCTCGTCGATGACCTCTTTGCGGGCGGTGTTGACGAGTGTCGCGCCTTTCGGCATCGAAGAGAGCAGGTCATATCCGATGCTCTTTTTGGTCTGCTCGGTTGCCGGAATGTGCAGCGAGACATAATCGCTTCCTGCATAAAGCGCCTCCACGCTGTCGACAGCCTGCACGCCGTCGGCCTCGAACACTGCCGCGTCCTTGATGAACGGGTCGTATGCCTTGACGGTCATGCCCATGGCTTTGCCCAGACGTCCTACAAGACGTCCTACATTTCCGTAGGCGTGAATGCCGAGAGTCTTGCCTTTCAGCTCGCAGCCCGTTCCTGGCGTGAACTGGTTGCGGGCCATGAAAATCATCATGCCGATTGCGAGTTCCGCCACGGCGTTGGAGTTCTGTCCCGGCGTGTTCATCACGACTATGCCGCGGGCCGAGCATGCGGCCAAATCGACATTGTCGTATCCAGCCCCGGCGCGCACTACGATTTTCAGATTCGCGGCGGCGGACACAACCTCTGCGGTGACCTTGTCCGAGCGGATAATGAGCGCGTCGGCGTCCTTCACGGCGTCGAGCAGGCAGCTTTTGTCGGTATATTTTTCGAGCAGTGCGAGTTCGTATCCGGCACTTTCTATTATCTCACGAATACCGTCCACGGCCTTTTTTGCGAACGGCTTCTCTGTGGCGACCAATACTTTCATGATGCAGTGCTATTTGGTGTGAATCTTTTCGAACTCCTGCATGCAGTCTACCAGAGCCTTGACGCTCTCGATAGGCAGCGCGTTGTAGCACGACGCACGGAATCCGCCGACAAGACGGTGTCCCTTGATGCCGACCATGCCGCGGGCCTTTGCGAATTCGAGGAACTCGCCTGCGAGCGATTCGTACTCAGGCTGCATGACGAAACATATGTTCATGAGCGAGCGGTCTTCCACAGCCGTGGTACCTACGAACATCGAGTTGCGGTCGATTTCGCCGTAAAGCATATCGGCTTTGGCCTTGTTGCGGCGGTACATCTCCTGCACGCCGCCGATGCTTTTGAGCCATTTGAGCGTCTCCTTGACTACGAATATCGGGAATACGGGCGGAGTGTTGAACATCGAGTTGTTCTCCGTGTGGTTCTTGTAGTTGACCATCGACGGCAGAGGGCGCGATACGCGTTCCAGCATGTCGTCGCGGATGATTATGAACGTAGCGCCGGCAGGGCCGAGGTTCTTCTGCACGCCGCCGTATATCATGGCGTATTTGCTAACGTCCACCGGACGGCTGAGAATGTCGGAGCTCATGTCTGCCACCAGGGGTACCGGAGAGTCGATGTCGGTGTGGTATTCGGTTCCGTAGATGGTGTTGTTGGTTGTGATGTGCAGGTAGTCCAAATCCGTCGGGATGTCGTATCCCTTCGGAATGTATGTGAAGTTCTTGTCCTCGGATGATGCTACGACCTCTACATTGCCGAACAGTTTGGCCTCCTTTATGGCTTTCTTGCTCCACACGCCGGTGTTGATGTAACCGGCTTTCTTTTCGAGCAGGTTGTATGGCACGTGGAAGAACTGTGTGCTGGCACCGCCTCCGACGAATATTATCTTATAGTTGTCGGGCACGCCGAGCAGCTCGCGGAAGAGGGCTACCGCCTCGTCCATCACGGCGTCGAACTCTTTGGTGCGGTGCGATATTTCCAGAAGCGAAAGGCCCATTCCGTCCCAGTCCAGAACCGCAGCGGCGGCATTTTCCAGAACCGTCCGGGGAAGGATGGATGGTCCCGCATTAAAATTGTGTTTTTTCATAGCTGTCTATTATAAAGGTTAAAAATTGTTGTCAATTTGCAGTGAGCACAATCACAAATATATCGATTTTTTTGTTTCGCAGCAACACTTCGATTTTTTTTTCATCGGCGCCGCATCGCTTTTTTTCGCAAAACACGGCATGCGGTTTTAGACATATTCCTCGTACCTTTAACCTGCGGCCCAAGATACTTCGTCCCGGCATATCCAAACTTCGTCTGGCTCTGCGCCAGGCTTTTCGTTTTTTGGCTTCGCCCAAGATACTTCGCCTCGGCAAAACCGCAAATAAAATTTGCTTTTGCGCGCTCCTTATTCGTATCTTTGCAAAACGAACAAACAAACGATCCGACAATGGTAAAATCCATGACAGGCTTCGGCAAGGCCGTAAGCGAATACGAGGACACTAAATTTACCGTTGAGATACGCACTCTCAACAGCAAGCAGGTAGACCTGAGTCTCAGGATTCCCGCGGCATACCGCGCGGCGGAGATGGAGATTCGCAACGCGGTGGCGGGAGCCGTTTCCCGCGGCAAGACCGATGTCTGCATCACGGTCGAGAACCGTACTGCGCAGGGGGCGGTGACGATAAACGGCGAGGTATTCAGGAGTTACTATGGACAGATTGTCTCGGCTTTGCGCGAGTGCGGCGACAGCTGTCAGCCGGATGCGGCCGCGCTTGCGGCATGTATCATGCGGCTGCCGGAAGTGACGGTTCCCGTGAGCGGCGAGGTGGGGCAGGGACACATCGACGCACTGCTGGCGACCGTACGGCAGGCACTCGACTCTCTGGACAGTTTCCGCCGTCAGGAGGGCGCTACGCTTATCGCCGACATCCTGCGCCGGGTGGACAAAATCGAGGAGCTCAAAGTACAGGTGACGCCGTTCGAGGAGGCCAGGACGGAGATTATCCGCACGCGCATACGCGAGAACATAGCCAAGGCGGGACTCGAACCGGACACCAACCGTCTCGAACAGGAGATGATTTTCTATATCGAGAAGCTCGACATAACCGAGGAGAAGGTGCGCCTGAGCAACCACTGCAACTATTTCCGTACGACGGCTGCCGGCGAACCTGAGCCGGGTCGCAAACTGGGTTTCATCGCTCAGGAGATGGGCCGCGAGATAAATACGCTCGGCTCGAAGGCCAACGACAGCAATATCCAGCAGCTGGTGGTGCGGATGAAGGACGAGCTGGAAAAAATCAAGGAACAGGTTCTCAATATTCTTTAAAGCATTATGGACAGACTCATCATATTCTCGGCCCCGAGTGGTTCCGGCAAAACCACGATTGTAAAACGTCTTCTGGACATGTTCCCCTCGCTGGAATTCTCCATTTCGGCAACCTCGCGCGCTCCGCGCGGAAAGGAGAAGGACGGCATGGAATATTATTTCTTCACTCCGGAGCAGTTCGCTGCAAAAATCAGTGACGGCGACTTCGTGGAGTGGGAGGAGGTGTATCCTGGCAAATACTACGGCACGCTGAAAAGCGAGACGCGGCGCATATGGGACAAGGGAAACACCATCGTGTTCGACGTCGATGTCATGGGCGGCCAGAGACTTAAAAGGATATTCGGCGAGCGCGCCATGTCGGTGTTCGTAATGCCTCCGTCGGTCGAGGAGCTCGAACGCAGGCTCTGCTCGCGCGGAACGGACAGCAGGGAGACGATAGAGTGCCGCCTTGCCAAGGCCGAGGCCGAGATAGCACAGGCTCCGAACTTCGATCATACGGTAATCAACGACGACCTCGAAACTGCGGTGCAGCAGGCGGCGCAGCTCGTCGGGGATTTCCTGAAACGTTAATTGCGGAGTGCCATGACGCGCGCCATGCTCTATTTCGGTTCTTTCAACCCGGTGCACAGGGGGCACACGGCCATTGCCGAACATGTAATCGAAAACGGCCTGTGCGATATGGTGGCGCTGATGGTGTCGCCTCAGAACCCTCACAAACAGGCCTCCGACCTCGCCCCCGAAATGGACCGGCTGTCGATGGCGGAGATAGCCTGCGCGCATTCGGCATATCCCGACAGGATAAAGGCCTCGGCTGTGGAGTTCCTGCTGCCCAGACCCTCGTATACCGTCGACACGCTCCGGTTCTTGCATGAGCAGCAGCCCGGCATGTCGTTTTCGATTCTTATGGGCAGCGACCAGAGAATCGACTCATGGAGGGAGTGGGAGCGGATAGTGGAACGGTATCCGATATATATATACCCGCGCGAGGGATTCGCTCCGCAGATTCACGGCGGCGGCATGCACGTTCTGCACGATGCGCCGCGTCTGGATTTCGCCTCCACTGACATCCGTCTGGCCCTGCTTACCGGAGGCGACACCGGCGGAATGCTCGCAAAGGAGGTCGCGGCGTATATCGAAGAGAACGGCCTGTGGCGGCCCGGTGCCGAATCGCTCTGCTCGCTCGGATGCGACCTGTACCGGCAGGGGCGTTTCCATGATGCCCGCAACTGCATGCAGCGTGCTCTGGAATACGATGACAGGAATGACACGGCACGCGAGTACATATCGCTGATAGACGAGATTTACAATTTCAGAAATACAGACATATACAACCCATGACCCCTTCGATGATAGAAATAGACGGAAAGATAGTAAGTACCGACATCCTGACGACAGATTTCCTGTGCGACATCTCCAAATGCAAGGGTATCTGCTGCGTGGAGGGAAATGCCGGAGCGCCGCTCGAAGACGACGAGATAGACATCCTGGAAGAGAACTACCCCTTCTACAAGCCCTATATGACTGCCGAAGGAATCGAATCCGTCGAGCGCAACGGGTTCATGGTCGTGGATACGGACGGCGACTACACCACGCCTCTGGTGAATGACGCCGAGTGCGCCTACTCCTACAACGAGAACGGCGTCACGCTGTGCGCGATTGAAAAGGCCTATTTGGAGGGCAAGTGCGGCTGGCGCAAACCTATATCGTGTCATCTGTATCCGATTCGCGTGGTGAAGTTCTCCAACGGAGGCGCCGGCCTGAACTATCACCGCTGGAACGTCTGCTGTTCGGCGCTCGAATGCGGCCGCAAGGCTGCGGTGCCCATGTTCCGCATGCTGCGCGAGCCGATAGTGAGGGCTTTCGGCTCTTCGTTCTTCGATGCGCTGTGCGAGGCCGAGAAATATGTTAAAAATAAATAAGCCTAAAAATATATTCAACAATATATTGGGTATCCTTTTTCGGAGTTGCGGCGTTCCTGGCCGCATCCGGAAGGAGAAATTACGGCCCGAAAAATCTGCGGCCGCAGCCGCAGGAGGCACCTGAGAGGCGTGCAGAGCCGCGACGGCCATTTCGTTTTGCTCAAACAGAACATAGCCGCGACGTATTTCGACAACACCCGCACGATATATTTGTACAGTTACAGGCCTGAGAGCCGCACGCTCTATTTTCTGAAAGCTCGCACCGACGGCGAAGTCAGCGTGCCGTACAGATGGACGGAGCTTGCGCTCATGAACGCCGCCGCACCGAATCCGTTTATAAATGCCGACCAGACCGCTCTGCGCCTGCTGGGGCTGTCGCGTCTGTGGTCGGAGGTAAAGCGCAACTTCGTCTTCATGGAGCGCTCGGGCGTGAACTGGGACAGCCTGTATGCGGCGACCGTGCCGGCAATGATGAAGGCCGCCGACAGGGACGAATGTTTCCTCATCCTCAGCCGCATGGCCGCGTAGCTGGGTGACGGACACACATTCGTGTAAGGACAATCGCCCGCGCGGGTATCGTTTCCTGCGACCACTGTTCTCATAGATGGCCGAATATATGTGGACGAGGTGCAAAGCAGCGCTATGTACGGCAAAGGCCTGCGCCGCGGCATGGAACTGCTGACGGTGAACGGCATACCGGCTGACGAATACGGCAGAAGCCGCATCATGCCGTACGTGTCCTCATCCACGCCGCAATGGACGCTGCACAAGACTTTCGAGGAGAACAATCTCCTGCGCGGAAAGGCAGGCGACACGCTGAACCTCGTATTCTCACACCGCGGCAAGCGCCTCGCGCTCTCGCATGTTCTCGGAAGCGCGCAGCGCGACATGGCTGCAAAATACGAGACACTCGGCTTCCAACGTGGAAAGGACGGCATAGGCTATCTGCGCATAAGGGATTTCATGGCCTCCGATATCCGCGACAGGTTCGACAGCATCTACCCGCAGCTGCTGACGACGACGGCGCTCGTTATAGACATACGGGGCAACGCCGGGGTAATTCCGGCAATGCCGACCATATTCTGGTCCACCTGTCGAAAGACTCCATACGGACAGCGCCGTGGAGCAGTCCCATGTATATTCCGGCCTATGCTTCGTGGCGTATGCAGCTGCCCGACTACAAGTCGCCGTCGGGATACATGTACCCGGCGGCCGGCAAAAAGACATACGACAGGCCGGTAGCCGTACTGGTGGACGGAGGGACTTTCTCCGCAGCAGAGGATTTCTGCTCGCTGTTCAAGTGCAGCGGCCGCGGAGCCGTCATCGGAACCCGCACCGGCGGCAGTACTGGAAACGGTGTGCGGGTGGAGCTTATTCCCGGCCACTCATATGCCGATATATGCGCCAAGCACGACCTGATGCCTGACGGCACCGATTTCGTCGGCGCCGGCATAATACCCGACATGGAGCAGAATTACGAATCTTACTTCAAGGACAGGGCGAATGCGGTGCTTAGAGCGGCGGTGAAATATCTGCTGAGACTTTCCGAGGGCAGATAGCGCTTACTCTGCCGCGGTCATGGACTTTTCCGACTCGTTCCACACGCCGAGCGTGACGGGCGATATCTTTCCTGTAAGCTCCTTGCGGTACGGGGCCACGACGCGTATGTAGTTGCCTGTAAATCCGTGCATCATGCCTCCTTTCGAGGTGTTCTCGAAGAGCACGTCCATGGTGCGGCCGGCATAACGGCTGCAAAAGTCGCGGTGAAGTCTGTCGCTGAGCTCTTCGAGACGTTTGGCGCGCTGAGCCGACTCTGCCGCCGGAACCTTGCCTGTCATCTCCACGGCCGGCGTTCCCGGACGTTCGGAAAATGGGAACACATGCAGGAACGACGGAGCCAGTCTTTCCAGAAAACCGTATGTCTCGGCAGCCTCCGAGACACCCTCGCCCGGAAATCCCGTGATGACGTCCACGCCGATGAAGGCATCGGGCATAAGTGTGCGCACCCGCTCTATGCGGCGTGCGTAGATGTCGGTGGTGTAGCGCCGGCGCATGGCATGAAGAATCCTGTCGCACCCGCTTTGCAACGGAATATGGAAGTGCGGCTGGAATTTGTCCGAGGCCGCGCAGAAATCGATTATTTCGTCGGTCAGAAGATTCGGCTCGATGGACGATATGCGGTAGCGCTCTATGCCGTGCACACGGTCCAGGGCGCGGATAAGGTCGAGGAAACTCTCTCCGGTGCTGCGGCCGAAGTCTCCGGTGTTGATTCCCGTTATTACTATCTCCCTCACACCCTGAGCGGCAATCTCTTCGGCCTGTCGCACCGCTTCGGCCACCGGAACGTTGCGGCTCGACCCGCGGGCATAGTGAATCGTGCAGTAGGCGCATTTGTAGTCGCATCCGTCCTGCACTTTGAGAAACGAACGTGTGCGGTCGCCGTGCGAGAAAGCCGGGAAAAACGTGGTCAGTCCGTCGGTGCCGCAACTGGTTATGCGTCCTGCGGCATGTTCGCGCAGACTCATCACGCTGTCCGGAATGTCGCCTTTGAAGTTGTTGCCGAAAACCAGGTCGACACCCTCTATGGCGGCTACGGCCTGGGGTTTGAGCTGGGCGTAGCACCCCGTTACGGCGATTATGGCGTCCGGATTGATTCTGTGCAGCTTGCGCACCAGGTTACGGCACTTCTTGTCAGCATGTTCCGTAACCGAACAGCTGTTTATCACATATACGTCAGCAACCTCTGTCGGCTCCACACGCACCCAGCCCGCCTGTGCGAACTGCCGTGCGAGCGTGGAACTCTCAGCGAAATTCACCTTGCAGCCCAATGTATGGAATGCCACCCGACCGTTCATAAATCCTCCGGAAAACTGTTTTTTCAAGGCGCTAAGATACTAAAAGAGGGACGAAATATGCAAACGGAAACAAATTTGTGATATTTTTGCAGGACATACAGACAGCAGACATGACAACCGGCTTTTTCACCGACATACTCTCATACCAGTTTCTGGCCAATGCGCTCGCCGCGGCACTGCTTACGGGCATAAGCTGCGGGATAATAGGCTGTTATGTGGTGTGCCGCCGCACCGTGTTCCTGAGCGGAGGAATCACTCACGCTTCGTTCGGCGGCATAGGACTGGCATATTTCACAGGCATGAATCCGCTTCTCGGCGCGGCTCTGGCGGCAGTGCTCTCGGCCCTCGGGATAGAGTACGCCAGCGAGCACGGACGTATCAGGCAGGATTCGGCAATCGGCATCATGTGGAGCGTGGGAATGGCGCTCGGCATAATATTCATCTATCTGACTCCGGGATACACTCCCGATTTGAGTTCCATACTGTTCGGCAACATACTGACCGTCTCGCGGCAGCAGCTGGCGGCCTCCGCTTTTCTCGCGGCGGTCGTCGTGGCATTGTTCGCACTGCGGGGCCGGGCTGTGATGTACGTGGCTTTCGACCGTCCTTTCGCCCGCAGCCAGGGCATACCGACGCGCACGGTCACATACCTGATGGCGGTAATCACGGCACTGACTATCGTGCTCTCGATACGCGCGGTGGGCATAGTGCTGCTTATCTCGCTGCTGACGTTCCCGGCCGTCATCGCCGACTCCGTAACCAAATCGTTTGCGTCGATGATACCTGCGGCGGCCCTTTTCGGCGTGGCCGCCAACGTGCTGGGGCTTGTGCTCAGCTACCGGATGAACATTCCTGCCGGTGCCGCCACAATATTTGTACTGGCTGTTTCGCTTATTGCAGTAAAAATAGTACCTTTGTGTTTTAAAGGCAAGAAATGAAAACGCTGTACAGATTCATCCTGAAATCATTCATCGGCCCGATGATAGTGTCATTCTTCGTGGTAATGTTCGTGATGATGATGAACTCGGTATGGCGCTATATCGACGAACTGGTCGGCAAGGGACTTGATTTCAGCGTGATAGTCGAACTGATAGTCTACGCCACAACCAATCTCATACCGCTCGGACTGCCGCTGGCCACGCTCTTTGCGGCCATAATGACCTTAGGAAATCTCGGAGAGAACTACGAACTGCTGGCCATGAAGTCGGCCGGAATCTCGCTCTTCAAGATAATGAAGCCGCTGGTCGTGGTGATGGTATTCGTGTCGATAGGCAGTTTCTTTATTGCGAACAACCTGGTGCCGTACTGCAACATGAAGATGTGGGCCGTTCTTTACGACATACGGCGTCAGAAGCAGGTCATCGAATTCAAGGACGGAATGTTCTTCAACGGCATCGACGACATGAGCATCCGTGTCGAGAGGCAGGACCCGAAGACGAAGATGCTGTACGACGTGATAATCTATGACAACCGCAATGTGTCGGGAAACATGACCGTTACGCTGGCCGACTCCGGATACATCCGTCTTTCGGATGACAAGAACTTTTTGCTCGTCACGCTGCACAACGGCCAGACATACGAATATACCCGCAACCGCGACTGGTATGACAAGAGCGATTTGCGCCACCACATCTTCACTTTGCAGGACGGGGCGATACCCATGTCGGGATTCAATATCGAAAAGACCGACAAGGATGCGTTCAACCATGCCAGCAACACGAAGAACATCAGTCAGCTCGATATGGCCATAGACTCGCTCGAACGGACCGTTACCGTCACAACGGCCCGCTCATACGAGCCTCTGCTCAAAAATTTCGTCTTCCAGTACGACCATTCCATCGCATTTCCCGACTCGCTGTTCGAAGCCGAGCCGCGGACCTGGACCGGCACTGAGAAGGCATTGGAGGCTCTCTCGACCCGGGAGAAAAGCAAGATATGGAACGACGCGTACCGCTCGGCGCTCAATTCGGGCAGCGTGATGACTTTCGACGAGAGCAATTCGAAGGAGGCCCTCAACCAGCTGTACCGCTCGCGCATAGAGTGGCACAGAAAAATATCGCTTCCCGTGTCCATCATGATTTTCTTCCTGATAGGCGCGCCTCTCGGAGCAATCATTCGCAAGGGTGGAATGGGCATCTCGGTGGTGATATCCGTTCTGTTCTTCGTGATATATTACGTCATATCGCTTACCGGCGAGAAGATGGTGCGCGAGGGAACGTGGGCCGCATACACCGGAATGTGGATTTCCTCGTACGTACTGTTCCCTATATCCGTATATCTGACATACAAGGCGGCAAAGGATTCGAACCTGATGGACACCGACTGGTATGTGATAAAATACAACAAGTTAAAAAACTACTTAGCCGCAATGGCGGACAAAAAGAAGAAGAAAAAACATGACAACGACACAAAGAACGCTTAACAGCATAGAGGAGGCCATCGAGGACTTCCGCCAGGGCCGGATAGTGATAGTGGTGGATGACGAGAACCGCGAGAACGAAGGCGACTTCATAGTGGCCGCGGAGAAGGTGACGCCCGAGATTGTGAACTTCATGCTGCATAACGGCCGCGGAGTGCTCTGCGCACCGCTGACCGAAGACCGCTGCGCGGAGCTGGAACTTCCGATGCAGGAGGAGAACAACACCTCGCTGCTCGGCACACCGTTCACCGTATCCGTGGATTTGCTCGGCGAGGGGTGTACGACGGGTGTCTCGACGCACGACCGCACAGCCACGCTGCACGCTCTGGCCAATCCTGCGACCCGCCCGTGCGATTTGGGCCGTCCGGGACACATATTCCCGCTGCGCGCGCGCAACAAGGGAGTGCTTCGCCGTCCGGGACACACCGAGGCGGCTGTGGACCTGGCCCGTCTGGCCGGACTCTATCCAGCCGGCGTGCTGATTGAAATCATGAATGAGGACGGCACCATGGCGCGTCTGCCTCAGCTGTTCGAGGTTGCCGACAAATACGGACTGAAAATAATATCGATAGCCGACCTTATCGCCTACCGGCTGCGCGAGGAGACAATCGTGGAGCGTGGCGAGACGGTCGACATGCCTACTCAGTGGGGCAATTTCCGTATGACGCCGTTCCGCCAGAAAAGCAACGGACTGGAACATTTCGCTCTGACGAAAGGCGAGTGGACGAGCGACGAGGCGGTTCTTGTGAGGGTGCACTCCTCGTGTGCGACTGGCGACATTCTGGGTTCGTACCGCTGCGACTGCGGCGAACAGTTGCACAAGGCCTTGCAGATGATAGAGGCCGAGGGCAAGGGTGCTCTCGTCTATCTTCAACAGGAGGGCCGCGGCATAGGACTGCATCACAAGATTGCAGCATATAAATTGCAGGACCAGGGCTACGATACCGCCCAGGCCAACATCAAGCTCGGATTCAAGGTCGACGAACGCGACTACGGCGTGGGTGCGAGCATCCTGCATGAGCTGGGCATCACGAAAATGCGCCTTATGAGCAACAATCCGCTCAAACGCGCCGGACTCGAAGGCTACGGCCTGTCTGTGGCCGAGAATGTGCCGATAGTGATTCAGCCCAACAAGTATGACCTGCGCTATCTGCAAACCAAGGAGCAGGTCATGGGACATGAACTCGGACTGTTCGGAAAAGAGAAACACGAGTAGGGCAGGAATATTGCCCGGGTAAAAAAACTATCGTAAATGCCATGGAAGGACGCGATTTGAGAATATTGTTCATGGGCACGCCCGAATTCGCCACAGCCTCGCTCAGGGCGCTTGTCGAGGGGGGATACAATGTGGTGGGCGTTGTCACCACGCCCGACAAACCGTCGGGACGCGGGCTTAAAATGAACAAGAGCGACGTTAAGATATATGCTGAGCAGGCCGGGCTTCCCGTGCTGCAACCCGAGAAGCTGCGCGACGAGAGTTTCATAGCGGCCGTCGAGAGTCTGCGTCCAGATTTGGGTGTGGTCATCGCGTTCCGGATGCTTCCTCGGTCGGTATGGAGCCTTCCGAGGCTGGGAACCTTCAACCTGCATGCGTCGCTTCTGCCGCAATACCGCGGCGCGGCACCGATAAACCGTGCCATCATGAACGGAGAGACGGAGACAGGGGTGACGACATTCATGCTCGACGAAAATATAGACACGGGTGACATAATCTGTCGCAGACAGACCCCTATATCGCCCGAAGACAATGCCGGTACGCTGCACGACCGTCTGCGCGACATAGGCCGGGAGGTGGTTCTGCAAACTGTCGAGTTGATTGCCTCGGGCAGTCACACTGTGTCGGAGCAGAAGCACATTCCGCAGAGCGAACTGAAACCGGCGCCGAAAATCTTCAAGGAGGACTGCCGCATCGACTGGAACAGCCGGCCTGACGCGATAGGCAATCTTGTGCGCGGTCTGTCGCCGTACCCTGCCGCGTGGAGCACGCTCGACTGTGCAGGACAGCAGACCGGTGTAAAAATATACGGGGTAAGGGTGCGCTGCTGCGACGGTGTTCCGGCACCCGGAAGCATCGTTTCGGACGGCCGCACATTCCTCAGCGTGGCATGCGACGGCGGATATGTCGACATAACCGAGTTGCAGACCGCCGGCAAACGCCGCATGGATATACGCCAGTGGCTGTGCGGGGTGAAAAACATCGGGGACTGCAAATTCTTAATCTGATTCGAATCATGGGCATACGCAGAAAAATCATCATCGGTTTCCTGTCTCTGGCAGCTCTTCTTGTGTTCTCCTCGGTAGTGTCGTTCTTCGAACTGGGAAGGGTAGGTACGAAGGCTCAGCAGATACTTACGGCGGGAGAACGCAGCATGGAGCTTTCGAGCAGCATGCTCGACGCCGCGCACGATCAGAACTTCGCCGTACTGCAAACATTCATCACCGGGCAGACCGTGTATGACACACTGTTCGTAGCAGGCCGTGACAACTTCGCCTCGGCGCTCAGAGAGGCCGAAGAGCAGAATCTCACGGGGCTGGATTCGCTGAAACTCGCGTTCGAGGCCTATCAGAAAAGTTCCGAGATGTATATGGTCAAGGGGTTCATATCCGACCACGAGTGGCTTCTTGGCGAGTATCAGAGCGCGTACCGCCGTCTGATTCAGGAGATAAAGATATACATGACACGTTCGCAGAACACGCTCGGGCCGCAGGCGCGCGCATTGGAGACGAACGCGTACAGGGCCATCACGCCGAGCCTTATCACTACCGGCGTGATGATACTCATCGTCCTGATGTTCCTGTATTTCATAGACCTGTATTTCGTGTTGCCGGTGATAAAAATCAACAGGAGCCTCGGGGACTGGCTGGCTTACAAGGTGCCGTTCAACGTGCCTCTTGAAGGACGCGACGAGCCGATGCAGCTCAAAGAGAAAATCGAGGAGCTGATAAGCCAGATAAAGAACGCCAAAAAATAGAGCGTAGCGATGCGGTACAATATAGTCCTGAGATACGTCGGTTTCGTGATGCTGCTCAATGCGGCACTCATGCTTCTGTCCGCCGCCGTGGGCTATATCAAGGGTTTCGACTCGGGATTCTATCCGCTCGCGCTCTCGGCCCTGCTGTCGGTGGTGCTGGGTACTTTCCCGATGATTTTCGTCGGACGCGGACAGAGAATCTCGACCAAGGAGAGCTACTGCATAGTCGTCGGCTCGTGGCTCGCCTCATGCGTAATCGGCATGCTGCCGTATCTGCTCTGGGGCGGAGAGTTCGACGTGGCGAACGCATGGTTCGAAAGTGTCTCTGGGTATACCACGACAGGCGCCACGATACTCAACGACATAGAGGCGCTTCCGCGCAGTCTTCTGATGTGGCGCTCGCTGACGCACTGGATGGGAGGTCTGGGTGTCGTGATGTTCGTCATGATTGTGCTGCCCAATATCGGCAGCAGCAAGAAGGCGATGTCCAACGTGGAGATATCGTCGATGGCGCAGGACAACTTCCGCTACCGCTCGGCCACGATACTGCGAATCATGCTCTCCGTATATTTCGGCATGACCATAGCCAGCGCCCTGCTGCTGCGCATTGCCGGCATGAGCTGGTTCGATGCCGTGAATCACGCGTTCTCGGTCACCGCGACCGGCGGATTCAGCACGCGCAACATCAGCATCGCCGCTTTCGACAATGTATGGATAGAGGTTATCCTGTCGTTTTTCATGATTCTCTCCGGTATACACTTCGGAATCATCTTCGCCACACTGACCGGCAAGCACAACAACATGTTCCGTTCCGAGGTCGTGCGCTACTATCTGGCCTCGGTCGCCGTGGCGAGCATAGTCGTGTCGCTGAGTCTGTGGAGAAACGGAATATATGATTTCTGGCCGGCTTTCCGCCACGGAACATTCCAGGTATTCGCAATAACCAGTACCACGGGATTCGCCACCGCGGACTCCACCGTATGGTCATCGCTGGCAATTGTCGTACTTATCTTCATGTCGGTGCAGTGCGCCTGCGCAGGCAGCACCAGCGGCGGTCTGAAATGCGACAGAGTATGTCTGGCTTTCAAGGTCATACGCGCCAAAATCAAGCAGCAGCAGCATCCCGCCGCCATCATACGGATAAAACTCAACGGTGTGATTCAGGATTCGCAGACGGTATCGTTCGTGCTGCTGTTCACCGTCGTGTACTTCGCGCTGATTATGTTCGGTTCCATTCTCATGTGCGCATTCGGACTCGATGTGGTCACCTCGTTCACGGCCACTGTTTCGTGTCTGGGCAATGTCGGACCAGGATTCGGAGAGGTAGGCTCTCTGGACAACTTCTCATCGCTCGGCATCGTGGCGAAGTATTTCTGCACGATACTGATGCTCTGCGGACGTTTGGAAATATTCGGATTCATTCAACTCTTCCTGTTAAAGTGGTGGAAATAATGGCTCTATTACAAAAATACATGACGACACTGGCGCTTGTTCTTGCGCCGCTCCTCTCGACGGCCCAGCAGATAAAGGCCAGGGTCTCGGGGCTGGAAAACAATGCCGAATACATGGAACTTCTCCATCAGGAGCAGACCGTATCCGCGCAGGCCGATTCTCTGTCGCTGCTTATGGAACGCATGCGCCGCAGTTTCCGCACCGATACTGCCGCCAGAGAGCAGATAGCCGTCCGGATTCTGGAAAGCGAGGAGAAACTGTTCGCCCTGAGAAACAGAGTCGGAATTCTGTCTCAACAGATAAACGCGATAGAGCAGCAGTGGATAATAATGCACCTGAACGACGATGCCGCCGCCGGAAATACTGAGCCGGAGCCGCAAAAGATACAGGATACACGGAAGTCTGTCAATCTGGCATACGACAGCCGCATAAGGGAGAATCTTCCGGAACAGGATTACCTGACGTTGCTGTCCGCACAGCGGAATGAGACGCGTGCCGGGGATTTGGCGGCGGAGCTCGCGGCCCTGATACGGGAGTGCCGTGTGACTGCCCTGCAATACGACACCGTTTCGACAGAGGCCCGTGCCTCGGAACTTATGACGCGTTTCGACTCGCTGTCCGTATGCTGCTCGGCCGCCGAGGATTCGCTGTCCAGATGCTGGGCATACATTTTCGACAACAAGATTTACGCATACAGCTATATAGCCGACAAGAACAACCGTCCTGAGATAATCGCTGAACTCGGCAAGACGCTGGAAGACATGCAGGCGGAGACTAACATGCAGCGCGGCCGCTGGGCATCGGACGAAATGGTTTCGTATCTGTTGCAGAAACGTGTCGTAGGCTCTCTCGAACAGCAAATCGCACAGATGTTCGCGCTCGATATGGCCGGCGACTCATTGCAGCGCGCGGCCTCGGCGCTCGCGGACACGGATTTCTTTCTGCCGAAGGTGGATTTGAAGGAGCGTCTTTTCCTTGACTACGAAGCGCTCAGTATCCATTCGCCGTCGATATACAATTCACGCAATCCGATTCCGGAATGCCGAATCTACGAACGCGGAACCATATACAGGATACAGCTCGGTTCGTTCTCCGTGCAGCAGACCCCGGCGCTTTTCAAGGGTGTGGCCCCGTTGTCATATGTCAGGGAAAACGGCCGTTATGTCTACTTCGCGGGCGGTTTTGCGGCCGATTCGTCGGCCCGTCAGGCTCAGATTGAGCTTAAAGACCTCGGATTCAAACGTCCGGAGGTGGTCGTATGGAATGACGGGGTCTACCGTAACCTGACACGTGACGGCGCACAGCCCGCCCAGGCCGATACCACGCTGTACAGAGTAATAATAAAAGGTATAGAGTCGGTGGACGATTCGCTGCGTATCGGCATATCTGCCGTGGCCGAGAGATTCGATATATTGCGCAGCGGGCAGAACTTCATAATAGCTCCCGTCGAAGGAGCGAGCCGCGCAGAGCGCATACGCGATATTATCATCCGCCGGTACGATTCCTCCTCTGCGGAAATTGAGCCTATGGAGAATTGAAAAAAACGAACTGAATAGTTTTTTCGATATTTTTTCGTTATCTTTGACCAGCGGTCGAAGATACTTCGCCTCGGCAAAATGCAAGCGAGTTTGCTTTTGCTCTCGCTTATTCGTATCTTTGACTTCTGATGCGATACTGCTGTCTGTTTGACAGCATCTTCTCCGAACCGATAAAAATATATGAAGTTATGATGCTCATTTTGCTGCTTATAGTTGTCTCGGCGCTTCTGCTTGTGGTCGAACTGGTGCTTCTGCCGGGCATTACCGTGGCCGGTCTTATGTCCATGGCCGCCGATTGTGCCGCTGCGTATCTGGCATATCTCTATCACGGATACACAGGCCTGATTGCCGCCGTTATCGGCATAATAGTATGCTCTGTCATTGCCACCACACTGAGCCTTAGGCGCAGGACATGGCGTATGCTGTCGCTCGAAAGCGAAATAGACGGACAGTCGCAATCCTCGCCGCAGGATGAACTGCGGGTGGGGCAGAGAGGTACGAGCGTGTCGCGTCTGGCTCCCGGCGGCAAGGTGAGATTCGGAGACACCCTGTTCGAGGCCCGCGCCCGGGAAGGACTTATCGCCCCCGGTGTCGAGGTGGAGGTAACCGGATTCGATAATTTCACTGTGATAGTCAAACCAACCGACAATACTCAACTCTGATAAAAAAAATTATGGATTTCATGGAAGGCGGAATTCTACTGGTCGTTGCGACGGCCATCTTTTGCATCATTCTGTTGCTTATCATCTTTTACTACATTCCCGTCGGGTTGTGGTTCTCGGCGCTCGTGTCGAACGTCCACATCTCGTTGCTGCAACTCATTCTCATGCGCTGGCGCAAGGTGCCGCCCTCGACTATCGTCTCCGCGATGATAGAGGGTACCAAGGCCGGACTGTCGCTCAATGCCAACCAGCTTGAAGCCCATTATCTTGCCGGCGGTAATGTCCCGAACGTGATACACGCGCTCGTATCCGCACAGAAAGCCGGAATACAGCTCGACTTCAAGATGGCGACGGCTATCGATTTGGCGGGTCGGAATGTGTTCGAGGCCGTGCAGATGTCCGTTAACCCGAAAGTCATCAACACGCCGCCGGTGGCAGCTGTCGCCAAGGACGGTATACAGTTGATAGCGAAAGCCCGTGTGACCGTAAGGGCCAATATCAAACAGCTTGTCGGCGGAGCAGGCGAGGAGACTGTTCTTGCCCGTGTGGGCGAGGGCATCGTGTCGAGCATCGGTTCGGCCGCCTCACACAAGATAGTGCTCGAAAACCCTGATTCAATATCCCGTGTGGTGTTGGAGAAAGGTCTTGATGCAGGTACCGCATTCGAAATACTTTCCATAGACATAGCCGACATCGATGTGGGCAAGAACATCGGTGCCGTGCTGCAAATGGACCAGGCCAATGCCGACAAGAACATCGCGCAGGCAAAGGCCGAGGAGAAACGCGCCATGGCCGTGGCGCTCGAACAGGAGAACAAGGCCAAGGCTCAGGACGCCCGTGCCAAAGTAATTCTGGCCGAAGCCGAAATTCCGATGGCGATAGCCGAAGCGTTCCGCAGCGGCAATCTGGGTCTTATGGACTACTACAAGCTCCGGAACATACAGGCCGATACGTCAATGCGCGAAAGCATCGGAAAGGAACACAAATAGACACGTTCCGAAAATAATACAGGGTGTATGCCGCATACGGCATACACTTTTTTTATGGTCTGCGGTCGTTTATGCGTTCTGAGCCAGGTGTGATTCCCGCGTATTTCTGTGCGCTGAACGTGGGCCGAACCGAATGTGCCGGAATGTTACCTTTATATATATGGATGCGTCCGGCAGCGTTACACAATGCGGCGTAAGAGACAGCGGAAGCCTACGGAATATTTTATTTCGTGTTTTTTGCAAAAAAACCGCACGGCCTATTTTGTAATATCAAAAAGAATTGTAATTTTGTCGGCGAATTTACGGCCGGACTTCTGACGTAACATTCACACACGACGTTCTTTGAACATATAATTTAAGTAAAATATAAATTTTATCGCCGAAGTTTTGGTGTATAAAATTTTTATTCTTACATTTGCACTCCAAATGCCGATGTAGCTCAGTTGGCCAGAGCAGCTGATTTGTAATCAGCTGGTCGGGGGTTCGAATCCCTCCATCGGCTCGCTGGGAAAACAGCGGAATGTAAGAAATAAGGTCTGGGAGAATACCAGAGTGGCCAAATGGGGCAGACTGTAAATCTGCTGACGTACGTCTTCGGTGGTTCGAATCCATCTTCTCCCACTCGATTAACAAAATTTTACGAATGCGGAAGTAGCTCAGTTGATAGAGCATTAGCCTTCCAAGCTAAGGGTCGCGA
>CAYXGF010000033.1:0-19492 GCA_964464465.1 uncultured Alistipes sp. | reverse complement strand
ACTCACGCTCGGCTATGCTCAAATAAATTTGGCATTGCCCTCGCTTAATCGTATCTTTGCAAATGGCGGGATAACCTCCCGCAGGTTATTTGTTGGAAAAGAGGCGTTATGTCTTCTTCTTGTAAATGCGAAGCCTGAGAAACTTCTGTAACAGAGAACAAGAGAATGGCGTAACTGTCTTCGCGCTTTTTGGCGTGAGGCTGTTATTGCACATCTGTTCTCGAAGGTTTTCTCAGGGCCTGCATTTTAAGATGTGACATACGGTTTCACGCCTTTCGTTTGCGTATTATCGCTCCGGCAGAACCGAGGAGCAAGGAAAACATTCAAAAAAATGATTATGAAGAAATTTTTCATGTGTGCGGCATTTCTGATAATGTCGCTCGCCGGCAGTGCCCAGCAGAATGTCACAAAATTCATGGGAATACCCGTTGACGGAAGCAGAGAAAAGGTCGTGCAGCAGCTTCTGGCAAAAGGATTTGTCCGGAGTGCTGCGAACAGAGACATCCTTACCGGCGAATTCAATGGCGAGGATGTGAATATACATGTCGCAACCCAAAATAACAAGGTATGGCGTATTATGGTAGCAGATAAAACCTACCGGGATGAGACGCAGATAAGAATCCGGTTCAACAACTTGTGCCGCCAGTTCGAGAATAACGAAAGATATACAAAATTTACCGACACAGATTATACATTGTCGGAAGACGAGGACATATCATATAATATTACTGTGAAAAACAAACAGTATCAAGCGGCCTACTATCAGAGGGTTGAATTGGACACAGCCGCCATTAAGAGCGCTAAACAGGAGTTCAAATCGAAATATACGTACACGGAAGAACAGTGGAAGAACCCTACCGAAGAAATGATTGAATTGCTTAATAATTTTGCTGTTCAATATATAACGCAACAAATTACCAATAATTCAGTTTGGTTTACAATTAGCGATTTCCGTGGGAAGTACTACATTATTTTGTACTACGACAACGAAAGAAACAAAGCCGACGGTTCGGATTTGTAGTCAGCGCAGCAAGGGTATAAAGACAGCCTGACCGCAAGCCGGCCCGAAAAAACAGTCCGGGGTACGCAACATTCCGCGCACCCCGGATTTTACTGCATGCAATAGCGCCGAAGCGAACATCACTAAGCTGTCCAAGGCTATCTGGTCCGACAATCACTGACCGTCGTATCCGGTATCCTCACGCAGATTTCCGCTCTCGGCGGCTGCCACGGCCAGACGGTCGCAACGCTCGTTCTCCGGATTGTCGGCATGGCCCTTAATCCAGACGAACTTCACCCTGTGTCTGCGGTATATCTTCAAGAAGCGCATCCACAAGTCCGCGTTTTTCTTTCCGGCGAATCCTTTCTTCTCCCATCCGAAAACCCAGCCCTTGTCCACGGCATTGACCACATACTGCGAATCCGAATAAACCGTTACATCGCTGCCGTCGTATTTCAGCGTTTCGAGTCCGACGATAACCGCCAGAAGCTCCATGCGGTTATTCGTGGTAAGTCTGTAACCGGCGCTCATCTCCTTGCGGTGCGGCCCGCTCATAAGCACCACGCCGAAACCTCCGCGTCCGGGATTGCCGCGCGACGAGCCGTCCGTATATATCGTTATCTGTGGCATATCGTCAAATGATGCAGCAAAGGTACATTTTTAAGCCGAGCAAAAAAACAGGAAATACGCCAAATAAGAATACATGCCGCACAGATACGTAACCGCAACGGATTAGGTCTCAAAAAAAGAGCGGGACGGAAAAATTTCCGTCCCGCATCTGCGCTATTATGAGTCGGGGACTACATCATGCCACCCATTCCGCCCATTCCCGGGGCTCCCATAGGTGCAGGATTCTCCTCTTTCTTCTCAGCGAGCACGCACTCCGTGGTGAGGAACATCGAGGCAACAGATGCCGCATTCTCCAAAGCCACACGCGACACCTTTGTCGGGTCGATGATACCGGCCTTGAACAAATCCTCGTACACCTCGGTGCGGGCGTTGTAACCGAATGCGCCCTTGCCTTCACGAACCTTGTTCACGACAACCGAACCTTCGCCGCCGGCATTGGCCACAATCTGACGCAGAGGCTCCTCGATTGCACGTTTAACAATCTGAATACCTGTGTTCTCGTCCTCATTGTCACCTTTGAGCGTTTCCAGAGCATCCACGGCACGGATATAAGCCACACCGCCGCCCGGAACGATACCCTCTTCAACGGCAGCACGGGTTGCAGCCAGAGCGTCGTCCACACGGTCTTTCTTCTCCTTCATCTCGACCTCGGTGGTAGCACCTACGTAAAGAACGGCCACACCGCCTGAGAGTTTGGCCAGACGCTCCTGCATCTTCTCGCGGTCGTAGTCGGAAGTAGAAGCCTCAATCTGCTTGCGAATCTGCGCCACACGTGCGTCGATAGCAGTCTTGTCGCCGTTACCGTTCACGATAGTGGTATTCTCCTTGGTGATAGCGACTTTCTCGGCGCTGCCCAGCATATCGAGCGTAACCTGCTCCATTTTCAGACCCTTGTCCTCGGAGATAACGGTACCGCCGGTGAGAATGGCGATATCTTCGAGCATCTCCTTGCGACGGTCGCCGAAGCCCGGAGCCTTGACAGCCGCGATTTTGAGAGCACCGCGCAGTTTGTTGACAACAAGCGCCGCAAGAGCCTCGCCGTCGACATCCTCTGCGATGATTACGAGCGAGCGGCCCTGCTGAGCGACAGGCTCCAACACGCCCATGATTTCCTTCATGGTGGAAATCTTCTTGTCGGTAAGCAGAATGTACGGTTTCTCCATCGTAGCCTCCATCTTCTCGGAATCGGTCATGAAATATGCCGAGATATATCCGCGGTCGAACTGCATGCCTTCCACAACGTCGACATACGTCTCGGTACCTTTGGCCTCTTCGACGGTAATCACACCCTCCTTGTTCACCTTGCCCATTGCCTCGGCTATAAGAGCACCGATGTTCTTGTCGTTATTGGCCGAAATGGTAGCCACCTGCTCGATTTTGCTGATGTCGCCACCGACCTCGCTGCTCTGAGCCTTCAAGGATTTCACGACTTCGGCAACAGCCTTGTCGATACCGCGTTTGAGGTCCATCGGGTTGGCACCTGCGGTAACGTTCTTCAAACCCACACCGATGATGGACTGGGCCAGCACCGTAGCGGTGGTAGTACCGTCTCCGGCATCGTCGTTGGTACGCGAAGCCACTTCCTTGACCATCTGCGCACCCATGTTGGCGAACTTGTCTTCGAGCTCTATCTCTTTGGCTACCGTCACACCGTCCTTGGTGATATGGGGAGCACCGAACTTCTTGTCTATGATAACGTTGCGTCCCTTGGGGCCGAGCGTAACCTTCACTGCGTTGCTGAGCGCATCGACACCCTCTTTAAGAAGTTCGCGCGCCTCCACGTTATATTTAATCTCTTTTGCCATAACTCTTTGTCTTTCTTGTTCGAATGTTAGATAATTGCCATAATATCGTTCTGACGCATAATCAGGTAATCCTCTCCATCAACCGTCACTTCGGTTCCGGCGTACTTGCCGTAGAGCACCTGGTCGCCTACCTTTACCTCCATTGTAACCTCGCTCGTACCGGGACCTACCGCCACGACCTTGCCTGCAAGAGGTTTCTCTTTTGCCGTATCGGGAATGAACAATCCTCCGGCCGTTTTCTCTTCCGCCGGATTGGGCAGAATAAGAACTCTGTCTGAAAGTGGTTTGATATTCATAATCGTGTTATTTTAGTTTGTTATATAATTTTGTTTACACGTTTGTCCGACTAATCAACAATGTGTGTGCCATTCGGTTTTTCGTGAATTTTTGTCACTAATTCTGCCACCCTCACGTGACAAACCGACATTTACTGACACTTCTGTCTGCGACGACAGCCCAAATCGAGTATTGCCTGCACCGGGAAATGGTCGGACGGAGTACGCGCCACGGCATTGTGCATGGTGACTTCCGACGGAAAGTCGGCAGCGCCGACCCTCTCCCGGGGCTGCGAACGGTAGGTGTCCGTAAGAATACCGTAACGCTCCACCACTATTCCGCCCGAGACAAATATATGGTCTATGCGGCTGTCGGTCTTGCGATTGGGGTCGAACGCATTGAACGTGCCGTTAAGGGCATAGCGCACCGCGGCCTTCTCATACGAGTCATCCAGAAGCTGACTGCCCGATAGCAGCAGATAGCTCTCGTCCGTCTGGTCCACGTTGAAATCGCCCGTGAGAATCACCGGCTCACCACCGCACATGCGCTCTATGCGCGAAAGCACCAGCCGCGCACTCTGTCTGCGGGCCTCGACGCCCCGATGGTCCATGTGCAGATTGAAGAACCAGAACCGGCGGCCGCTTTCTCTATCCCTGAACCTACCCCACGAACACACACGCTTGCATGCGGCATCCCAGCCCTTGACCGGAACATCAGTACGCTCCGCGAGCCAGAACGTGCCGCTGTCCAGAAGCCTGAAACGGTCCCTCTTGTAGAACACCGGCGAGAATTCGCCCGCCCGCGCGCCGTCATCGCGGCCGACACCTATATAATCATACTGCGGCAATTCGGAGAGCATGTACACGAGCTGCGGATAACACACCTCCTGCGCCCCGAATATGTCGAAGTCGTGGAACTCCACAAGGCTGCAAAGCGCATCGCGTCTGTGCCACCAGCCGTCGCCTTTGAGCGAATCGGAACTGCTGAGCAGGCGGATATTGTACGTGGCGACATTTATCTTCTGCCCGAAGGCACGCATTCCTGACAGCAGAAGCGTCAGCAGTACGAAATATCTGAATGTTTTCATGTCAAAGGTTTTTTCCGAATTCAAATATAATAAAAAAGCGCACGCAATCTCTTGCGTGCGCCACAATATTGCGGGAATATGAATCGAATACTACTTCATAGCCTGCTCGACAGCCACAGCTACCGCTACGGTGGCACCGACCATCGGGTTGTTGCCCATTCCGAGGAATCCCATCATCTCGACGTGTGCCGGAACCGACGAAGAACCTGCGAACTGAGCGTCGGAGTGCATACGGCCCATGGTGTCTGTCATACCGTAAGAAGCGGGACCGGCAGCCATGTTGTCCGGATGCAGTGTACGGCCCGTACCGCCGCCAGAAGCGACGGAGAAGTATTTCTTGCCAGCCAGCGTGCGCTCCTTCTTGTAGGTACCTGCAACCGGGTGCTGGAAACGGGTCGGGTTTGTCGAGTTACCGGTAATGGATACGTCGACATCTTCCTTCCACATGATGGCCACGCCCTCGCGAACATCATCCGCACCGTAGCACTTAACCTTCGAGCGGAGTCCGTCGGAATACGAAATGGTGTCTACGACGTTCACCTCGCCGGTATAGTAATCGAACTGAGTCTGAACGTATGTGAATCCGTTGATACGCGATATGATTTTTGCGGCATCCTTGCCCAGACCGTTGAGAATCACGCGCAGGGGCTGCTTGCGCACCTTGTTGGCCATCTCGGCGATTTTAATCGCACCCTCTGCGGCAGCGAACGACTCGTGTCCTGCCAGGAATGCGAAACACTGCGTCTCGTCGCGGAGCAGACGGGCAGCCAGGTTTCCGTGACCTATGCCCACCTTGCGGTCATCAGCCACAGAGCCGGGGATACAGAACGCCTGCAAACCCTCGCCGATGGCCTCGGCAGCATCAGCGGCAGCCGTGCAACCCTTCTTGATTGCTATGGCAGCACCGACTACATAAGCCCATTTGGCATTCTCGAAACAGATTGGCTGAGTCTCCTCACACATTTTGTAAGGGTCTATGCCCTTCTCCTCGCAGACAGCCTTGGCGTCCTCGATGCCGTTAATACCGTATTGTGCAAGCACCGCATTGATTTTCTCGATTCTGCGGTCGTAACTTTCAAATAAATTTGCCATAATTTTCTTAACTCTTTTTTTCGGTTCAACAAATTGCAGGGGAAATTACTCCTGACGCGGGTCAATATATTTTACGGCATCCTTGAAACGACCGTAGGAACCTTTGGCTTTTTCCAGAGCCTCCGAAGGCTCCACACCTTTCTTCACCATGTCCATGAACTTGCCCATGTGGATGAACTCATAGCCTATAACCTCGTCGTTGGCATCCAGAGCCATGCGGGTGCAGTAGCCCTCTGCCATTTCGAGATAACGCGTTCCCTTGGCCAGAGTTCCGAACATGGTACCCACCTGGCTGCGCAGACCCTTGCCCAAATCTTCGAGCGAGGCGCCCACTACCAGACCGCCTTCCGAGAATGCGGACTGAGTACGTCCGTAGACAATCTGCAAGAAAAGCTCGCGCATTGCCGTGTTGATGGCGTCGCACACGAGGTCCGTATTCAGAGCTTCCAGCAGAGTCTTGCCGGGAAGAATCTCCGATGCCATGGCTGCGGAGTGAGTCATGCCCGAGCAGCCGATGGTCTCCACCAGAGCCTCCTGAATTATACCGTCCTTTACATTGAGCGTAAGTTTGCACGCGCCCTGCTGCGGAGCACACCAGCCGATACCGTGAGTAAGACCCGAAATGTCGGTAATCTCTTTGGCTCTGACCCATTTACCCTCTTCCGGAATAGGTGCGGAAGCGTGGTTGGCTCCTTTTTTCACGCAACACATCTGTTGCACTTCATGTGAATAAATCATAATGCTGAATGTTTTGTTATTGATTACGAATCGTTCTTGATAATCCTTGTCCCTGTATCATGCCCATGAGGACACACCTTACAGCATGCAAATATAGTAATTTTTCCCATTATAAAAACACTCACAGGCATACCACGTGGCATACTGTTTGATTTTTACATCCCCAAACGACATCTTTACTATGAATATCACACAAATCCATGCAAGAGAAATCCTCGATTCGCGCGGCAATCCAACCGTCGAAGTCGACCTGCACACCGCATGCGGAGCCATGGGACGGGCAGCCGTTCCAAGCGGCGCGTCGACCGGAGAACACGAGGCGCTCGAACTCAGGGACTCGGATCCGGACCGCTTCCGCGGCAAAGGAGTGACAAACGCCGTCAGAAACGTCAACGACATAATAGCGCCCGAGTTGCTCGGCACCGACGTGACACGACAGGCAGACATAGACCGTGCGATGATTGCCCTGGACGGCACACCTTCCAAAAGCCGTCTCGGAGCAAACGCCATACTCGGCGTATCGCTCGCGGCGGCACATGCGGCGGCAGCATGCTGCGGAATGCCCCTGTACCGGTACATCGGAGGCCCCGCCGCAACGGTCCTGCCGGTCCCGATGATGAACATCATCAACGGAGGAGCGCATTCAGACGCTCCGGTAGCATTCCAGGAATTCATGATTCGTCCTATCGGCGCACGGTCGTTCCACGAAGGTCTGCGAATGGGTGCGGAAGTTTTCCACGTCCTGAAACAGGTACTGCGGAAACGCTCCCTGAGCACGGCCGTAGGAGACGAGGGCGGGTTCGCCCCGACACTGGAAAGCACGGAAGACGCTCTCCGCTGTATCGTCACAGCCATAACAGAGGCCGGATATACACCCGGCAAAGACATCACGCTGGCTCTGGACTGTGCCAGCTCCGAGTTCTACAAGAACGGGGTATACGACTATTCGGTTTTCGAAGGCAGCCGCGGCAGCAGACTCACCCCTCAGCAGCAGGTGCGTTATCTGGAAGAGCTGACAGAGAAATATCCGATAGACTCCATCGAGGACGGCATGAGCGAGAATGACTGGGACGGCTGGCGCCTGCTGACAGAAACGCTCGGCGACAGATGCCAGCTTGTAGGCGACGATTTGTTCGTCACCAACGTGGAATTTCTCCGTAAAGGAATCCGCAGCGGGTGCGCCAACTCCATCCTCATCAAGGTGAACCAGATAGGCACCCTTACGGAAACCCTCGAAGCCATAGACATGGCGCACCGTGCCGGCTATACCACCGTGACCTCTCACCGCTCCGGCGAAACGGAGGACACCACCATAGCCGACATAGCCGTGGCCACACGCTCGGGCCAGATAAAGACAGGCTCCCTTTCGCGCTCCGACCGCATGGCCAAATACAACCGGCTGCTGCGCATCGAGGAGCAGTTAGGCAGCGCCTGCCGCTACGGCTTCGAAAAAATCACCGCCGAGTAGCCTCTTCCCGACGGAGGCTGCCTGACAATTTTTAATGTAGGGATAGCGCGTATAATGCGGGAGGAGCCTGCGAAGGTACTGAGTTAAATGAGCGGGCCTTCGCGGGACGAGGCTTCGGCCCGCACGCTTGCACAGGAGAGCATAACTGTAAAATTGTATATAATTCCCATAAAATAAAGGCAACGCTCTCTGCCCTTTCCTTCCACTCCGAGCGGTTTTAAAGTAAAACCCGCAACGCAAGGAGAGAGGTTCCGACAGAGATTCGGAACGGCAGAGGCTGCGCCCAGCATCATACAAAAACGGCCGCTCTTTCAAGCGGCCGTTTTGTGCATTCTATTTGCATTTCTGCTTCACCCGTCTCTTTTTCCCTGCCAGGCGTTTTTCCACCTCAATCTCGAAGTCGGAAAGAATATTCATATAATTGATGAATGCGTCATACGACGAGCCGTACGGATTCTGCGCCGAAGCCCCGCCGGTACTGAACCACTTGGTCGCCATATAATAGAAATTATCGGCATCCTGCATGAAGTTCCATACATGGTCGAAATCCGGATCGGACAGATGATAGACCTTGTCTTTAAGCGCATACAGCTTTGCGAGCGCCTCGCGCTGCAACTCGTTGCCGTTCCAGATGGTTGTGTCACGCTCCTCATCGCGCCAGCTCATGGCATGCGACGAATGAAGAATCGCCACCGGCTGATGGCTGCGGGCAGATTCGGATACCGTGGCAAATTCGAGTTTTCCCGTTCCGAGCACGGCCTGCGGCAAATATTTGACGAAGTCGAGCATACCGGTATCGGCAGTCTGCCACATGCCGAGCGTCCGGTAGTCCATGAACAGATTAACCGTCTCGCCTACGGTATTGTCATCCGCCAGCCAGCCGGCAAACTTTGCGGCAGTCAGAGGCCACTGGTCCCATGCTCTGTTGGAGAATCTGAGTGCAATGTCGTCACTGAGCTTGTAGTTGCGCAGCAGCAGCCGCATTTTCTGATTCAGGGCGTTGGCATACACATAATTCGGCGATTTCCAGCCCAGGATATGCCGCGCGCCCTCCGCCAGCATCGAGCTGAATCCCATTTCGCTAACAGCGCTGCCTATCGCGTCCGAGTATATCATTTCAGTGTTGCAGAAAGCCTTCGGGGTCTGTCCGAACTCGCTTTTCATAAGCGCCGCATGCTGCCTTACGCTGCGTTCGAACTCCTGGCTGTCCATAAGCGAGGAGAGCGAATTCGAATACGTTCCGCCCACGAACTCGACGCATCCCGTGTCGGCAAGCTCGCGGAACGAATCGAGAACCTGCGGCGCATAGGCGCGGAACTGCTCGACAGCGGTACCGGAAATGAAAAACGACAGCCGAAACTGCGAGCCGTACTCCTTTATCAGTTTCAACAGCAGAGTGCCTACCGGCAGATAACACATCCTCGCAGCCGAAAGCACGGCGCTGCGGTCTGCCGCATCATCCAGGTAGTTATGGTCCTTGCCCATATCGAAGAACCTGTACCTTTTCAGTCTCGGAGACTGATGTACGCTGAAATATAAACAAATCGTTTTCATAACCGTATTTTTCTTGTTTTCTTATTTTCCTTGTCTACCGCTCGACCAGCTGGCTGTACACATCCCTGACCTTGGCCGCAGCATTGTTCCATTTAAGTCCGGTCACCTCGCGCAAACCCTCGCTGGCGAATGTCCGCGACAGTGCCGGATAAGTGACCAAAGCGTATATCGCGTCGGCCATCGCATCCACATCCCAATAGTCCACCTTCACGGCATAGTCCAGCACCTCGGCCACGCCGCTCTGCTTCGATATTATAACCGGCACGTTGGACTTCATCGCTTCCAGGGGCGATATTCCGAACGGTTCGGACACCGACGGCATGACATACACATCGCTGAGTGCAAACATCTTGTGCACATCCTCCCCTTTCAGGAATCCGGTAAAATGGAATCTGTCGGCTATGCCCAGACTCGCCACGCGGCGAATCACGTGATTCATCATATCGCCGCTGCCCGCCATGACGAAACGCACGTTCGAAACACGTTTGAGCACCTTGGCCGCAGCCTCGACGAAATAGTCCGGCCCCTTCTGATATGTGATGCGTCCCAGGAATGTAACCACCTTGTCCTCCACACCGCGGCTCTGCTCGGCACCGCCGGCGCTCTCGGCGAATCTGACGGCATTGTGCACGGTGACGACCTTGGATGCGTCGATTCCGTATTTCTCTATAACGATACCGCGCGTCAGATTGCTGACCGCGATAACACGGTCAGCCGCCTGCATGCCCGCCTTCTCGATTTCATAGACGGCGGGATTGACACTCTGTCCGCTTCTGTCGTACTCGGTGGCATGGATATGCACCACCAGAGGTTTCCCCGATATTTTCTTTGCGGCGATTCCGGCATAATAGGTCAGCCAGTCGTGCGCATGTATCACATCGAACTGCCCCTCCAACTCGCGTGCCACCTGCGCGGCCACCGCAGCGTAACGCGCCACCTCCTCCATAAGATTCGCACCGTACTTGCCCGAGAAGACATATTTGCCCCCCGGACGGAGCTCTCCGGCCACAGACCTCACGGTGCCGGTCTTCTCATACTCTTCCATGTATCTGAAATACTCTTCGGGAGTCGTATACGGCACTAAGCTGGAATTTATCTGTATGAAAGTCATTTTGTTCCACAGCTCCTGTTCTACCGGCGAGAACTCAGCCGGGAACGGAGTATCGACCTGGCTGGCATTCACGACCCTGACAAATCTCTGGTCCTCGTCTCCGTAGGCACGCGGAACGACGAAAATAACCTCCACATCGTTGCGCGCAAGCCCCCGAGTAAGCCCGTAACAGGCCGTACCGAGTCCTCCGGCTATGTGCGGCGGAAACTCCCATCCAAACATCAAAACTTTCATAATACTATATCTCTTTACTTTTGTTTCTTTTCGTAACCCCTTATCATCTCCATGATTCTCAGTACGGCGCCCACGCTCCAAGCCTGCGAGACGGCACCTCTGGAAGCGTGCGGGGGGTCGCCGTCGAAAATCTCGGCCACAGAACCTATGCCGTATATGTCCAAATCGTCGTTGAAAGCCTCGATGGACTCCTTCGCCTGCGCGAGGAACGATTTGCCGTACACGTCGAATCCCGCTCTCACATAATGCTCCAAAGGCCACACCCACACGGTACCCTGATGGTAGGCCCTGTCACGCGAAGGCTGGTCGCCGTCGTAGCGTCCCTGATAGAGCGGATTGCGCGGCGAGAGCGTCCGCAGACCCTTGGGAGTGAGCAGATGCTGCCTTACAGTACGCAGAATGCTGATTTGCTGCTGCTCGTCGAGCATCTTGTAGGGCATGGAGCAGGCAATGACCTGATTCGGACGTATGAACCTGTTCTGCCCGCCGTCTCCTACGTAGTCGGCCAGATACCCCTCGTCCGCAAGCCAGAATTCCGATATGAACGACTCCTTGATCCGTTTCTCGAAACCGCCCCACTGCTCCACGAACTCCCTGTCGCGGAACTCCGCAGCAAGATGCAGCGTGTAGCACACGGCATTGTACCACAGGGCGTTTATCTCCACCTGATAACCGTCGCGGCCGGTAACGGGTCTGCCGTCGACCACGGCATCCATCCACGTCATGGCATACTGCGGATGCGAAGCCCACACCAGCGCATTGTCATCGACCCTTATCACCTGTCCGATACCCCGCCGGTAGGCCGAGAGTATATCCTTCATCTTCCCGCCGAACGATGTCCATATCTTCCTTGCCCCGACATGTTTCTCCGCCTGTTGCAGAGTCCAGAAAAACCACAGCGGCGCATCCACCGAATTGTATGCCGAGCCCATGTTGGGGAACAGACCGTCCTGCATCTCGGAGGTCATCGTATGCAGCACGTCCATACAGCCCTGCACGTCACCCCGCGTAAGGGTTATACCCGGCAGCGCTATGAACGTATCGCGGCCCCAGCGCCCGAACCACGGATAACCCGCCACCACCTCGGTCCTGTCTCCACGGCGGACGATGAACTGGCGTGCCGAATGTTCGAGACACGACAAGAAATCCTTCTTGTCGGAACGTTTTTCCAGCTCTCTGTCGAAAAGGCGGCTTATCTGTCTGACGGAGGTCATCTGTTCGAGCGAACAGGAGAATGTCAGACTGCGGCCCTTCTTTATGACGGCCTCGAAATAACCCGGGGTCAGCAAATCCTCGCGGAAAGGATATCCGCGCTGTTTCTCCTCCATGTACTCGAAGTTGTAGTACCAGTCGGGAGCCGGGACAAACTCCGCGCCGGGCTTGTCCGTCTGCATGTACAGATACGGAAACTCGCTGTACAGACGGCATCTCACGCCTCCGGTGACAGGCTCAGTATGTCCGTCGGCGAACATGTTTGCCGACGACAGCGAATGCCGGTCGCGGAAAGCCAGAAACGGCCTCAGGCGCAGACGGGTCTCCGAGTGCGCTTCGAGCAGCGTGTAGCGCACGAGCAGATGAGTCCGCGAGTGCACCCACAGCAGCTCCTTGCGCAGCACCACGCCTCCCACACGGTAAGTCACGGTAGGCGTAGGGGTATAGCTGAAATCGGTTATATATTTATGTCCGCGCGGCTCGTACACTCCGGGGAAACTGTGCAGCGCCAGATTGAACGACTGGTCGTGCTGAATCACCGTCTCGTCCAGGGATGAAAGCAGGACGTAACTTTTGTCCGTTTCGTCTATCGGCGCGACCATAAGTCCGTGATATTTGCGCGTATTGCAACACACTATGGTCGTACTCATGTATCCTCCGGTGCGGTCGGTAGACAGCATCTCGCGTTTGAGCGAATATTCGAGGTTGCCCAGGCTGTTTTTGTCGAATTTCAGAACAGACATGCTTTTACTCTCTTTTTTAATTAGTTCGGGGTAGTTTATCTCTCCTCTGCAATGCACTCCGAATCAAGGAGTCTCTACAAATATAACTATTATATTTCAATAATGCAACACGTGTCCGACTTCTATTTCAGCATATTAGGCCCATTTCACAAGTGCGAAGTCCATACGGTACGGCAGGTCCGGATTCTTCGGGAACGCCCTGAGCGCGAAGTCGTACGACCCAGTCACATCGGGAGTCATATCCGTGGCATACAGCACGTGCGTTCCGCTGCGCTTTTCGATTTTAAGCTCCTTGCTGCTTATGACTTTGACACTGTGCTCCTGCTCTATCTGACTCGCTATCACGAATTCCACGCCCACATCCTCCGGTTCGAGCCCGGCGATGTCCATCACGACTTCGATACGATAGGAATGGCCCAGCAAGATGGCCTCCTTGTCCATATCGAAACGCTTGACGCTCACAATCTTCACATCATCCCACATAGAATTGACCTTGCGTTTCCACGCGGCAATCGAACGGGCCAGCGCATAACCGTCGGCCTTGATACGCTCCGAGCGCACCGCCAGCGGACAGTAGAACTTGCGCTCGTAGTCCGTCAGCATGCGGTTGGTCGTGAAGTTGGCGGCTATATCCGCCACGCAGCTCTTCACAGCGGCCACCCATCCGGTCGGCACACCGTTCTGACGCTGATAATACAGCGGCGCAATCTTCTCCTCTATCGTGTTGTATATCAATTCGGCATCGAGTTCATCCTGGAACCGCTGCTCCTGATACGTGCGCTCCATCGGCAGCATCCAGCCAGCGCCCTCCTTGTATCCTTCAACCCACCAGCCGTCGAGCACAGAGAATTGAAGCACGCCGTTCATCACAGCCTTCTCTCCACTGGTTCCGGACGCTTCGAGCGGACGCGTCGGAGTATTCAGCCACACATCCACGCCCTGCACCATCCGCCGGGCAAGCTCCATATCGTAGTTTTGCAGGAACAGAATCTTGCCAAGGAACTGCGGCATGGCGGCCACCTCGACGATTCTCTTTATCAAATCCTGTCCGGGCTTGTCATTCGGATGCGCCTTGCCCGCGAAGATGAACTGCACGGGACGCTCCTTGTTGTTGACAATCGCCGACAGACGGTCCAGGTCATTGAACAGCAGATAGGCGCGCTTGTAAGTGGCGAAACGCCGCGCGAAACCTATCGTCAGCACATCCGGGCGCAGCGACTCACGAATCTTTATCATGTCGGCCGGATTGCCGGGAGCACCGTGCGACGGATTGCTTATTCGGCGCACCACCGTCTTGATAAGACGTTCTTTAAGCATCATGCGCGCATTCCACAACTCCTCGTCCGGGATGCGCGACACCTTCTGCCACGCCGATATGTTGTAGACATGATTCCCGAAACCTTCCGCAAAATACCTGCCGTAGAGCTTGCGCAGAACCGAAGCGGTCCAGGTCGGGAAATGCACGCCGTTGGTCACATAGCCTATATGGAGCTCGTCCTTGAAATAACCGGGCCATATATCGCCGAGAATCTTCTTGCTTACCTCGCCGTGCAGCCAGCTCACGCCGTTGACCTCCTGCGAGAGGTTGCAGGCCAGAACGCTCATCGAGAAGCGCTCGTTGCTGTCCGCCGGATTGGTTTTTCCGAGGTTGATGAACTGCTCCCACGTAATGCCCAGACGGTCCGGATAGTGCGACATGTACTGACGTATCATGCTCTCCGGGAAAGCGTCGTGCCCTGCCGGAACAGGAGTATGGGTGGTGAACAGCGAAGAGCTGCGGACCACTTCAATAGCCTCGTCGAAGCCGAGTTTTCCCGATTCGACGAGATTGCGCACGCGCTCGACGCCTATAAATGCCGCATGCCCCTCGTTGCAGTGATATATGTCCTGCGATATGCCCATTGCGCGCAGCGCCCTGATACCTCCCACTCCGAGAAGAATCTCCTGTTTGAGGCGGTTCTCCCAGTCTCCGCCGTAGAGATGATGCGTGATGCTGCGGTCCTCGTCCAGATTCAGGTCGTGATCCGTATCGAGCAGATACAGGTCCGTACGTCCGACCTCGCACTTCCACACGCGCGCCGTGACGTCGCGGCCCGGGAAAGCTATCTGCACGCTCACCCATCCGCCGTCGGCATCGCGCACCGGCGAGATAGGCAGCTTATGGAAGTTCTGCGCCTCGTACGTAGCCTCCTGCGACCCCTGCGCCGAAAGACGCTGCGTAAAGTATCCGTAGCGGTAGAGCAGTCCCACCGCCACCATGTTCACGTTCTTGTCGCTGGCCTCTTTCAGATAGTCGCCGGCCAGGATACCCAGACCGCCGGAATATATCTTCAACGACGAGTGCAGGCCGTACTCCATGCTGAAATACGCCACCGAAGGCACTGTCGAATCCTTTTTCTCACTCATATACTCACGGAAGGCGGAGTACACGCCGTCGAGCCTGGCAAGGAAGTCCTTGTCCTTTTCAAGCTCCTTGATACGCTTGAAGTTGAGTTTGTCGAGGAATTCGATAGGGTTGTGCTCGCAGTCGGCCCACAGCTCGGTATCGATATATTCGAACAGCTCGTGAGCCCCCAGCGTCCACGACCACCACAGGTTGCGCGACAGAATTTCCAGGGCATGCAGACGCTCCGGAAGCGACTTCTCGATCATAAGGCGGGTCCACGTAGGTTTGCCCTCGACCATTCTCTGACGGCTGATGTTGAAATACTCTCCCGAGGGAGTATCGTACATCGCCCCGGAGGTACGGTTCACGGCGCTTTGCAGGGCCGAGCTGTATCCCTGACGGTAATACTCTATGAAATGCTTCCACTGCGCCTGACACGAAATCTCGTATGCCGACTGCCTCAGGGCGTGAATCTGTTCCTCATCCGCGTTCGAGATGCCGTCTATGGTCTGCGCAATACGTTCGACGACCTGTGCGTCATTGCTGTCGGTTCTCTCTATCACCGTAACGCCAGGGTGCTGCCCCTCCGTCTTCTCAGCCCACAGACCGAATCCGGCCAGCGTCGTGGTGACGGTGGGAACGGAGAAAGCCACGCTCTCCAACGGAGTATACCCCCACGGCTCGTAGTAGGATGCGAAGACCGCAAGGTCCATACCCGCCAGAAGCTCGTAATATGTCATGTCGAAGATACCGTCGCCGCCGTTCAGATACGTAGGAACGAAAATCACCTTGACACGGCTGTCCGCGCGTTCCAGCACGCTGCCGCGAATCGACGATATGATAGGGTCCCAGTCGGGATTTTCGAGATAATGCGTCGTGTACCTGAGCTGCGAGGCATCCACAGGCGAAGCCCCGTCCGCAAGATGCTGCTGCAAATCGCGGCGCGGACCGTTGTTGCCGGCCGGAACCGCAATGTATGCCAGCACGGGACGCCCTGCGGGATAATCCGAGGCAATCTTTTTCAGGGAATCGAGAAATACGTCCAGTCCCTTGTTCTTGAATTCGTAACGGCCGCCTGTACCCACAATCAGAGGGTCGGCTTCGAACTTAGCGCCCAGACACGCCTCGGCCACACGTATCATGATGTCGCGTGCGGCGGCCCGCTTTGCAGCCAGCTGCTCGCCCTTCCACACCACATCGTCCTCGAACCCGTTGGGAGTAACCAAATCGGGCTGCTGCCCCAGCAGAGCACGACACTCCTCGGCCGTAATATCGCTGACAGTCAGAAAAGTGTCATGATACGTGGCAGCGATTTTCTCCATGGAGTGCTTTGCCACCACACCGAAGCGGCGGGCCATCTCGTCGGAGTTGACAGATGCCAGAGAGCTGTACAGCGGAATGCCGTTTCCGGCCATGCAGCGTCCCATCACCGTGGCGTGGGTGGTGAAGAGCGTGGCCACGAAAGGCGAGAACTTGCGCAGATAGAGTCCGCCGGACGCCGTCATCCACTCGTGGAAGTGAGCGGCGATACGGTCGGTAAGGTTGCAGAAGTTGTTCACGTAGCTCTCTATCACCTTTCCGGCAGCATAACCGAACAGCACCGGCTCGATGTAGTCCCACTGTCCGCTTATCGAATCCACACGATAGGTGTTCCACAGGAATTGCAGAATTTCGTCCTTCTGACCGAAGAACGAACTGAAATCCACCAGAACGGCCAGCGGCGAGCCTTTCACGCGCCAGCGCCCTACCTTTATCCTTATACCTTTATTATAGAGAGCCAGACGCCACGGTTTGAGCATCTCGGCATCTTCCTCGAATTCAGCATTTTCATCCTCGCGGTGGATGTCCGGGCCGATAACCATATACTTGTCGCCAAGCATCTGTTTCATGGTCAGAGCTTTGGTAGCTATCACCGTATGTATTCCGCCAACCTTGTTGGCAACCTCCCAACTCACCTCGAACACGAAGTCCGGTTCCACTGCGTTTGTTTTCGTCATGTCCATCGTATTATTTCCTGATATATTTTCCGGTACCCTCAATCCGTATCATCTCGCACGAAAGAAATACCGGCCGCAAATATAATATATTTTAAATTTTTTTAAAAACTTTTGTATCAGATTCTTCAAGCAAACAAATCGCATATTATCATGTCCGTCAGCAAAAAATCCTCCGGAGCCACGCTGTAACGCCCCTCCGAGACACGGAGCAGGCCGCTGCCTACGTACTTTTCGGCCGCACGGGTGAAATATTGCAATTTATATGCCCCGAATCGTCTCTCTATCTCCCGCAGGTCCGCGCCCTCCGCCCGGCGCAGCGATGTCATCACATATTCATCGTACATCTGCTCCGGCGTCAGAGTCTCCGCCTCGTAGACATCCTCCCCGGACAAATACCGGTCTATATCCTCCGCCGCCCAGCGCCGCACCGCACCGTTGTAGGAGTGCGCTCCCGGTCCGATTCCAAGATAGTGCTCGCCGGTCCAGTAGCCGCTGTTATGACGCGACCGGAATCCCGCGCGTGCGAAGTTGGAGACCTCGTAATGTTCGAATCCGCTGCCGGAGAGCATCTCGTGCAGCAGGCGGTACTGCCTCTGGCTCTCGGCGTCATCCACCGGAACAAGTTCTCCCCTGCCGGCCCTGCGGCCGAAAGCCGTGGCCGGCTCAATAGTCAGATGATATGCCGAGATATGCTGCACGTCGAGCGAGCAGGCCCGGCGCAGCGTAGCCTCCCAATGCTCCATGTCTGAAAACGGAAGACCGTACATCAAATCTATCGTGATGTTCCCGAAACCGGCATCCTGCGACATCTTCACGGCAGAGACGGCCTGCGCCGCATCATGCCGCCGGTTCATCATGCGCAGCTCGCCGTCATGAAACGACTGCACGCCTATGCTGAGGCGGTTTATGTCCGTTGCGCACAAACGGCGCAGGTAGTCGGGTGTCAAATCATCGGGATTGGCCTCTACGGTCACCTCGTCCAGAGCCGAACAGTCCCACACGGCCCTGATGCGGTCGATGATTTCCTGCAAGCTCTCGGGCGGGAAAACGGTAGGCGTTCCGCCGCCGAAATATATCGTGGAGACACCGGCGTCCGGAATGAAAGAGGCCTGGGACTCTATCTCACTGAGCATCGCTACATGCACCCGGCCGGCACGCGACAGGGATACGCTCTTGAAAAAATCGCAGTAGCCGCATATGCGTTTGCAGAAAGGGACGTGTATGTATATGCCAGCCAAAGTCAACCGAGCGTTTTCGTGTCTTAAAAATAAGAATTTTTATCCTGAAAATCCCAGGCAGCGGCTTTTTTATTACCGCAGGCAAAGTAGCCAATCTTCCAAACACATGTCTTTCAAGACATTGCGCACGAAGAAAAAATTATTATTTAAAAAATTGAAGAAACCGCTGTTATTTGCATAACAATACAAAAGTTTTACATACCTTTGTAGCGGTAAAATGGATTGAAAGAGGTTTTACAATAAAATAAAAACTATGGCAAAGATTGATTTGAAAAAGTACGGTATCACGGGCGTTACCGAGGTAGTGTACAATCCGTCTTACGACGAACTCTACCGCGAGGAGACCAAGAAAGGCCTGCGCGGTTTCGAAAAGGGCCAGCTCACCGAAATGGATGCAGTCAACGTGATGACAGGCGTCTACACCGGACGTTCGCCCAAGGACAAATTCTTCGTGATGGACGAGACCACCAAGGACACAATCTGGTGGACCAGCGAGGAGTACAAGAACGACAACAAGCCCGTGACCAAGAAGGCATGGAAAGAGCTTAAAAAAATCGCCACTGCCGAACTCTCCGGCAAGAAGCTCTACGTTGTCGACACATTCTGCGGCGCAAACGAGAACAGCCGTCTGAAAATCCGCTTCATCATGGAGGTGGCATGGCAGGCTCACTTCGTAAAGAACATGTTCATCCGTCCTACCGACGCTGAACTGGAAACATACGGCGAGCCCGACTTCGTGGTTCTGAACGCCTCCAAGGCGAAAGTCTCCAACTACAAGGAGCTCGGCCTGAACTCCGAGACCGCAGTAGTGTTCAACCTCACCGAAAAGATGCAGGTCATCATCAACACATGGTACGGCGGCGAGATGAAGAAAGGTATGTTCTCCTACATGAACTACCTGCTTCCGCTCAAAGGCATGGC
>CAYXGF010000032.1:0-19961 GCA_964464465.1 uncultured Alistipes sp. | reverse complement strand
CCTTTCCGTAGGAACCTGCCTCACGGCGGAAACACGGAGTATAGGCGGTAAGACAAATCGGGAAATCCGACTCCTCGACTATCGCATCCCTGTAAATATTGGTAACGGGAACCTCGGCGGTAGGCACGAGATAGAAATTGTCGACAGTGGCGTGATACATCTGGCCCTCTTTGTCGGGCAGCTGGCCGGTGCCGAAACCGGAAGCCTCATTGACCATAATCGGAGGCATCACCTCATTGTATCCGGCTGCGATATTTCTGTCAAGGAAGAACGTAATCAACGCACGTTGCAGAGCCGCGCCCTTGCCCTTGTATACGGGGAAACCGGCGCCGGTGAGTTTCACGCCGAGCTCGAAATCTATTATATCGTACTTGGAGGCAAGCTCCCAGTGAGGCAGAGCATCCTCGCCGAGAACCGGAACGGTGCTCTCATCGATTTTCACTACCAGATTGTCCGCCGCAGTCTTGCCGTGCGGCACAATCTCCGCCGGAAAGTTAGGCAGCGTGACAATAGCGGCCGTAAGACGTTCGCTGACTGTTTTCAGCTCCTCGTCCAGCTGTTTGCTCTGCGCTTTGAGCGAGGCGACCTCAGCCTTGGCGCTTTCGGCCTCGGCTTTAAGCCCCTGAGCCATCAGGCGGCCGATATTCTTGGCTGCGGCATTCTGCTGTGCAAGCAGATTATCCAACTGAACCTGAACGGCCTTGCGGCGGTCGTCCAATTCTTCTATCTGAGCCACAATCCCGGCGGCATCAACTCCTTTGACGGCCAGACGCTCTATCGCGTGAAAGCGGTCGTCCCTTATCTGTTTCAGTGTAAGCATTTCGTTTTTCTGCTGTTTTATTACTGCAAAGATACGAATAAGCGAGGGCAATGCCAAATTTATTTGAGCATTGCCGAGCGGGAGTATCTTCGGCCGCAGGTCAAAGATACGAATAAGCCGAGCGCAAAAGCAAATTTATTTGCAGTTTTGCCGAGGCGAAGTATCTAAGACGAAGTCAAAGATACGATTAAGTGAGTGCAAAACCAAACAAACTTGTTTGAGTTTTGCCGAACGTGAGTATCTTGGGCCGCAGGCCAAAGATACGATTAAGCGAGGGAGAAAAAGCAAATTTATTCGTTTTTACCGGGATGAAGTATACAAGGTGATAGCCGGAGACGATAAAAAAGAGTATCTTTGCGCTTGTACTTTCTCCTACTCGAAATTAGAATGAACAGATACATAGCCATACTGATGCTGTCGTGCGCACTGCTGTCGTGCGCCGGGAAAAGGGCCAATACCTCCGGACGCACACCGGCTGCGGAGAGTAGCGCGGGGCAGTCATCTCCCGTAACATACACGTACGAAATAAAAAACATATATCCGCACTCCGAGAGCGACTATACGCAGGGCATTTTCATCCACGACAGCATTCTGTACGAAGGGACGGGCACTTACGGAGGTTCGGTTCTCCGAAAGACAGACCTTCGCAGCGGCAGGACGCTGGCCGAGGTATCTCTGCCCCGCTCCATGTTCGGAGAGGGCATAGCAATGGCCGACGGCAAAATCTTCCAGCTGACATGGCTTGAAGGCACGGCGATAGTGTACGACACGCAGAATCTCAAAAAAATCGGGCAGTTCCGCTATCAGGGCGAAGGCTGGGGGCTCACCTCGGACGGCAGGATGCTCTACATGAGCGACGGCAGCGACCGCATATATGTGACGGACCCCGCATCGTTCGCCAGAACACGTACGATACGGGTGCGGCTCGGCGGCTCACCCGTTATGTACCTCAACGAGCTCGAATACATAGACGGAAAGATATGGGCAAATGTCTATACCACCGACAGCATAGTCATCATAGACCCTGAAAACGGCAATGTCACCGGGATAATAGATATGCGGGGACTTCTCTCGCCATCCGACATAACGCCTGCGACAGACGTACTGAACGGCATAGCGTACGACGCGGCGGGAGGAAAGATACTGGTGACCGGGAAAAACTGGAATAAAATGTTCGAAATAGAACCTATAAGAAAATAATGTCACGATACTCGATATACGAACACTCGGCAGAACGCATACTCGTTCTGGACGGAGGTCTGGGCACGATGATTCAGACCTACGGTCTTAAAGAGGAGGACTACCGCTCGGAGCGGTTCGCCTCATGGGACACGCCGCTCAAAGGCTGCAACGATATTCTCACTCTGACACGCCCGCAGGTGCTCTCCGAAATCCACAGGGCATATCTCACGGCCGGAGCCGACATAATAACCACAGACTCGTTCAACGCCAACGCCGTGTCCATGTCGGACTACGGCCTGCAAGAGCATGTATATGAAATGAACAAGGCGGCGGCACAGCTGGCCCGCGCGGCGGCGGACGAATTCACGCTCCGCAACCCCTCCAAGCCACGGTTCGTCGCAGGTTCGATGGGACCGACAAACCGCACCTGCTCCATATCCGCCGATGTGAACGACCCCGCCTCGCGCGCCATAACGTTCGATGAGCTAAAAGCCGCATACGCCACACAGGTGCACGGACTTCTGGACGGCGGCGTCGACATACTGCTCATCGAGACGGTCTTCGACACCCTCAACGCCAAGGCGGCGCTTATGGCCGTAACGGAGATATGCGACAAACGAGGCGTCAGGATTCCGATAATGGTATCCGGGACACTGGCAGATGCAAGCGGCCGCACGCTGTCGGCACAGACCGTCGAGGCATTCTACCACTCCGTATCGCACGCCCCGCTGTTCTCCATCGGGCTTAACTGCGCATTCGGAGCCAAGCAGCTGAGGCCTTATCTCGAAAGACTCGCTGCCGTTGCCGAATGCCGCATATCGGCGCACCCCAACGCCGGTCTGCCGAATGTCATGGGCGGCTACGACGAGACTCCGGAGATGTTCGCCGACGATGTCGAGAGATACATGCAGGAGGGCCTTGTGAACATCGTGGGAGGCTGCTGCGGCACCACCCCGGCACACATAGCCGCCCTCTGCACCCGGACCTCAGGCTATACGCCGCGTCCGCTGCCGGAAAAGAGGCACACGACCGTACTTGCGGGACTCGAACCGCTCGAAATAACTCCCGAGGCGAACTTCATAAACATCGGCGAGAGAACCAATGTCGCAGGGTCTGCGCGCTTCGCCCGTCTCGTGCGCGAAGGCGACTGGGACCAGGCTGTCGGCATAGCCAGACAGCAGGTCGAAGCGGGAGCGCAGATAATAGACGTGTGCATGGACGACGGAATGATAGACGGCGTGGCGGCGATGACCACATTCCTCAACATTGCCGCCTTGGAACCGGAGATAGCCCGAGTGCCCGTAATGATAGACTCCTCCAAATGGGAGGTTCTCGAAGCCGGACTGAAATGCACGCAGGGCAAGAGCATCGTAAACTCCATATCGCTCAAAGAGGGCGAAGAGGAGTTTCTGCGCCGCGCCCGTCTGATACATGCCTACGGCGCCGCAGCCGTGGTGATGCTGTTCGACGAAAAAGGGCAGGCCGATACTCTGGCGCGGAAAATCGAGGTGGCAGACAGAGCCTACCGTATACTTACGCAGGACGGATTCCCGGCCGAGGATATAATATTCGACCCCAACGTGCTCGCAATCGCCACCGGAATCGAAAGCCACGACAACTACGGCCGCGACTTCATCGAAGCCTGCCGGTGGATAAAGGAGAATCTGCCGAAAGCGAAAGTAAGCGGCGGAGTAAGCAACCTCTCGTTCTCCTTCCGCGGCAACAATCCCGTTCGGGAGGCCATGCACTCGGTATTCCTGTACCACGCCATAGCCGCCGGGATGGACATGGGAATCGTCAATCCGGCAATGTTGCAGATTTACACGGACATAGAGCCCACACTGCTGGCACTCTGCGAGGATGCCGTGCTGAACCGCAGAAAGGATGCCACCGAGCATCTGGCCGACTATGCCGAAAAACTGAAAGCCATGAAAACGGAGACACCGGCACAGCAGGCGCAGCCCGATTCGTGGCGGACGCTTCCGCTCGAAGAGCGCATAAGCCATGCGATGCTCAAAGGCATCGACGAATACATAGCGCCCGATACGCTGGAAGCATACGGGCAGACAGGCTCTCCGCTGGCGGTAATCGACCGGATGCTGATGCCGGCGATGGAGCGCATCGGCGAATTGTTCGGCGCAGGCAAGATGTTTCTGCCGCAGGTGGTCAAAAGCGCGCGGGTGATGAAACGTGCTGTCGAGGCCCTGACCCCGTACATGACGGCGTCGGACGACAGTGACGGCAAGAGCGCCGGAAAGGTGATTATGGCCACCGTCAAGGGCGACGTGCACGACATCGGCAAAAACATAGTGTCGGTGGTCACCTCCTGCAACGGATACGAGATAAAGGACCTCGGCGTAATGGTGGACTGCAACGACATAGTGGATGCCGCCATGCGCTGGAACGCGGACGCCATAGGTCTCAGCGGCCTGATAACGCCGTCGCTCGACGAGATGGTGAAGGTAGTGTGCGAGCTGGAACGGCGCGGGATGAAGACCGACGTAATCATAGGCGGGGCCACGACCTCCGAGCTGCATACAGCCGTAAAGATAGCTCCGCAGTATTCCGGAGTGGTCGTGCACAGCCGCGACGCCTCGGACAATACGCGCATTCTGAACAGTCTCACCGGACCGCAGCGGCAGACATTCATATCTGCGCTTAAAGAGAAACAGGCCGCACAGCGCGAACTGTACATGCAACAGCAGGCCATGCGCGAACTGCGTCCTTTGGAGCAGGCCCGGACAAAGGGCTGCCGCAAGCAGGACTCCGACATAATCGTACCGCGGCACACGGGCAAGATAGTGTTCAACAATTTCGACATAGGACAGGTCGAAAAATACATAGACTGGAACTTCTTCTTCTCCTCGTGGGAAATAAAGGGCCGCTATCCGGAGATACTCTCTTCGCCCGAGAAAGGCGAGCAGGCCCGCAAACTGTTCGACGACGCGCGTGAACTTTTGGACAGGATAAAAAGCGGACACCTGCTGACGCTGAACGGAACGGTGGGAATATACCCGGCAAGCCGGCAGGGCGACGACATCATAGTAAGCACTCCCCGCGCACAGGTCTCGCTTCCCATGCTGCGCAACCAGAGCAGCGGCAGCGGGCAGAACCCGTGTCTTGCCGACTATATCGCCACCCGTGAGCAGGGGCAGGACCATATAGGCATGTTCGCAGTCTCCGCAGGCCTCGGGCTCAAAGAGCTGTGCGCCAAATTCCGGGACAGCGGCGACGACTACAACGCCATAATGAGCAAACTTCTGGCCGACCGTCTGACCGAGGCATTCGCGGAATCGGTGCACGAATTCGTCCGGCGCGAGATGTGGGGATACCAAAAGGAAGAGCTCTCCACGCAGGACATACTGCGCGGGAACTACATCGGCCGCCGGTTCGCATTCGGTTATCCTGCAACGCCAGACCACTCGCTCAAACGCGAGATTTTCGACATCCTCGGAGTAAGGCAAACCACCGGAATGCAGCTCACGGAGAACTACATGATAGACCCCGGAGAGGCACTGTGCGGAGTAATTATCGCCGACCCGAACGTCGGATATTTCACCATAGGACCTGTCGACGATGCACAGCTGAATGACTACGCCTCACGCCGCGGCATGTCAAATGAAACAATCAAGAAACTGATAAGCAAAATCTGATGCAAATCATAGAACTCATAAACGACGCACTGCGCACAGGCCGAAGCCGCATGACCTTCGAGCTGCTGCCGCCGCTCAAAGGACAGAGTCCGCAGGGCATATACGACGCCATAGACACGCTGGCCGAATTCGACCCCGCATACATAAACGTAACCTTCCAGCGCGAAGGAACGGAATACGTTCCGCGCGAAGACGGCCTTCTGGAAAAACGCACGGTGAGAAACCGTCCCGGCACAGTAGGTATATCGGCAGCCATAATGAAACGTTACGGCATCGAAGTGGTCCAGCACCTCATCTGCGGCGGCATGTCGCGGTACGACATAGAGGATGCGCTCATAGACCTCGACCTGCTCGGCATAGACAACATTCTGGCGCTTCGCGGCGATGCCGCCCGCGGTGAAAAGCTATTCACGGCAAACACACAGGGCTGGGAACATGCCGACCAACTCGTCGGACAGATTACGGACATGAACCGCGGCAAATTTCTGGACGACACGACACTTCACGACTACCGCACCAATTTCTGCGTCGGTGTGGCCGGCTATCCGGAGAAACACGCCGAAGCCGCCAACATGGACACCGACATCGAGAATCTGCGCCGCAAGGTGGATGCTGGCGCAAGTTACATCGTGACACAGCTGTGTTTCGACAACTCGAAAATCTTCTCATTCATACGCGCCTGCCGTCAGGCCGGAATCACCGTACCCATAATACCGGGAATCAAGCCTCTGAGCACGATTAAGCATCTGACAGTGCTGCCGATGACATTCCATGTGGATATTCCGCAGCAGCTGGTCGAGGAAGTATCTAAGTGCAAGGACAACGGGCAGATACGTCAGGTGGGTATTGAATGGGCCACGATGCAGGCCCGGGAGCTCAAAGCGGCAGGACTTCCGGTGATACACTTCTACACCATGGGCAAGGCCGACAATGTGGCAAGCATAGTAAAGGCAGTATTCTAACCGTACACGCATATGGAAAACCGTTTCATGGCCCTCGCAGAGCAGATTTTCGGACAGACCGTTGAGTTCCGCCGCCATCTGCATGCCCATCCCGAACTGTCGTTTGCGGAAAACGGCTCCTCCGAGTACATCTCGCGCAGGCTGACAGAGCAAGGCATCTCACACAGAAAGATAGCCGGGACCGGCATTCTGGCCAAAATCGAGGGAAAGGACCGAACGGATACCGCCGTTGTGCTGCGGGCCGACATAGACGCCCTGCCGATAAAGGAGAATACCGGACTGCCATACTCATCCCTGTGTGACGGAGTGATGCACGCCTGCGGACACGACATGCATGCTGCCGCCCTTTTCGGGGCGCTGACGATTCTGCAATCCATGCGCTCGGAATTCTGCGGCACTGTCTTCGGGCTGTTCCAGCCGGGCGAGGAGTGCAACCCGGGCGGTGCGTCGCTGGTGCTGGCGGAGAATCCGTTCGACGGATACCGCATCAGGGCATTTATCGGCGAACATATAGAACCGCAGCTGCCGACCGGCGTGTTCGGATTCCGCAGCGGGAAATACATGGCTTCCAGCGACGAGATACGGCTGACTGTCAATGGAACGGGAGGCCACGGCGCACTTCGGGCGAGCATCAAGGACCCTGTGCTCACAGCCGCGGAAATCATCACCGGGCTGCACCGCATCCCCCCGACGGCAAAGGACAAGACCGTACCCACGGTAATCTCGATAGGACGGGTATCGGCAGACGGTGCCACCAATATAATTCCCGACAGCGTATACATGGAGGGCACCATGAGGGTGTTCGATGAAGGCTGGCGTACGGAAATCAAACAGCGGATACATGACATCTGCGCCAGCATATCGGAACGGTACGGCACATCCACAACAGTGGACATAGGCACCGGATATCCGTGCGTGGTGAATGACCCGGAACTGACCGCCGCGGCATCGAAGCTCGCCGGGCAGATGTTTTCCGACACGGCCGTAACCCACCTCGACCTGCGGCCGACAGCCGAGGACTTCGGGTTCTACACACAACGCTACCCCGCCCTGTTCTATCGTCTCGGCGTAGGAGAAACGGCCATTGACAAGCGCCACACTTCACAACATGCGGCCGGGAAACTGCACACCCCGCAGCTGCGTCCCAACGAAAACGCCTTGCGCTACGCCTGCGCCTTCATGTCAGCACTTGCAATGGAAAAACTCAGGGACTGAATCAAGAATATATGCGGACCATACTTACAGTTTTTGCAACGGCCGTGTTAACCTCATGCGCTACCACGTCGATGGCCAACGCAAAAAACGTAGATGAATTTTCATACGAGACTGAAAATTTTGCAGGAGTCAACCTAAATTATCGTATGTCAATTATAAATCCGGACATTCAGGGACCTGAAATTATCGTAATATATCTCCACGGCGGCAGTGCACGAGGCGATGACAATACGGTTCAAATACAAGCCCAGGCGGTGGATGATATATATTATTATCTAAAAGAGAACGGCTGCCATGCACGGATGCTTGTTCCGCAAGCGCCGGAATGTTACCAATGGAAGGATGATTTAATACCTGCTTTGAAAGCCCTGGCAGACAAATACAATACCTCTGAAAGAACAGAATCTTACATTCTCGGCGGCTCGATGGGAGGTTACGGAGTATGGAATATGTTAACCGCTTATCCCGAATATTTTACCGGAGCCATGCCGGTAGCCTGCAATACGCCAAATGCTCCGGCAGAGAATTATCTCGGCACAAGAATTTATTCGGTTGCAGGAAGCAATGACCCGCAACGCAATATCAACGCCATTCAATCATTTTTCAATCGGTTGAAAGCATCCGACGGGAAAGGTGCCGAACTCGATGTTGAGAGTGATTGGAATCACCGTGAAACCTGCGAATGGAGTTTTACTACACAACGTCTAAATTGGCTTTTTAATGCAAGCGAATATCCTACAAATCAGGCTTGTATTTCGCAGCCATGACCTTGCAGGCCTGTGAGCAGTCCGCATCCAGGATGCATCCATATCTTACTTTGCCGCATTCCACGCTGTCCGGATTCTCATCGTCGCGCCGCCAGTAAAAGAGGTCTTACTCTCGGAAAAGAGGCTGTCCGACTTTCATTGTCAGACAGCCTCTGCAAAAATACAATTGCCCCGAACTGTGCGGCAGTATTATTTCAGCGGTGAATCCGGCTCGCGGGCCATCACCTTGTAGAACATACGGTCGAGGAATCCGACCGAGAATTTCTTGATAAAATGTGTCGCGCGGCCCTCGAATTCCATAAGCAGCAGACGTTTGCGTCGGGCTATTCCATTTGCTATACGTACCGCCACTTCCTCGGCGCTCATCATCTTCTCCTCCTTGCGCGGAGTGCGTCCCTGAGCCGAGCCGTCGGCCGTCAGCGCCGAGAAACGTACATTCGACGCCGTGAAGCCCGGACATGCCACCATGACATGAAGACCCTTTTTCAGATTTTCTATACGGACTGTTTCAAGAAATCCGGTCATCGCATACTTCGAGGCCGAATAACCGGTTCTGCCGGGCAGACCGTGAAGTCCCGCAACCGAAGATACTCCGACAAGAGAGCCGTGCGAAGCCTGCAAATAGGGCAGCGCATACTTCGTACAATACACCGTACCCCAGAAATTAACATCCATCAGCCGGTGCAGCACACTCAAATCGACATCGTCGAACAGCGCCCGCATGGATATTCCCGCATTGCAGACAAGTATATCCACTCCGCCGAATGCAGCGACGGCCGCATCGATAAGACGTTTGCAATCCTCCTGTTTCGTAACATCGGTCTGCACGGCGACGGCCTCTCCGCCAGCCTCCTCTATCTGCCGCACAGCGCTCTGCATTCCCTCCTCGGAGCGGGCCGCCAGCACTACACGACAGCCTCTGCGCGCGAATTCGATGGCCGAGGCACGGCCTATTCCAGATGAGGCTCCCGTAATAACGACTACTTTTCCCTTATAATTCATATGTATACATTTTTTAATTATGACTCTCTATACTCAGACCGTCATATGCAAGGTTCACACCCTCCGGAAGCGACCGGTCGACTGTCCCGTAAAAGCCTATCTGATGCGAGACATGCGTCAGTAAAGTATGCTTCGGCGATACCAGGCGGCTCACGGCGACAGCTTCCCCGACCGAGAAATGCGAGATATGCTTCTCATACCGCAATGCATTGATGACAAGAAAATCCAGATTCTTCAGTTTGTCCAGTTCCGCATCATCTATATGATTGAAGTCCGTAAGATACGCTATGCCGCCTATACGGAACCCGGTAACCGGCAGCCGGAAATGACGGCCCGCAATAGGAACTATCCGCAAATCGCCGATGCTGAAAGGCTCCTGTCCGATTGTCCGAAGACGTATCTCCGGCACTCCGGGATATTTGTCCTCTGCAAAAGCATAATCGAAATCCTTGCGGACGGCACGCTGCACACGTTCGGTGGCGTAAATATCGACAGACTTGCCCATAAAATAGTTGAATGCCCTCACATCGTCTATACCACCCGTATGGTCCTTGTGCTCATGCGTAAGGAGTATTGCATCTATACGGGTGACGTTCTCGCGCAGCATCTGATAACGGAAATCGGGCCCGGCATCTATGACAATGCCCGTCGAATCGCTCTGCACCAGAACTGACGAACGCAACCTCTTGTCGTGCGGGTCCGACGAGCGGCACACATCGCATCCGCATGCCACCATAGGCACACCCTGCGAGGTTCCTGTACCGAGAAAAGTGAGTTTAACCATATACGCCTTGTACTAATTTACGCAAGTCAAAGATACGAATAAGCTGAGTGCAAAAGCAAATTTATTTGCAGTTTTGCCGAGGCGGAGTATCTTCGGCGACAGCCAAAGATACGAATAAGTGAGAGCAATGCCAAATCACATTCGGGCATTGCCGAACGAGAGTATCTTGGGCGACGGCCAACGGTACGAAAAGTCGAGCGCAGAACCAAACGAAGTTTGGATATGCCGAGACGGAGTATCTTCGGCCGCAGGTCAAAGATACGGATAAGCGAGAGCGCAAAAGCAAATCTATTTGCAGTTTTGCCGAGGCGGAGCATCTTCGGCAACAGCAGGCAAGACGAACAGACCAAAAGCGCAGGACAAAATTTATTCGTAATTATCCGCTTTGCGGCGAATGGCCGACAACTTGCGGCACCGAGGTCCGCGCAAGCAGCATCCTCTGCCACGCTGAAGCTCACCGCAATTGCTCCGCAGGCTGCAAGATGACTCACATGAGAGCATTCATGTGTCGCCGAACCCTCATGCTCTACGGAAAAGACGGAATATAAAAAAAGGTAACTATATACAATTTTACAGTTATGCGCTCCGGCCCGCGCGCTTACGCCGGAGCCTGGCCTCGCGAAGGCCCGCTCATTTCATTCGCGCTGTACCTTCGCAGGCTCCTTTCCCGCATTATACGCACTGTCTCCACATTAAAAAAAAAGCCAGACTGTCTCCGGCACTTACTTATGACCCCGTTTTAAATATACCGTACCGTAAAGTTGTATATAAATACCTAAAAATTCGTCCGGCCCAACCTTTCGGTTTACGCCGGACGAGCCTTTACAGGATTATCGTATTGATGCTGTTCGGAGAGATGGTGAACTTTTGTGTTTTATCATGATTTCTGATTTCAAGCGTCCTTTCTTTGCCTTCCCGCTCCATATACAGCACGACATACGAACCATCCGGATTTCTGAAAACCATTGCCTCCGAATCCGGATTGTCCAACGCAACATATCTTGCCCCGGGTCTAATGAAATGGCTGAAATGTTTCATCAGGTAATACTCATTGGTGAAACGCGCCTTTTTTGATTCCCTGTCGACAGTAATCAAAGAGTTCTGATACCAACCCCATCTGCTCGGTTCGTTATTAAACAAAGCTATATTCCAATAATCATAGATTGAAACCCCGGCAGCAAAGTAATGTTTCATAAGGTCCCACGAGTGCAAGACTCCCTTCCAATCGTTCTTTCCATTACCGCATTCCTGTTCCGTCTGAATGAGTTTCAGGAACGGATATTTCTCTCTGATAGGCCTGATAGCATCTTTTCCCGCCCATTGAAAGCCGGCTGTCTTCAAATATTTTTTTGCAGACGGATGTTGAAGAATCGAGTCGACAAGAAGATAGTTGGCTCTTTCGACCGTCCCCAACATCACTTCCACACATATGTCGTTCATTTCCGGACCAAGATATTCACCTATGAAATTTGCGAGTCCGCGAGCCGTCCAGGTGCACGCAGGATACGGCTGGGCGGAATTGAACTCATTCTGCGGCATCACTGCGAAAATGTCTATCCCCTCGTTCCGGTATGCTTCGACCGCCTTACGGAAGTAGAGGGCATAAGCCCGCAGATACTCCGGCTGCTGGATAAACATATCGGTTCCTTCCGCTCCCACTTTGTCAGGAGTCAGTCCACTATCATATTTCGTTCCGATATTAGCTTTCCACGCCATGCTGCAAGCATAATGTTGATTGGTTTTCATCCAATAGGGAGGACACCAGGGTGAGGCCCATATCTTCAACCCGTCAAATTCTCTCTGTGCCGATTTTATGAAAGGGATGAGATAAGAACGGTCATGCTCTATCGAGAAATTCGACATTCCGAAATCGCCTATACTGTCATTGTACGAATAATAGTCGATAGCGAAATCATTAGCGGCAAGCGGCATTCTGCAAATCGTGAAGTTGGCGCCGTATTCAGGCCTGAACAGCTCCCGAAATATCTCCGCCCTGTTCTTTGGCGAAAGAACCGAAACGGCAGCCCACCCCATTTCATTAAAACAGGCTCCAAAGCCGTCCACAGACTGTCTCCATGTAGAGTGTTCGAGGTCGAGGACAAGAGCCTCCTTCTGCCGGCAACCAGCCTTGGCAGGCACAGACTGCCATTTGCGGGACTCCGTAGATGCAATATGCCGAGTATGCGGATGAGCGGCTACGGTACCGCATATCGCCATGCACGCGGCAACTAAAAACACTTTATTTCTCTTTGTCATTTTTGCAAACCGGTTTAACGTCTAACCAAGCAAGCATCGGATACGCATTCGTATCCGATGCTTGCGGTATATAAACATTGAATTCTAACGAAAATTTATTTGGTTATGTTTTCCAGCCACTTGACCATAGAGAGCATTACAACCATAGAGAGCGTGCAGGCACATGCGAATACGAGCCATGCCCCCCAGATAGGCACATTCATATAGAGCCATCCGCCGACGAAAAGCAGTGAGTTTCCAACAGCCGTGGCAGCGAGCCAGCAGCCCTGCATCAGACCCTGCATATGCGGAGGAGCGACTTTCGAGACAAATGCCAGACCGAGCGGCGAGATGAAAAGTTCCGCAACGGTAAGTATGAAATAGAGCCCTACCATCACCCACGGAGTGACGAGCATGCCGTGAATCTGGTCAGCCGACATAGTGGCGAACTCGGCACGTGAAGGCAGTGCCAGAGAGAAGAGCATCAGGAACAGATATGCGGCAGCCGCGATACCCATGCCGATTGCGATTTTCATAGGAGTGGATATTTCGACCTTTCTGTTTTTCAGCCAGCCGAACAGCCACATGATGATAGGCGTGAGGAACACCACGAAGAACGGATTGACGGCCTGGAATATCTCGGCGCCCTTTATCGTGGTGAAGCCCAAATCTATGTTTATGACATCCAGATTGACGTAGTCGCGGGCGAAATATGTGAGCGAATAACCGTTCTGGTGGAACGACAGCCAGAAGAATATCACCACGCCGAACACTGCGAACAGAGCGTAGATGCGCTGCTTAATCTCCTGAGCGCTCATCTTAATCTCCTCGGACGACACCTTCGTATCGGCAGCCTTGACTTCGAGTTTTTTCGACGGGTCGGGGAACTGCTTCTTATAGGCCAGATATATGAAGAGCGAGATGAGCATCATGACGATAGCCGCCATGAAAGCATACTGGAAGCCGCGGTTGAACACATCGAGATAAGTGTTGCAGAATGCAGTCAGGTCGGAGACATCGCCGCCGTCCAGTTTCACCTGCGCGGCGAACTGCTGCAAGTTCGCAAGACGCTCGGCAGGCATCTGCACGCCGCTTCCGAGATACTGGTGACACAGTTCCGGCAGCTGGGCGTTATAGTCGAAACCGTTGGTTTTCAGCCACCAGTTGCGCATACCGATAGCGATGAACGGAGCGAAGAAACCGCCGATGTTGATGAACATGTAGAATATTTGGAAACCGGACTCGCGTTTGTCTCCGTACTCCTTGTTGTCATACATCTGCCCCACCAGAGCCTGCAAGTTGCCCTTGAAGAGTCCGTTGCCGAACGCAATCACCAGAAGGCCGAAACATGTCAGCGAGAGATAAAGAGCCATGTTGGGAACCGGAGTCGGCGTGGGAACGGCTATGATAAGATAACCTATGGCCATGACGATAATACCCCACATTATCGTACCCTTGTAGTTTTTGGTTTTGTCGGCTATGATACCTCCGACCAGAGCCAGCAGATAGATGGAAGCATAGAACACCGAGTAAATGTAACCGGTGGTCTGCTCGTTAAGCCCGAACTTGGATGAGATGAACAGCGTGAGGACAGCCATCATGATGTAGAATCCGAATCTCTCACCCATGTTGGCAAGCGCTGCGGCGATAAGCCCTTTTGGTTGATTTTTGAACATACGTTAAATATTTTTAGATTTAGTTGATTACATCAAAACTCGACAAATATAGTAAAATATTCGGACAAGTCAGCCATTCAGCCACAATATATTCGCCCTCCGGACACATGAATCCGCACGGCAGCAAAACATCCGCACGGCAGCACCGCGCTCCTTCCTGCGGACAGGCCTGACGATAAAATTCACACGGAGGCTTGTCGCAGCGGATTTTTTTCATATCTTTGGCACTATCGGAGACAGGTTCGTTTTTTGCACGCAGTACAGTCCCGTATAAAAGAAAAAGCAAGTGGAAAAGCAGACATACGGACATATACTCAAAATAGTGGCCGATGACGACTGGCTCCGCCCCGTGGCCGACGAGATTAACCTGCGGCACCGAATGTATCTCGACGCGCTGGACGAACTTAGCCGCATGTACGGCTCTCTGTCGCAGGCTGCCGACGCATACCGGTATTTCGGATTCAACTACGACGCGGAGTTGCAGGGCTGGTGGTTCAGAGAGTGGCTCCCGGCCGCCAAAGAGGTGTTCCTGTTCGGCGACTTCAACAACTGGATGCGCACCGAACTGCCATTGCAGAGGGGCGAGGACGGCGTGTGGAGCACATTCCTGCCGGATGCGCTGTACAAAGAGACGCTCACCGCAGGCTCGCTCTACAAGATACACGTACACGGTGCGGATGACAGCTGGCTCGACCGCATACCGGCCTACGCCGCACGGGTGGTGCAGGACCAGACGACGAAAAACTTCACGGCACAGTTCACCGCCTCGCCCGCATTCGACTGGTCGGGCGACACTTTCCGCATACCGGACAATTTCCATCCTCTGATTTACGAATGCCACGTAGGCATGTCGCAGGAGAAGGAGGGCGTGGCCACCTATACCGAATTTACCGAAAATGTTCTGCCGCGCATAGCCCGTCTCGGATACAATGCCATTCAGCTGATGGCCGTTGCCGAACACCCGTATTACGGCAGTTTCGGCTATCATGTCAGTTCGTTCTTCGCCCCGTCATCGCGCTGCGGAACGCCCGAGGAGCTCAAACGGCTAATCCGCACAGCACATTCCATGGGTCTGGCCGTGATAATGGATGTGGTGCATTCCCACTTCGTGAAAAACATAAACGAAGGCATATACGCCCTGGACGGCTGCCCCGCGCAGTACACCCCCGAAGGCGAAGATGGGTATCACAAATACTGGGACAGCAGATGTTTCGACTACGGCAAGCGGCAGGTCGTGCGCTTCCTGCTCTCCAATCTCAAATACTGGATACTGGAGTACCGATTCGACGGCTTCCGCTTCGACGGCGTGACATCCATGATATACACCCACCACGGATACACGGAGTTCGACTGCCGCGAAAAGTTCTTCGGCGAGGAGGTCAACCGTCATGCGCTGTGTTATCTCACGCTGGCCAACCGTCTCATACACGAACTGCGGCCCGACGCACTCACAATAGCCGAGGATGTTAGCGGCATGCCAGGCATGACTTCGCCGGCAGACGACGGAGGCATAGGGTTCGACTACCGCCTTGGCATGGCCGTGCCCGACTTCTGGATAAAAATGCTCAAAGACATCCCCGACGAAAGCTGGAACATCTGGGACATCTGGAATATACTGACCTCACGGCTGCCGGGCGCCGGAACGATAGCGTATGCCGAAAGCCACGACCAGGCGCTTGTAGGCGACAAAACGATAGCTTTCCGGCTGATGGACAGCCACATGTACACAGCCATGGATACCGGCAGCAACGACATGATTATAGACCGCGGCATGGCGCTCCATAAAATGATACGTCTGATTACCGCCACGGCCGGAGGGCAGGGATACCTGAACTTCATGGGAAACGAATTCGGACACCCAGAATGGATAGACTTTCCCCGCAAGGACAACGGTTGGAGCTACGCGCACGCACGCAGACAATGGTCCCTTGCCGATGACCCGAACCTGCGATACCGTTTTCTCGAAGCATTCGACGCCGCCATGCTCGACATGCTGAAACGGTACGACATTCTCGCCGACACGTATCCGTACAGGCTGCAAATGGACGAGGAGCTGAAAACCATCGTTTTCTCGCACCGCAATCTGGTATTCGTATTCAATTTTCACCCACTCCGCTCGGCCTCGGACTATGCCGTAAAAGTTCCTGCGGCCGGACGGTATCGTCTTCTGCTCTCCTCCGACGAAACCCGTTTCGGCGGACAGGGCCGCCAGAACGCCGACACTACGCATTTCTCCTATCCGGCTACGGATGAAAACGGGACTTGCTGCAACTACATGCAGATTTACAACATCTGCCGCACTGCAAACGTTTTCGAACGTCTGGACGGCTGACACTCTGCCGGCCTGCAAAAACTGCGGTCTACGGGAATTCCCCAGAGACAGAATAATCTGCGGTCCGCCGGACCGTGCAAACCGCAAACACCTGCCACGCGGAAGCTCGCTTCGCCCATCCAGCAGGTTACGGCACGCATGCGGCAAGACGAAACCGGATATTACCTTATATATAAAAGAACCGTCTTAAAAAGGTATCTGTACTTTACAGCACGGCACATTTAACGGGTTTAGAAACAGGACCTGAGATTGTTAAGTCTCAGCACGCTTCCAATGCGGATGTGGTGAATATTGGAGCCGGCGAAGGTTCCGCGCAAATGAAATGCACTGGTCTTCACAGGACGAGGCTCCGGTCTGCGTGATTAGCAGGAGCGCATAACAGCAAAATTATATATGGAAATTATATACAATTTTACAGTTATGCGGTTCTTTGAACCGCAGCGGGCCGCAGCCACCCGCCCGCGGAGACCCACATTTAAACCTGTAAATGTGCCATACTGTACAGTCGTATATAGTCACCTTATATATAGTTCCCTTAAAAAACAATCGGCCGAAGACGCAAATGTCTTCGGCCGATTTCACATATCCTGTCTATCGACTATTTCAAGTCGGCAGCGGAAATAACCTTTTTCAGATTTACATCTTTGAGAGCCTTAGCCTTCAAGCTCGGATTCTTCTCGCAAGCGACCTTGATATACTTAACGGCAGCGCTCTTGTTGCCTTCCTTGGCAGCGATTACACCGCGCAGATACTCTGCATCAGCAGTATCGAGATTTCCGAGAGCGGTCTTGGCAGCGCTCAGATTACCGTTCAGAACCTCAGCGACAGCCTTGTTGTAACCGTTCAGCGAAGAGGTAGCGGCAGCATATTTACCCTCGGCAACCGAAGCCAGAGCCTTGGTCTGAGCAGAAGCGGAAGAGAGATATTTCTCGGCCTCGGCAGTCTTGCCCTGAGCCAGAGCCACGAGAGCCATGTTGTTGTTCAGCTCAACATCGCTACCAAGTTTTGCAGCTTTCTCGAATGCAGTCTGAGCGGCAGCGTAGTTACCCATTGCAGACTCGGCTACACCATAGTTGTTGTATGCGCGTGCATCGTTGTACTTCTCGGCAGCAGTCTTGTAGATAGCTGCTTTTGCCTCGGGAGCATCGTACAGAGTGGCAGCGAAAAGCATCTCCTCCAACGACAGAACCGACATGTCATTCTCAACGGCAGCTTTCAGCTCCTCGTCGGTCTTGCCCTGAATATCGGCAGACGCAACCAACTGAGTGCGGCGCAACTTAGGCAGAATGTCCTCGGCCAGCACCTTGAACACTGACGACATGTTCTTGATTTCGGCATCGCGCTGAGCAGGCGAAGTGTACATTTTGAGGACCTGCAAAATCATGTCCTTGTCCTTGATGTTGGAAGCCTCTACGAGTTCCTTGAAACCTTCCCAGTCCTCACCGTAAGCGGCAGCGTCATAGGTCAGGCCGTCAACTTTCTTCAACTCGCCCTTGATTGCGGTCTTACCGGTCTCGCTTCTCTTCTTGGAGAGTTTGTCGTTGAATCCTTCCGGACCGTCAGGCGAAGCGTAACCGTTGGCATAGATGCTACCAAGCGTAACGCGGTCTTTGTCGACATACTCCTTAACGAAATCCTCGAAAGCCTTGATCTGCTCCGAAGTGAGCTGATTCTTGCGGACATTCGACTGGTTGATTACATACATGATGTCAGCTTTCTCGGTAACAGTAGTGACACGTTTGAAGTTGTCGCTCATAATCTGCATTGCGTCAGCATAGTTGACATCGTTCTGCAAGGTGTTCACACCCTGAGCGACAGCAATCTGGCCGACCTGCTCGAAATCAGCACCTTTCTTGTTGGAGCACTTGAAAGCCACGCGAAGGACGAGAGTGCACTCCTGAGCCTTCGGGTCATAAGGAATTGCAATCGACTGGGTGTAGGTACCGCCGCGCTTCTTGTCGATAACGGGATAGTTGTCTTTAACTTTCGCACCCTGAACGTACTTGGGAGTACCGACAATCTCGCCGCCGTCATAAACCAGCACCGGAGTCACTTTCATCACGGCCTTTGCATTGTAATACTTTTCGGGGAACGTAACGGTCACGTCGGTAACCACATTGTTTCCTTTAAGCATCAGCACTTCGGGATTGCAAGACACCGTAACGTCATCAATCTTTTTTGCCATCTTCTTGTAGCAGTTGCAAGAAGAGAGTGTGAGCGCACATACGGCAAAAACAAAGCTCAACTTTGCGATTCTTTTCATAATCATCTATAAATTAAATTTATCTGTTTCTAAATCTGAACGCAGAATCCTCAGCGCAAATATAACGTTTTCGCATTTAAAATCTTCATCCGGCATACAAATATTTCGAAAATACTCTGTTAAAAACATACGTGTACTCCCAAAACACATGCCACCGATTCCGCCGGGGCCTCCAATTACAAAAGCACCTTGCGCGAAAGTTTATACTTGCCGGTCTTGGCGTCCACACCGATGAGTTTGACCTCAATCATATCGCCCTCTTTCAAACCGGTCTGCTCCATGGTCTCGTAACGCTGTTTTCCGATTTCGGAGATATGGAGAAGAGCATCCTTTCCGGGCAGAATCTCGACGAAAGCGCCGAAAGGAACTATCGTCTTGATTTTTCCGTTGTATATCTCGCCTACTTCGGGAACAGCCACGATAGCCTTGATGCGCGCCAGCGCAGCATCGATAGACTCCTTGTCGGGACCGAACACATCGACGATGCCTTTGTTATCGACCTCCGTAATGGTGATTGTCGTACCGGTCGTCTTCTGCATCTCCTGAATAACCTTTCCGCCGAGGCCTATCACAGCACCGATGAAGTCGGTCGGAATGGTAATCTGCACGATACGCGGCACGAACGGCTTGTAGTCCTCGCGCGGCTCGGATATGCAGTCGCAAATCTTGCCCAGGATGTGCATACGGCCGGCCTTCGCCTGCTGCAAAGCCTTCGCCAGAACCTCATACGAAAGACCGTCCACCTTTATATCCATCTGAGTGGCGGTGATACCGTCGCGGGTACCCGTAACCTTGAAGTCCATGTCGCCCAGGTGGTCCTCGTCACCCAATATATCCGAGAGAACGGCATACTTGTCACTGTCATAGTCCGTGATAAGACCCATCGCAATACCGGAAACGGGCTTTTTGAGCTTGACTCCGGCATCCATCAGCGCCAGCGTTCCGGCGCACACGGTGGCCATTGATGACGAACCGTTCGATTCCAGAATATCCGACACGACACGCACGGCATATGGATTCTCCTCGCCTACCGGAACCATGGGTTTGAGAGCGCGCCATGCCAGATGGCC
>CAYXGF010000031.1:0-20036 GCA_964464465.1 uncultured Alistipes sp. | reverse complement strand
GTCGATAGTACCGCCGACCATAATATCCAAATCGGCCTTGTCCATCTGCGAATATGCCGGATTGATTACGAAATTGCCGTCGATACGCGCCACGCGCACCTCCGAGATCGGGCCGCCGAACGGAATGTCCGAAACAGCAAGAGCAGCCGAAGCCGCAAGTCCGGCCAGAGCGTCGGGCTGAATGTCCTTGTCAGCCGAAATAAGGTTGACGGTCACGAAAACCTCGGCATGATAGTCCGACGGAAACAGCGGACGCAGAGCACGGTCGATAAGCCGGGCCACTAGAATCTCGCTGTCGTTGGGACGAGCCTCGCGTTTGAGAAATCCGCCGGGGAAGCGTCCGCAGGCGGCATATTTTTCCTTGTACTCCACTTGAAGCGGCATAAAATCCGTATCGGGCTTGGCGTCTTTCGCAGCCACGACAGTACCGAGGAGCATGGTGTCACCCATCTTCACCACAACGGAACCGTCCGCCTGCTTGGCCAGTTTTCCTGTTTCGATGACAATCTCTCTTCCGTCCGAGAGCGTTATCACCTTCTGTGTTGCATTATACATCATTAACTACTTTATATTGATTTCTTTTCGTCGTTGCGCTTTTAAGAAATAAAGGCAATTTAGCCTCTAAATTGCCTTTATTCGCAGTCTTTTCGCCTCAAACGGATTATTTTCTGAGGTTAAGAGCTTTCACAATGGCCCTGTATCTTTCGATATCGATTTCCTTCAAATACTCCAACAGTTGACGACGTTTTCCGACCAGACGCAGAAGGGCGCGCTGGGTACCGAAATCGTGACGGTTGTTTTTGAGGTGATTCGTAAGGTGGCTGATACGATAGGAAAACAGCGCGATCTGGCTCTCAGGCGAACCGGTATCGGTGTTAGACTTCCCGTACTGACCGAAAAGCTCCTGCTTTTTCTCTGCTGACAAATAGCTCATAACTGAAATTTATTATGGTTCCACTCATAGTGCATCCGCCTTACCGGATAGCACCCGAGCGTGAGCGCAAAGGTACGTTTTTCATATTTAAAAAGCAATAAATCAAAATATTTTTTTACCCCCTGCCGGCAGCATGTCCGGCACACGCCGCCGAGGGGCCTCGTTCCGGCCTCAAATATGTGCATTTATTGCAGGAAAACACACGCCCGAAGAGAAGAATCCCGATTTGAATCGTCAAAAAATTATATCTTTGCATGTCCAACAACGTCAGGCATCCGAACAATGCGAAAAGTATTCACCATAATCGCCGCATTACTGTGTACGTTTTCGTATGCGGCACAAAAATCCGAGATATACGTCTTCCCCGTCCGGGAAAACATATCGCTGTCTACGGTCCGGCTGACAGGCAAGTGTCTGAGCGAGGCCGAGAAGCGCGGCTCGCAGCTCGTGATAATAGACCTCAACACCTACGGAGGACTCATCGACGCGGCCGACTCGATACGTCAGCGTATCGCGGCCAGTCCGCTACCGGTATACGTCTTCGTCAACGACAGGGCGGTGAGCGCCGGAGCGCTGATAGCGCTGTCGGCGGACAAGACATACATGCGCCGCGAGGCGACCATCGGAGCAGCGACCGTGGTAGACCAGTCGGGAAAACCGCTTGCAGACAAATACCAGAGTTTCATGCGGGCTATAATGCGATCCACAGCCGAAGCGCACGGCAAGAGAACCGAAGTCCGCGGCACGGACACCGTCTCCGTATGGATACGCGACCCGCATACCGCCGAGGCGATGGTGTGCGACGCATCGTGCGACACCGCCGGCGTACTGAGTTTCACCGGCCGCGAGGCTTTCGAGGCAGGATTCAGCGAGGGGACTGTCGAATCGGTCCGCGAACTGCTGGATACGGAGGGCATCGGAGAGGCAGAGATATACGAATACAGTCCCTCGGCCCTGGACAAACTGGTCGGTTTTCTTTCCAACCCGTTCTTCCAGAGTCTGGCTATAATGCTGATTGTGGCAGGAATATACTTCGAGCTGCAAACACCGGGCGTGGGGCTGCCGCTGTGCGTGGCTCTCGCAGGAGCGGCGTTCTATTTCGCGCCGCTGTATCTGGACGGCGTGGTGGAATACTGGGAGATAATCACCTTCATAGCGGGGGTCCTGCTCGTCATATTGGAGCTTTTCGTAACACCCGGTTTCGGAATGTTCGGCATAATAGGTGTTACAGCAATGATTTTCGGCCTGACTTTCGCCATTATCGACAGAGACATGCTGCGATACATCCCCACAGGTGAGATTCCGGCATCGTATCTGGCAGTACCGCTATGCACGGTGGTCGTATCGATGACCGTATCGCTGATACTCTCGATGTGGGCCGGCAAAAGGATGCTCACAGGCTCCTCGGCACTGAAAAGCAACCTCGTGCTCGAATCGAGTCTCGACTCCCGCCACGGATTCGTCTCGCATGAATCCGGACAGACAATAGTCGGACGCAGCGGAATAGTCTCCTCCGACCTGAAACCGGCCGGACGCATATATGTAGACGGTCAGGCATGGCAGGCCGCCTCGGACGAAGGCTTCTTCATCGCAAAGGGCGAAAAGGTGCATATCGTCCGATACGAAGGAGGAACTGCATACTGCCGCAGAATATCGGAATAAAGAACAAAAAAAGAACATAATCATGAAAAAAACGCTTTCAATCATCGCACTGCTCTGCACGGCACTGATGTTCTCGTGCAAAAACAACGGATACAAAATATACAACGGCCTGGCCCAGGGGACCACATACCGGATAATCGCGCAGGATGCGCCGGCCGACATAGAGACCAAAATAGCGCAGGTATTTCAGAAGGCCGACAGCATATTCTCGATTTTCAATCCGGAGTCCGTCGTAAGCAGAATCAACCGCAATGAGAACCGGCTCATAAACAATGACATGCTCACATGTCTCAACATCGCCAGGGATGTCCACTCGCTCTCCGGCGGCACATACGACATAACCGTAAAACCGATAGTAGACGCATGGGGATTCGGCAGCGGAGCGAAAAATCCGTCTCAGGAGTACATCGACTCTCTGCTGCAATTCGTAGGTTTCGACAAACTCGACTTCGAGACGGTACCAGGGCTGCTGCTGAAACAAAGAATGGGCGTGCAGCTGGATTTCAGCTCCGTAGCAAAAGGCTATACGGTCGACATGATGTCGCACATGCTGCGCGAGAACGGGATTCAGAACTTTCTTGTGGAAGTAGGCGGCGAGATATACTGCCGCGGCGTAAACTCCAAAGGCCGCAACTGGATTGTGGGAATAGACATGCCCGTAAACGGCAACCGCATTCTGGACGGCAAATCGGTCGACAATCTGCAAGCCGTGCTGAACATCAGCGGAAAAGCGGTAGCCACATCGGGCAACTACCGCAACTTCTACGTCGACGCCGAGGGCAATAAAATCGTACACACCATTAACCCGAAAACGGGACAGCCCGTAAACAGCAGCGTCCTCTCCGTAACCGTCATCGCCGGCACATGCGCCTACGCCGACGCCTTCGCCACAGCACTCATGACCGCCGGCGGACTCGACCAGGTGAAAAATATGGTCTCCCGCATGAACACACCTCTGGCATACTATGTCATTTACAGCGACGAGGACGGATTCTTCCGCACGTACGCCTCCCCGTCGTTCGAGAAATTCATCTCCGAGAACAGATAAATCCCCTGCCGACAAATGAAGAAAGTAAAATTTCTGTACAACCCGCACTCAGGTCGGGGGCAGACGGAAGAACATCTGTACACGGTCATCGACATGTACAAGAACAACGGATTCAGCATCATCCCCTGTCCGTTGACATTCGACGCTCGAACGGAGTCCATCGCATGCGGACTCGACTCGTCGTTCGACCATCTGCTTGTAGCGGGCGGCGACGGAAGCATCAATTACGTTGTCAACCACCTAAAAACATGCGGTGCGGACATACCGTTAGCCATTCTGCCGACGGGCACGGCCAATGATTTCGCAAAGTTGCTCGGCATGCCCGCCAATGTGGAACACGCCGTCAGGGCAATACTCTCAGGACAGAGACGCCGCATAGACCTCGGATGCGTAAACGGCACCTATTTCGTAAACGTGTGCAGCTGCGGACTGTTCACCGGCGTATCGCAGCAGACGCCGACCGTGGCCAAAAACATATTCGGACGCCTGTCGTACATCGTCGGCGGCGCCGTAGACCTGACGCATCTGCACAAGATGCATCTCGACATCACCTCCGACGGAGGCGACTTTTCGGGCGAGGCGCTTATACTGCTTGTCTTCAACGGCAAAAGCGCAGGCAATTTCAAGCTCGCATACACATCGGAGGTGGACGACGGACTTCTGGACGTACTCGTTGTCAAGGGAGACAGCGCCTTGGAGACAATCCACACGTTCTTTCTTTATCTGTCCGGCATCGGCACCATAACGCGCAAGGACTACACCCGCGAGATAGTACACCTCAAATGCCGCAAGATACACGTGGAGTGCGACCGGCGGGAACTGACAGACATAGACGGTCAGCCCGGCCCCGATTTCCCGCTCGACATAGAGTGCCTTACCGGAGGCCTGAGCGTGATATGCCCCGAAAATAGGTAAACGCACTCATCGAAAATCCGCAGTCCGTTCTCCCGCGCAACTGTTTTACCCGAAAACCGCGCGTGCCGCAGCATGGAGAGCGGCTACGGCATCGCTTCACTCGCCTGGCCTTCCGACGGCTGCTGCCCGAAAGACAAGCCGCACCAATAGCAACCATTGCGTTTTTTCGCGGCACATACTTCCGCCAAGGCCGAAAATATGCGCTTTTGTTGTAAAACCTGAGGGCGGAAACTTTTTACTTCCATCGACGAAGAGCATTCCTGACTGCCGCTTTCACCCGACATATGAGACCGTAGAAATCAGAACCGTTCCGTTCAAGCAGGTCCGATGGTGCAACGACATTCTCACTCAGGGAGATGCCCCTCTCTTTCAGATAGGCTTCGAATCCGCCGACATTATAATCGCTCACTTTCCTCAGTTCGCACAATATTATACCATTGTCAGCATAAACCTTATACACTGATTCCGAGCAGTACATTCTCGCATCCGTCCAGCTGAAAGACAGGTCATACGGTTTCCCCGCATACTTCGCCAAATCGATTTCGAAATCTTTTTTCGGACATCTCCTGACCGCGACATGCCTGCCCTCCCCTCTTGCAATCCACTCATCTACCGGCGTCAGCTTCACCTTGTCGACAGCCTCCAACACATAATCTTCGCCATCCTTCCTGTAAATGACGCCGCAATGCGTATATCGTGAGCCGGTTGCGGCCATTATATATTTCGACTGAGCCGACTTGCTGGTCTGAAACAGAATATCTCCCTGATTGTAAGCCAACGCTATGTTAACATTAAGGAGAAAAAGCGACAACAATATATTCCTCATATCTCTAACCCGGTATTTTGTCCGTCATATTATTTCTGGCGGCGCACAGGCCTTTCACCCGCAGGTAGCCCGCACGCGACAAAGGTGTGGAGCCAGCCACCGCCCCGAACTCCTGCTCCGACATCGACGCCCACGCTCCGTCCGACATAACGCGCGGGTCGAAAACCGTATCGAAACCGCGGCAGGTATGCGCCGCAGCACGCATATTGTACGGACACGCATTCTGACACTCGTCGCACCCGAATATCCACCCATGCAAATCACACGCTACGGCCTCACAACCCTTCTCGACCGTAAGTCTCGAAATGCAGCGACCTGTATCGAGCATCCGCTCTTCGGTTATCGCACCGGTGGGACAGGAATCCACACACCGTCTGCAATCCCCGCAGCCGCAACCGCTGTACGGAGTATCGTAAACATCCGCAGCACAAGAAACGACTATCTCGCCGAGTACCACGAACGAACCGTAACGCGGTGTTACCAGCAGGGAATTGCGCCCTATCCAGCCGAGTCCGGCCTCTACGGCCCAGGCCTTTTCAAGTATCGGAGCCGAATCCGTGAAACAGCGCCACGCGACACCGCGGTCATCCAGTCCCAGTCTGCCGGCCATATCGCGCAGCATGGTCTTGACCGTGACATGATAATCCGTCGTACAGGCATAGGAGGCGATTCTGGGCACATCGCAACCGGCATCGTACCCTCCGCTCACCTCGTTCTTGTAACTCACGGCACAGACTATCACGCTCGCAGCGTCGGGCAACAGAAACTTCGGGTCGAACCTCTTTTCCACCCCGCGGCGCATATAGTGCAGCGAAGAGTCGAATCCGCGGTCCAGCCACTGAGTGTATTTCTCGACGCGTTCGGACAGAACTCTGTAACGGGCTATGCCACAGAGATTAAAACCGACCGAGAGAGCGGCATCGAGTATATCTGCTCGTTTAAGCATATGATATTTTAGCACAAAAATAGTATTAAAAGAATAAAAAAATTTATTTTTGCGTTGTATATTACAAACCAATACTAAAAGAATATGACATTCAACACACTGAGCGAACTCTACCGGAACAGCGTAGAAAAATTCGCCCCGAAAGTTGCAAATGCTATGTTCGAAAGGGAGAGCGTCACATTCTCCGAATTCGATAAGAGGGTTAAAAATTTGCAAGATATGCTGCTCGATGCAGGTCTGTGCGCGGGCGACAAGGTAGCACTGCTGAGTTCGAGCATGCCGAACTGGGCGGTATGCTATTTCGCAGTCACGACAATGGGCATGATTGTGGTACCGATTCTGCCGGGATTCTCAGGCGATGAATACGACATGATTATCAGCCACAGCGAATCAAAGGCGCTGCTCGTGTCGGACAAACTCTTCTCCAAGATTTCAAAACAGACGGTGGACAGCCAGAACATCGTAATCCGTACTAAAAATCTCGGTGTCATATCCCGCAAGGAGGGACTCTCGCGCGGAAAGGCCGCACAACCTCAGCCCGACGACATAGCATCCATAATCTACACCTCGGGCACCACATCCAAGCCCAAGGGTGTCATGCTGTCGCACAAGGCTCTGTGTCTGCAAACAGAAATGGCCTACGACATCTTCCCGATTAACGAGAACGACTGCTTCCTCTCGATTCTGCCGCTGTCGCATACGTACGAATGCTCGGTGGGAATGCTTTATCCGTTCTCCCGCGGCGTATCCGTAACCTACCTCGACCGTCCGCCTACGGCTTCCGTACTCATTCCCGCCTTCAAGCATGTCAGACCGACAGTAATGCTCAGCGTACCGCTCATCATAGAGAAGCTGTTCCGCAGTCAGGTTCTGGCAAAATTCAACTCCAATGCAGTTTTCAGATGGTTGTACTCCATGGATTTCACCCGCCGGAAACTGCACCGAATCGCAGGAAACAAAATATACAAGGTATTCGGAGGCCGCATACGTTTCTTCGGCATCGGCGGCGCCAAACTCGACCCGCAAACCGAACAGTTCCTGCTCGACGCCGACTTCCCGTATGCCGTCGGATACGGACTCACGGAAACCGCACCGCTGCTCGCCGGCATGATACACCCCAAGAACAGACTGCAATCGACCGGCTGGCCCATGAAATACGTGCAGCTGAGACTCGACAATGTTAATCCGCAGACCGGCGAGGGAGAAATCGTGGCTCTCACCCCCAGCATAATGAAAGGCTATTTCAAAAATCCGGATGCTACGAAAGCCGCATTCACGGAGGACGGATGGTTCCGCACCAACGACCTCGGGTATTTCGACAAGGACGGCTATGTGTACATAAAGGGCAGGCTCAACAATATGCTTGTCGGCCCCAGCGGTGAAAATATCTATCCCGAGGAGATAGAAAACATACTCAACAGCCTGATTTACGTCAGCGAGTCAATCGTCACAGAGGACAAGGGCAAACTCATCGCTCTGGTCAAATTCAACTACGAGGAGCTCGAACGCAAATATTACGACCTGAAAGACAATCTGTCGACCAAGATGGAGGAGATAAAGGCCGATGTCGTAAAATACGTAAACTCGAAGGTCAACAGTTTCTCCCGAATATCGAGAGTCGAGGAGCGTATGGAGGAGTTCGAGAAAACTCCCACGCAGAAAATCAAACGCTTCCTTTACACCAAACGCAACCAGTCTCAAACCAAGTAAAAAACGGCCGCAGACAAATAACACCACGAAGCCCGCATCCCAATTGCGGGCTTTTTTGTATTCTGGACATCCGTAAATAACGCAGACTTTCAACGTCATGCAACATTATGGGCAACACTTTTTCAATCTACTGACGCAGCCATACTTAAAAAACGACGCCGACAAGACCGTACCGGTAGCACACGCTGTAACTTTTAGTCTGATTATCAACCTATCACGTGTTTTTACAAAGCGAATACGCCACATTATATAGCCGGCCGAGATGCAGTCTCATACAATACAAAGTCATGTAGACACGTCTCGCCAGCATTCCACCGCAACGGCAAAAAAATATTTCTGTCAGAAAAATGTAAAATAAATTTGTCTTATTGTAAAATATTATTTACTTTTACATTGTCATCTAAGTTAAACCTAAAATACTAAGTGTGATGAAAAACTTTCTTTTCCCGCGAGGATTCAACATCGTCGGATGGTTGCTGTTCATCCCGGCCACCATTCTTGGAATTCTCGTCATGTTCCAAATCCCCGACTATGAAAACCATATATGGGGAACAATCTGCGACACCACCGTACTAACCATTGCCGTCGTCCTCGGTGCCATCTTCATAGCATGCTCCAAAAAGCGGAATGAAGATGAAATGATGCGTTCAATAAGGCTTTCGGCCCTGATGAAATCATTGTACGCATATGTAATAATACTGATTATCGGCACAATATGCATCAACGGACTTGCATATCTCGACTTCATGGGCTGCTGTCTCGTACTTCTGCCGGTCATTTATGTGATAATATTCTGTATCGAAACTTATAAATACAATAAACTGGGCGAAGATGAAGAATAGAGTCAAAGTCGAACGCGCAGAAAACGACGTCACACAACAGCAATTGGCCGAAGCGGTCGGTGTAAGCCGTCAGACCATCGTAGCTATCGAGAAAAACCGGTTTCTTCCATCGACGCCTCTCGCGCTCAAAATAAGCCGATACTTTGGAAAACCGGTAGAGACAATCTTCATTCTTGAAGACGAAGACTAAATCTTCATATCCACAAAACATAACCAGGGCCCGTTCTTTTCAACGGGTCTTGTTGTGTTTGTAGCTTGTGGAGCAATAATAGCCCTCCGCGGAGCTGAGGCTACGGCTCGCGCAGTCCGTTGTACCGCAAATTATCGTCCATACCATCTTACTTAAAAATATATATTGCCGTTAAAAATAGAAACGACCCTCATGTAAAGAAGGTCGTTTCCAAATTCATCGATTTCGAATTCACCACACCCGTGAACTCTCAAAAGAAATCTAATCAAGAAGTCCGTATTCCACCAATATCTGTCTCATACGAACCCAGTCTACATAATGGTATCTTTCTCCGTCTTCGTATTTCACGGGGCAACCGGCCGCCGAGTCATCTATATATATATCGGCATGCACCTTGGGCGAAGTAGTCCACTTCTGCTGCTCTTTGTTGCGGTTAATGTCATACAATGGTATCTTATTCTCCTTAAACCACTTTTCAGCAGCTTTCAGCAATCGGCCGTCACGCATCGTATACAGAATAAGTTTGTGACCGTTTTCTGTAAGCTCCCTCAAAACCGGCACTGCCCCTATATCTTTCCCAATATGCGGATAATCGCGTGCAACGCAAGTTCCGTCAAAATCGATTGCAACTATCATCCCTGCTGCTATTTATTTGTGGACTTGTGTTTCTTCTTTTTCTTCAAGAATGAGAAAAAACCCTTCTTCCGATTATCGCTTTCACTTATGCCATAACCATAGCCATAACCATAGCCATAACCATAGCCATAACCATAGCCATAACCATAACCATAGCCGTAGCCGTAGCCATATCCATAACCTTTATGGGTATTATAGCGGACACCATTGAGTACCAAAGTCATACTGTGAAGTTTTCCTTCCGTACGCAACCGTTCGATATCGGGCAACTGACGTCTGTCCAGAAGGCCTTCACGAACAACGTATATAGACAAATCACACACTCTGTCGGCAATCATTGCATCTGCAACCATCATGGCAGGTACCGAATCCAAAATCACATAATCGTACCTTTCACGCAACTCTGCTACAAGTTCATCCAGACGCTTGCTTAGAAGCAATTCGGCAGGGTTGGGAGGCTGCACTCCAGCCAGCACTATATCTATATTATTATGCAGTTTGCTCTTGACGACAATATCTTCAATACTTACACTGCTGTCCGAAAGGTATTTGCTTATTCCGACATTAACATTCCGTCCTCCGACCATCTTCGTCAATGTCCGTTTACGCATATCCAAATCGACAACAACGACTTTCTTAGACGATATGGCAAGCGACATGGCAAGATTGGTGGACACGAAAGTTTTTCCGGCACCGGCATTGGACGACGTCACCAGAATGACCTGCTGTTTTCCGCCGACATTCATAAAGCCCATATTCGAACGAATCATGCGGAAAGCCTCCGACACTGAATCGCGTCCATGTTCCTTAACCACCACTCCCATATTCGACTTGCCCGAATAGAACGGAATATCACCGAGAATCGGTACGTTAATCTTGTTCTCCAAATCCTTTATACCGCGGACTGTCGTATTGAGCATACTCATCAATATTATGACAGCGAAAGGCAGGCCAATACCTACTATCAAAGCAGCAAGCAATATAGCTGCTGTCTTGGGAGCAACCGGAGAAGATGAACCGTAAGCCACATCCAAAATTCTCGAATCGGAATCTATGACTGCACGCGCAAGTTCATTCTCCTCCTGTTTATTGAGAAGATACAGAAGAATTTCCGACTTGATACTCTGCTGACGCACCTTATCATCGTATCCGCTCTGCTGCATCGGAATAGACGCCATCTGACTGCTCGTAAGTCTCTCCTGCTCGCGGGCATTTTTCAACGAAATCTGCAACTGCTCGATAAAACTTTCCAGAGAGGAAAGAATGTACTGACGTTTGGCGTTCAATTTTGCATTCAAATCTACAACCACCGGAGAGTTGAGACCGGAATTGGCTACAAATTTGTTACGGTTGAGCAACATTTCGTTATACTCACCTATTATGGTGGAAATCATCTGATTTTCAACTCCGACTCCCAGAGGAATCATTTGATTGTCGTTTTTAGGATCCATGACATAATTTTTCACGGACTCCACCATACTTAGCTGTGTCTCTATCTGGATGACTTCACCCCTGTATTTGCTACCCTCTGTCAGACTCATCGAAACCTGAGACTGCAAATCAACGAGCTTGTTGGTCGACTTGTATTTCTCAACCTCCTTGTCTGCCGCCTGAACTTCCTGTGTAACAGCATTAAGACGATTGGTGATGAATTTTTTGGTTATTTCGAGCACCAATGCCTTATCAGCCATCACATCCTCCTGATATGTTCGCATCATGCAATTCAGAATCGCCTCGGCCCGACGCGGATTCTCATCCACCAGAGTAAGCGTAATAACACTCGCCTCTTTATTTTGCATCTCCACAGTAACCCTGCTCTTATAAGCCAAAGCAGTGGACTCGACCGAACTCTTCCTTACGGTTATGGGCATATCTATGTAGTTGCTCATATATGCATAAGCATTAACTACTATACGCCCGACAGGGGTCGATACAGTATCCCCTACGCAACCGAAAATCACGGTATCGTCCGGGACATTGGGATATACGAAATTCGTAACCTTAAAATCGGATGCCGAGATGGGAATCACATCGAATCCACAACTCTGCTCGTCGACTCCGTCGACAAAAGTGACTTCGAGCGGCAGATTGCCGTATAAATCGTATGTACGAACACGCCCCTTGGCAGAATATCTGACATTCAGCCCCATCTGCTTGACGACCGATGTCATCAGATGTTTCGATGACATAAGAGCTATCTCATTGTCGATATTGGGAATCATTTTCACACTTCCCAAATCAGAGAAAGCCGAGGCTGTGGCATTTCCACGTCGGGAGTCTTTTATCAGAATGGAGGCCGAACGGGAATATGTTTTCGGTGTCTTGTAGACATAAAACCCAGCCACCGACATACAGACGATTATGGATACCAGGAAAAGCAACCAGTTGCCGATTACCATATCGACAAAGTCACGCAGGGTATACGACAAATCCTGCGAATCGTCATGAGTGCTTTTTTCTACTAATTCAATCATTATGACTCTTTTTATTATTTTATTTAAGTCTCAATATCGAGATAATGAGTGTTCCCAAGGACACCAAGAGACTACCACTGGAAATAATCGTCGAAGTAAGAGGCGATATGGCACCCTGCTCCGCACGTCTCTTATTCGGGGTGACATATACAACATCGTTCTGTTGCAGGTAGAAATACGGCGAGTCGAATATCTTTTTGCTCGTCATGTCGAGTTTTACGATTTTGCGCACACCGTTCTCTACACGTATCACCATCACGTTCTTTCTCTGTCCGTAGATGGTCAGGTCTCCGGCCGTACTGAGCGCCTCGAATATGGTCATACGGTTCGAGACTATCGGATACGGGCCAGGTTTGGCAACTTCGCCCATTACATACACTTTCATATTAAGGAAGTTCACCGTAACCACTGGGTCCTTTATGTAGCCTTCGCTGCGCAATCTGTTTTCCAGATAAGAGACAAGCTGGCCGCGAGTCATCCCTTCCACTTTTATCTTGCCGAAAACAGGGAAATTGATATCGCCGTCCGCATCTACAAGATAGCTGCCGGCACCTGACTGACTCACACCCTGCCCGGCAGCAACCGCATCCGAAACAACGGCGAAAGAGTTAAACGGGGAGGCCAGTGCAACATTGTCCTTATTAAGCACATTGACGAAAATACTCAACTGGTCGGCCGGCTGAATGGTGACCTCGTAATCGTTGTCGTATGCCTGCAACGCTTCCGAAAGGGCCACATCCTGCAAATACGCCACATCCTTCACAGAGCCGCACGAGAAAAGCAAAATGACGACGGCCAGGGAAAACAATATCTTTTTCATACTGTCTAAATACAATTATGAGCACAAAGATATGAAAAACATGCGATATAAAAAAGCTGCTCGAAAAAGTTTTTTACCATAACATCCTAACCCGCAAGACAGATATGACGGATGCGCCGGCGGGATATTATTTTTCGGCAGAACGAATGTTTCAGACAGGCCGGCGAAAGGAAACGAAAAGATTTATTTTTCATCATACCGACAATTCCACACGGCAGAATACGAATTTTCCTGCTCATGCCATCGGCTTTTCGTATTTTGACATGCTATCTTAAATACCCCGTCGAGAGCATAATCAAGCCAAATGCTTGCTTCTGCTCTCGACTTTTCGTACAGTTGGCTCCGCCGAAAATACTCCGTCTCGGCATAATCAAGCCGGCGCTTGCTTATGCCCTCGACTTTTCGTATTTTTGTTTCCGTGCGGAACGGAAAACCGGCCGCGAAGATTAAACTACTAAAAACATCAACAGTCAAATGAAACCCGACACAAGACTCGAATCCCTCGATACGCTACGCGGATTCGACATGTTCTTCATCATGGGCGGCGACATGCTGTTCGTCGCGCTTGCCACGCTTCTGCCATGCGGCCTAACGGAATTCTTCGCGGAACAGATGCACCATGTGGCATGGGACGGTTTTGCCGTCAAAGACATGATTTTCCCGTTATTTCTCTACATTGCAGGAATATCGTTCCCGTTTTCGGTAGCTAAAAGCCGCTGGCAAGGAACATCGGAAAGACTCATCTACCTGAAAATCGCCCGGCGTGCACTGCTGCTTGTTATTCTCGGAATGGTCTACAACGGACTGTTGGAACTTGACTTCGAGAATCTGCGCTGCGCCAGCGTTCTGGCCAGAATCGGCATTGCATGGGCCATTGCCGCGGTGTTGTTCCTTAATTTCGGAACCGGAACGAGAGCCGCCATTGCCGCGGCAATCCTTATCGGATACTGGCTGCTGCTATGGCTCGTCCCCGCACCTGACGCACAAGGTGCAGGACCTTTCACATTCGAAGGCAATCTGGCAGGCTATGTGGACAGACTGTTCTTACCCGGACAGCTCGTATTCGGCTCGTTCGACCCGGAAGGTCTGCTGTCCACGCTTCCGGCGGTTGTTACAGCGATGCTCGGGATGTTCACAGGCGAAATTGTGACGAGCGACAGTGATTCACTGTCGGGGGCACGCAAGGCAGCCATTATCGCCGCAGCAGGCATTCTGCTCGTAATCATCGGAAAGGTATGGGATTTGCAGTTCCCGATTAACAAGAAGCTGTGGACAAGCTCCTACGTATGTTTCGTGGGCGGGCTGTCGGCTGCGCTTTTCGCGCTGTTCTATTATATAATAGACGTAAGGCAGATAAGGAGATGGACGCTTTTTTTCAAAGTCATCGGAATGAACTCGATTACCGTATACATGTTCCAGAGAGCGGTGAACGTGAATTTCACGGCGGATTTTCTGGGCGGAGGATTAGCGGGGCTTCTGCCAGCCGAGTTCTCGAAATTCGTCCATGCCGTATTCTACATAGCCGTATGTTGGGGCCTGCTCTACTTCCTTTACAGAAAAAAGGTATTTCTAAAAGTATAAAAACGCATGAAAAAACTCATCATCATCGCACTCGGAGTGCTTTGCGCCGTCTCTTGCAGCAGACATGACTCGATAGTCAAGGCTGAGAAGATTCTCAACGACAGCATATGTTCGATTAATGTCTCCTATCCCGTATTCTCGTCCAATTCACGCCCGGTAAACGACAAATTCAGGACTCTTAACGACGCAATCGAAACATATGTGGACACATTGACCTCATCCGTAATCTCGGAAGCCGGGGAAATGTTCGCGGAGTTGAGCCGGAATGACATACCGAGACCGGAATGGGATTGCGAGCTGACAGTCGAAAGCGCAGCATATCTGTCCGATAACATAGCGTCGGTTCTGTTCACGACCTACACCTACATGGGCGGAGCTCACGGCATGACAGAATACAAGGCCATAAACTTCGACATACGCAAAGGCGAGATACTGAGCAACGAAAGTCTCATAGACTATACCCAGGCGTCGCGCATAAACGAACTTCTGAGGAGTTATTTCGAGAATCCGGACAGCTGTTTCTGGGAGCAGCCGAGTCTTGACAAGGTTTCGGCCATCGTTATGGAAAAATCCGGTCCGGCATTCATCTTCGAGCAGTACGTTCTGGGGCCTTACAGCTGCGGTGCCGCAACAGTAAAAATTCCGGCATCCGAACTCCGCGGCATACTCCGCGTAACTAAATAAGGCGAATCACCGCATACCAGACAAGGATTCATGATGTCTTAGGCGGGATGGGTATCAAGACTCGTCCCGCCTCTATTTTTACTGTTCCACAAACAACTCGGTTCTGCAAAACGAGACACCGCCATCAAAGGCGATTCCATAGAATACACCGTCTTCGGAGACTGTATATACGGGGCAAAACCTGTCTACAATATATTTGCCTGTAAAGTTTCCGTTCCAATCCATGGCTAACAAAACAGTCTGCTCCGGAACACAATCGGCACGCTTGTTTATAAGAGATACATAAATCCTGTCCTGCGTGGCAACGGGTCGGGAAAAATACACGATATTCCTATCATCGTAATACTCTTCGAGCGAAGCAGTCTGTTTGCGTACATCGACAAGCTCCGTTTCCGAAACGCATTCGTAGGTATCCATATCGAAGAAACGAATCAACGGCAACGATTCATAGAAAGCGGCAAGCCGACGCCGCTCCCGGCTGTACACCGACACAGACAGACAAATATTGTCTCTGTCAGCATCCGTCCGGGGCCTTATGGGACTAATGGGAAAATCGCCGAAAGACAACTCTTTCTTTTGCCGCCTGTAATTATATATATCGAAAGCATGGTCCGACCGCAACGCACGGCACAATGTCAGAGAATCATCGAGTACGATAACATTATTGCTGAAATCGTCAATGATTCTACGCCTGTCGACCTCTTTGACCGTACCTTTGCAAAACCTAAATTCGGAACAGCAGGCAAAGTCCGTATATAGAAACAGCGTTGAATCGTTGTTTTGCTTCGGACTGCGGTCTGCGAACATATACTCGCAGTTCGCCCGGCCATACAGTCCGAAAGTTCCATGAAACGATATGTCTCCCCGGTTATACAGATACAGAAGATTACACTGCTTGTTGCTGTTCACCACAACGATATAATCTCCCACCGCGTATATATCCGACGGATTATATATCTCCTCTATCGGATGCAGCTCCGCCTGCCGACAATGGCCCTGAATATCTTCAATACTGACTTCAAGCCGCGGACGGTCCGCATCCCGACATGCACACAAGAAGACAATCAATAATATATATAATAAATCACGCCTCATTGCCAGACGGGTTCTACGCATCGGCTCCGAACTCCATAAGATACGATTTGATGAACTCGTCGATTTCGCCGTTCATCACAGCATCGACGTTCGATGTCTGACACCCGGTACGGTGGTCCTTCACACGTCTGTCATCGAACACGTAGCTGCGAATCTGCGAGCCCCACTCTATCTTCTTTTTCTGTTTTTCCAGTTCGTTGCGCATCCGCTGCTGCTTGTCGAGCTCTTTCTGATACAGCTTGGACTTGAGAATACGCAGGGCGTTCTCCCTGTTCTTAGGCTGGTCGCGCGTCTCGGTATTCTCGATAAGAATCTCCTCCTCGCGTCCCGTCTCGGGGTCGGTATAAAGATAGCGCAGTCTTACGCCCGACTCCACCTTGTTGACATTCTGTCCGCCGGCTCCGCTGCTGCGGAACGTATCCCATGAAATCTTGCTCTTGTCGATGTTTATCTCTATCGTATCGTCCACCGCAGGCGAGACGAACACCGACGCGAAAGTCGTCTGACGCTTATTGTTGGCATTGAACGGCGACAGACGCACCAGACGGTGTACCCCGTTTTCGCTTTTCAGGAAACCGTAGGCGTACTCCCCGTCGAACTCCAACGTTGCGGACTTCACGCCCACCTCATCGCCGGCCTGATAATCCTGTATACGCACCTTGTAGCCGTGCATCTCGCCCCAGCGGGTATACATGCGCAGAAGCATCGAAGCCCAGTCCAGAGCCTCGGTCCCCCCCGCACCCGAATTGATATCCATGATGGCACCCAGGCGGTCTTCCCGGCCCTGCAACATGTTGCGCATCTCCAACTGCCCGACCGCTTCGAGCGTACCGGCATAATGCTCGTCCAGTTCCTGCTCCGAGGCAAGCTCCTCCCGCACGAAGTCCGGCATCAGCTGCAAATCATCCACAAGCGACGATACGGAATCGAAATCCGTAACCCAGCTTTTCACCGACGAGGTCTCTTTCAGATACGCCTCCGCACTCTGCGGGTCATCCCAGAAATCGTCGGCAAGGCTGCGCTGCTCGCGCTCCTTTATCTGTTCACGTCTGGCATCGATGTCAAAGATGCCTCCTCAGCGCATCCAGGCGCCTTACAACATCCTTAATCTGTTCAACTGTAATCATATATCTCTCTGTCAATTAGAATTTCAGGAATCTGCGGGCAAAATCCGTCACGAGGTCCGCCGTGCCGTCGATGCCCATCACCGACGAATCGACGCACAGATGGTACGTGGAGGCCACGCCCCACTTGTGCGAGCTGTAATAATTGTAGTACGAAGCCCGCTGCTCGTCGCCGCGCTCCATTATGGAGAGAGCCTGCTGCGGCGTAACACCCATTCTCTCGCATATCCGGCGGCAGCGGTCCTCCACGGAGGCCGTTATGAAGACATTCACCACACGCGGATTGTCCCTCAGTATGTAGTCGGCGCAACGGCCTACGAAGACACACGACTCGCGGCCGGCGATTTTGCGTATCGCGTCGCTCTGAATCTTGAACAGCGCATCGCCCGACAGCACGTTCGTCACTCCGCCGTCATCACCAGCGGAAGGCGAACGCAGATAGCCGATAAGCGAGGCGAAAGCACCACGGCTGCGGTGCTCGTCGGCGCGTTCGAACAGCTCCGGAGCCAGACCGCTCTCCTCGGCCGCTATATTGATAAGCTGCTTGTCGTACAAGTTTATGCCCAGACGTTCAGCTACGGTCTCGCCTATGCTCTTGCCGCCGCTGCCTATCTGACGTCCGATATTTATAACGAATCTCTCTTCCATAACGTTTATCGCTTTTCATTGTCGGCTATCATGGTTCTGAATTTTCGCAGCTGCGCCGTCAGCATGAAGAACGCGACCACCGAGGCCAGCAGGTCCGAAACCGGCATGGAGCACCATACGCCCCAGCTGCCGTTCCACGGGGTATACATGTCGAACACCGGCGGCAGGAACAGCAGACACGGCAGCAGGAACAGCAGCTGTCGGGACAGCGACAGCACTATCGCCTTGGAAGCCATGCCGATGCTCTGGAAAAAGTTCGTCGACACCATCTGAAATCCGATTATGGGGAAACATACGAACGCAATGCGCATTCCCTCGGCGGCAAGTTCCATGAGCTCTTCGTCGGATGTAAACAGCGCCACTATCGTGCGCGGCATCAGCTCGCCTATAAGGAATCCGGCCGTGGTGATGCACACGGCTCCGACTATTGTCAGCCTCAGCACCTGCAACACGCGCGCAAACTGCCGCGACCCGAAATTATATCCTGCAATAGGCTGCATTCCCTGGTTTATACCCATGACAATCATCACGAAAAAGAATGCCAGACGGTTCACTATTCCGAATGCGCCTATCGACAAATCGCCGCCGTAGCGGGCCAGACTGCGGTTTATAAGAATCACGATGAAACACGCCGCCAGATTCATCAGAAACGGCGAAAGGCCTATGGCCAGAATATTGCGGACTATATCGCCCCGCAATCTGTATATGCCACGTCTGAAATGCAGCAGCTCCTTTTTATCCGACAGTATCACTATCTGCCATACCAGGGATACTATCTGCGCCAGAACGGTAGCTATGGCTGCGCCGCGGATTCCCCAGCCGAAAACATAGATAAACAGAGGGTCGAGGGCCGTATTTATCACCACGGTCATCACTGTCGCGTACATCGACCTTTTCGGATGCCCCGAAGCGCGGAGGACGGCATTAAGACCCAGATACATGTGCGTGACGACATTTCCGGCCAGAATAACCGTCATATACTCCCGAGCATACGATATAGTGTCGGCGCTGGCACCGAAGAAATACAGAATCGGGTCGAGAAAGACGAGGGCCGCCGCTGCGAAAGCCACACCTATAATAAGATTAAGTATCACCACGTTGCCCAGCACCGTGCCTGCGGTGCCGTAGTCCCTCTGTCCGAGTTTCATGGATATGAGCGTAGCGGCGCCTACACCGACCAGCGAACCGAACGCCGCAGCGAGATTCATCAGCGGGAAAGTGAGCGCCAGCCCCGATATGGCCAGCGGCCCGACACCCTGTCCGATGAAAATACTGTCGACCATGTTGTACAGCGACGAGGCTGTCATGGCTATGATTGCCGGAACAGCGTATTGCACGAGCAACTTCCGGATTCGCTCCGTGCCCAGCGCCATCGCCGCCTGTTTATTGTCTGTCATAGTTTTGTCTTGTCAAAATAAATACATCACGCACATCATATAGAACATGCGCTACGCTTCTCCGCACAAGCCACCCGGCCCCGAAGCGCACACCTTGTCCGAACAACGACCCCGGCCCCGCGGCCGACAGTCGCCGTCCGATATACGGCCTCCCAATTACTCTATCTCCCAGTCGCAGCCGTCCTTACGGTCCTTGACACGTATGCCTATGGCTGTCAGACGGTCGCGTATCGCATCGCTGAGCGCCCAGTTCCTGGCGGCCTTGGCCTCCATGCGCATTTCGAGCAGCATCTCCACCAGCGGAGCCACCTTGTCATTGGCCGCGCCTCCGGCAGTCTTGTCGTCACGCAGCCCCAGCACGTCGAAAACGATAAGGCGCATCGTATTTCCGAGCGTCTCCAAATCCCGGGCGGTAATCGTCTGCGCCCCCTCGTACAGCTGATTTATGATGCGCGCCCAGTCGAAAAGCACGGATATGGCGATGGGCGAATTGAGGTCGTCGTT
>CAYXGF010000030.1:0-21075 GCA_964464465.1 uncultured Alistipes sp. | reverse complement strand
GGAACGTTCAGCTGTTTTGCGATTGTTCTGGCCAGCAGGGTCTTGCCGGTACCGGTAGGGCCGACAAGAACTATGTTGGACTTGTCAATCTCCACTTCGCCTCCGCTCTTGCGGTTAAGTATCCTCTTGTAGTGGTTGTAGACGGCCACCGACAGGAAACGTTTGGCGTCGTCCTGTCCGATGACATACTGGTCCAGCGCCTGCTTGATTTCAGCCGGTTTGGGCAGTGATTCCTTTTCGAGTTTGTCCTCTTGTGCTGCTGCGGGGCGCGTGTCGACATCCGAGAGCATCCTGTGGCCGTTCTCTATGCAGTTGTTGCAGATGTTCACTCCGCCCTGTCCGGCGAACAGAATCTCGACATCGCTGCGCAAGGCCCCGCAAAACGAACAGCGGTCCTGGTTGGAGTGTCCGCCGCCGTTTCTGTAATTGTTCTTATTAGCCATTACTGTCTTTTTTCGCGTTTGGAAAGAACTTCGTCTATAAGCCCGTAGTCGCGCGCCTCGGTTGATGTCATCCAGTAGTCGCGGTCTGCATCGGCTGCGATTCTGTCAACGGGAGCGCCGCTGTGAAAGGCCAGAATATCGTAAAGTTCCTTTTTCGTCTTCATTATCTCACGGGCCGTGATTTCTATGTCGGAGGCCTGTCCCTGCGCTCCGCCCAGCGGCTGATGAATCATCACGCGGGAGTGAGGAAGCGCCGAGCGCTTGCCTTTTGCGCCTGCGGTAAGAAGTATGGCGCCCATGCTCGCCGCCAGTCCGGTGCATATGGTGGCCACGTCAGGATTCACGAGCTGCATCGTGTCGTAAATGCCGAGACCGGCGCTGACCGAGCCGCCCGGAGAGTTTATGTAAATCTGTATGTCCTTTTCCGGGTCGACCGATTCCAGAAACAACAGCTGCGCCTGGATTATATTGGCTGCATCGTCGTAAATCGGTACGCCCAGAAATATTATGCGGTCCATCATCAGTCGGGAGAAGACGTCCATCGTGGCGATGTTGAGCTGTCTCTCCTCTATGATGGTCGGGGATATGTATCCTTGCGCCACCGAACTGTAATCGTGCAGTTTGAGGCTGCTGATTCCCAGATGCCCGATTGCATATTTTTCGAATTCGCTCTTTTTCATAATCGAGTGTTTTTTATGTTAACCGTTCGGGGTTGTGGTAAGCATATTTCATGCAAACATGCCTGTGCTGCGGGTCTGCCGTCAGAAAAAAGGCTTCGCGAGCGGGAGCTTGCCACTCACCGACAATCACGAAGCCTGAAATTGTGTCTCTGCACGGTTTCCCGGAACGCTTATGCCTTTATGTGCGAAACTGCACATCAGACATCATCTGCCTGCCGACAGCCGCACCGGCGGTGAACCGGATTTAAGCCAGCGACTGAGCGACTTTTCCGAACTCTTCGGCCGATACGCTTTTCGTGCTTACCTTAATCTGTTTGCGGACGGCTTCCACGACTTTGCTTTCGCGCAACTTCTCGTAAATCTTCGAAGCCTCCTCTTTGTTTGAGAGCATGTTCTGGGCGTATGACGTGAGCATGTCTTCGGGCACCGCACCCATGCCGTACTGTGCGAACTGCATCTGGGTCAGAGCCTTGGCTTCGTTCAGCGCTTCGTCCTGAGATACCTCTATCTTGAATATGTCGGCATAGTGTTTCTGAATAAGGTTCCAGCTCATCATCTTGATGAATCCTGCGAAGTCCTTTTCGATTTCCTCCATCGAGAACTTGCCTTCATTGATAGTGAAGAGCCATTTTTTCAGGAATCCTTCGGGCATTTTCAGAGCGGCCTTGTTGAGAAGATACTCTCTGACCTGAGCGGTGAAGAGATAGTCGCTCTCGCGGCCGAGGTCGGCGGAAATCTGCTCCTCGATATATTTGTCCAGACCCTCGGCGTCGGTGACGTTGCCTGCCGGGAACGCTGCCTTGAAGAACTCCTCGTTAAGTTCGGGGTCTGCGAATTTGCGTATTTTGGTTATCGTGAGCTTGAACTGCGGGTTGATGTCTTTGAGTTCATCCTCCTTGACTTGCAGCATGGCAGCTCTCTGAGACGGGGTTTTGTAGAGCTCCTCGATGTTGACGTCCATCACGTCGCCGGTCGTCTTGCCGATGAACGGAGCACGCTGGGCGTCGTCCATCGAGATGAGGCCTACGTATGCGTCCTCGATTTTCATCTCGTCGTTTTCGAGCGTTACGGTCAGGGCCTCGTCCTTCTCGACGGTCTCAACATCCACCAGACGGCCGAAACGGCGCAGGAAGTTGCTGCGGTAAGCGTCCTTCATGTCCTGTGCGACCTTGATTTTGTAGTAGGTGATTTTGTCGCTGTCGCTCAGTTCCATCTCCACTTTGGGAGCCAGACCCAGTTCGAAGTCGAATTCGTGCTCGGTGTTGTTGTCGAAGTCGAGGTCGGGCTGGTTGTCGCTCGGAATGATGTCGCCGATAAAGTCGATTTTCTGCTCCTGAACGTATTCGAAACATTTGTTGGTCGCAGTTCTGTATGCCTGCTCTGCGGTTACTCCCTTGCCGTACATTTTCTTGATTATACCCATGGGGACCATTCCCGGACGGAATCCGGGGATATTTGCCTTGCGACGGTATTCGCGAAGTGATTTTTCAACGGCTTCCGAGTAGTCGGCCTCGGATACGGTGACTTTCAGAAGTACCGAGAGGTCATTGTTTTCTTGTTTGACGATATTCATATTGAGTGGTTTAATTATAAATTCAATCCGAAAAAGTAGTCCGCAAAGTTACTAATTTTTTTGTACAACCGCAAAATATGCTTTTTGTTTCTCTGTTTGTCGTCGGTATCTGTGTCGGGTTGCTGCACGGTATTTGCTTTCAGGGTCTTCGGGCGGAGATTCCGCCGAAATGTTAGCTATGGATGTGAAGCAGATAAAACCGGGAATTTATTACGTCGGGGTCAATGACCGCACGAAATCTCTTTTCGAGGGTCTGTGGCCGCTTGGGCGCGGAGTTTCGTATAACTCTTATTTGGTTGTCGATGACCGTATCGCGCTGATTGATACTGTCGATGCCTCGTTTACCGATACGTTTCTGGCGTCCGTGCGTCGAAGGATAGGCAGCCGGAAGGTGGATTTTCTCGTTGTCAACCATGTGGAGCCGGACCATTCCGCATCGATTCTCGCGGTGCGCCGCCTGTGGCCGGATGTCACGGTGGTCGGCAACCGTCAGACACTGCGTATGGTCGAGGGGTATTACGGAAAGATGCGCTGCATGGAAGTCGCCGACTGCCAAAGGCTCTCACTGGGAAGCCGCACGCTCGGATTCCACCTTGCGCCGATGATACACTGGCCTGAGACCATGGTGACGCTTGCCGAGGAGGACCGTGTGCTATTTACCGGAGACATATTCGGCACATTCGGGGCGCTGGACGGCATTGTCTCCGATGCGCAGACCGATTTGTCGTACTACGAGGACGAGATGCGCCGCTATTATTCCAACATAGTCGGCAGGTACGGCAACGCCGTGCAGCGTGCGCTGCCGAAAATCGCAGCCTTGGATTTCGACACCCTGTGTCCGGCGCATGGTCCCGTGTGGCAGCGTCAGGCGGCAGATGTGGTGCGCATGTACGATGCGATGAGCCGTTATCAGGCCGTCCGCGGCGTGGTGATAGCATACGGAAGCATGTACGGCAACAATGAACAGGCCGCCGAGCATCTGGCCCGGAAACTTACCGAAGCCGGAGTGCGTGATATCCGCATGCACAATCTGTCCGTTTCGCATATCTCTTACGTCCTCTCGGACATATTCCGTTTCGATTCGCTGGCAGTCGGCGCGCCGACCTACAACGGAGACTTGTTTCCGCCGGTGCGGCAACTTCTCGATGAGATAAGCATGCGTCAGATTCCGTACCGGAGGTTCGGGGTGTTCGGTTCCTACTCCTGGGCCGGTTGTGCTGTGAAGCGCATGTGTTCCTGGGCTGCGGAGATGAACTGGCCGCTGGCCGCTGCGCCGGTGGAGTTTTCTCACGCCTATGATGCGAACGCAATGGATAGCGCAATGCAGGAGTTGTGCGACGGTCTGTCGTCGTAATACGGACCGTACGCCCGGTCCGCACGCGCCATCGTTGCCGTATGGATAAAAAGAGACGGAACCTTTCAAGGCTCCGTCTCTTTTGCTGGCCGGATTTATCGGTTATTCCGGATTGTTTGTAGCGGGGATTCTGGTACCGTCGGCCGTGATGCCGTAGACATAGGGCTTGTCGTTGAAATCTTTCGGGTTGACGGTTTTCAGCTGTCTGTCCGAGCAGTAATATGTCTGCGAATTGATGTTTCCGGGGCTGGCGTTATTGTTGTTGTCTTTCCAGATGAGCGTCGCTATCTCGTTTTTGAGAGCCACTCCGGATGTGTTGGGTTTGGGCAGATAGAGCGTGACGGTGTTGTCGGGGCCGTCGCAGAGTTCGTATGCTACTACTCCGGTGAAGTCCGCAGCTCTTACGTAGTTTGCGTAGACTGTCATTTCTCCGGCTTTCGGAGCTGCCGGTGAGATGAACTGGTCGATGTTGCCCTCGCAGATGTATTGTATCTTGTGTTTCGGCTTCGGGTATTGGGCGATATGCTGTTTTACCTCGTCGATCATCTCCTGGGTTATGGTCATCGTCCGGCAGCCGTAGTCGTTGATGTATACGTCCTGCGTCGGAGAGAGGAAGCGCCAGAACTCGAAGAATTCCGTGAGGTCTGTCTTGGTGAGGTCGCATACCAGTTTTATGAAGTTCATCTGTGCCTCTCCGTCTGAAATGGTCTCGTTATCGTCGCGGTTGCGAACGGTGTTGTATGCATCGCGGAACAGGTCCGGCACTCCGCCCACATACGTGTAGTAGAGATACAGCTGCCAGAATGGAACGACCTTCTCATAGTACATTCCGTCCCAGGAGCCTGCGCTGAAATGGTCTACACGGCTGTCCTGGTTGAAGGCTATGTCGCGCAGCGCCTGGTTGAAGAAGTCGCTTTCGGTCAGCGGTGTGACGGCGGATTTCTCTTTCCCGCCGCGCATGGTGTACTCTACGTATGCGGAGCAGATGTTGTTCGTCACTTCGGTAGTTCCGACCCATTTCATCCCTTTCTGAATCTGGTTGCAGTGTCCCACCTCGTGAGCCATGCCCCACAGACCTTTGATGAGGTTGTCGGGGTTTGTTCCCGTCAGCTCGGTTCCGAATCCGACGATATAGCTGGCAGCGAACATAAATCCGCCGTACGACGGACCGAAGAGCATGCGGTTGCGGTGGCCTCCGGTGTTGTATTTGTAGTGGCCCTGGATATCCTCTTCAAGAGATATTACCGTGTCGGCGATAGCCATCAGACGTTTGGCTTTCTCGCCGGTTTTGGTATTGGCGCGGAGATTCTTCACTGTGGCGGTGAAGATTGTCTTGCGGCCACGCATGTCGAATTCCGGAGCCTTGGCATTGGCGAGCAGTGTTTCGAAACGCGACTCGTCCATGGTGGGCGCGTCGAAGTATCCGTTTACATCGGCATCCATAAAGTGGATTTTCACTGGGTTGATACTCTCGAAATTGCTTGCATGTATGCGCAGGTATATGATGCCCGGCACCAGTAATGTTCCGCCTTTCTTTTCGGGAATCTCTATGGTGTTAATGCCTCTTTTGAGCTGGAAGGCGCAGTTGCTTCCGTAGAAGTTGTTTTCCCAGTTTATGACGTCCATGTAGATGGGCACGTTGGAGTCTGTCTCGACAGCCACGTGGTATGTACCCGGTCGGGTGATGCACATTCCGGTGATGTTGTCGTACTTGGTGTATCTGTTTGTTTTGAAACGCGCGGCGTCCTCGTCGGGATGCGGGTATGCACGGTACGATGCGATTCTGAAATCCTTGTCGTAAGAGCCGGATGCGAGTTTTGCGGCTATTTCGCGCAGGAACGGGTCGACGATATGCTCGGTTTTTTCGAGCGTTATCTCCGGCAGCAGCTCGGAGCACGAGTAGTCGGTGAAGATTTCGGACACTTCTCTCAGCGCCTGGTTGCGGAAGAATTCCAGCTCTGCGATGCCTGCCAGAACGCCGGTCGAGTTGTCGCGTCCTGCGGCGGTCTTGACTTTCAGGGTGATTGTCTTGACCTGCGAGATGCCTTCCTCTCCGAAGCGCACCGTGTCATGCGTGCTTTTTTTGCCGAAGTCGTAGCTTGTAAGGAAAGTCTCCCTGTCGGCTCCTGTGGTGTAGTATATGTCCACCTCGCCGAACTGACCGTATGGAGTCGACGGGTAGTAGACCATGTAGTCGATTCGGTTTATCAGGTTGCCTCCGAAGTCGAACGTAATCTCGGCAGGAGAGTTGACGCCTCTGGACGGGGTCTGCCAGTAGGTCGAGAGATTGTTGTCGTTGATGTTTTCCACCGGATATGCCGATGCGGATGAGGCCGTGGTGGCCTGCGTGAACGGTATGAACGTGTCGGCTGTCTGACGCACGCGCTGCTGTGCGGCATCCTGCCTGATTGTTACTGCGGCGGAGAGTTCGGCCTGCTGGCTGGACAAGGTCACGGTAGCCTCGCGCTCCTCGAACGACTGGTTTTCCTCGATGCTCAGAACGATTTCCGCACCGTCATCGGTTTTTTCGTACGTTATCCAGTCGCTGCTTATCGTCACGTCGTATTCTACGTTGGATATTACGTCGAGTACGATGCTCTGTTTTTCGGCGCCGACCTGTTTTTCGGTTTCGGTTACTTCAAGCACCGGACTGAGACCGAACTGCGTCACCTGTACCGAGTCGGCCAAATCGTAAAGCCTTACGTATACGTAGCCGGTCCGCTGGTCGAGCTGCCCGTTGTCGGTCACGGATACCGTTATCTCGTTCTGTCCCGATTCCTCGGCTTTCAACCATTTTGCTGCTGGGGAGACGTCCAGAGTCCAGCCCGGACTCGTGGTCGAGACGGTAACGGTCTGCGGTGCGGCGTCGCTGGCTGCGAACGTCAGAGACTTGTCGGACAGCGATATGCTCTCGGCCGGTTTCGGAGGTGTCTGTTCTTCATTTTCGGTGCCCGAGTCATTGCAGGCCGGCAGACAGAGCAGGGCCGCAAGTGACAGAATGATGTAATGATTGCGTAATTTCATGTTATCGTTAATTGTTAAAGTTTCGTTTACTTTGTAAGCCCGCAGCATTGCGGAACCGATAAATCAATACAAATATACGTTTTTTCTATAAAATTTAATATGTCGTAGCAATTATAATATTATCGCGCGCTTCATTTTTCAATACTCCGGTCCGAAAAAACAAGAGCAAGGATATGCCCGATGCATGTCCTTGCTCTTGTTTTTTCAGCCACCCGAGGTGCCTATTGCGGGTTGTTGGTTGCCGGAATTCGGGTTCCGTCAGCCGTGATACCGTAGACGTAAGGTTTGTCGTTGAAGTCCTTCGGGTTGATTGTCGTCAGTTGCTGTTCGCTGCAATTGTAGGTTTTCGAATTGACGTTTCCGGGGCTCTTGTTATTGTTGCTGTCCTTCCATATGAGCGTAGAGTATCTGTTGTACAGCGCACCGGCCCATTTGGTTGTAACGGATTCCGGAAGAAGGTATGCCACAGTGTTGTCCGGTCCGTCGCACAGTTCGTATGCCACGATGTTCTCGAAGTCGTAAGCGCGGATATACGATGAGTATTCCTGCATAAGTCCCGCCTTGGCAGGCTGCGGGTTTATGAAGCCAGAGAGATTGTGCTCGCACAGGAACTGAATCTTGTGTTTCGGCTTGTCGTACTTCGACATGAACTGTTTGGCATCGTCGACCATCTCCTGGGTTATTGTCATTGTGCTCGAACCGTAGTCGTTGATGTATATGCCCTCGGAGGGAGTCAGGAACCGCCAGAAGTCGAAGAACTCCGTAAGGTCGGTCTGAGTCAGTTCGCTGACGAGTTTGACGAAGTTCATCTGCGCCTGACCGTCGGTTATCGTCTTGTTGTCTGTACGGTTGCGGACAGTGTTGTAGATGTCCTGATAGAGGTCTGGATATCCGCCCACGTATGTGTAGTATAGATACAGCTGCCAGAACGGAATGGCCTTGGCGTAGTACATGTTGTCCCAGGCACCAGCCGAGAAGTGCGGCATTGTCTTGTCGCGGTTGAGTGCGATGTCTCGCAGACCGTTGTTGAACGCCTTTCGGTCGGTGAAGCTGGTCTTTGCGTTTTTCTCCAATGCGCCGCCGAGGGTGTACATTACGTATCCCGAGCAGATATTGTTCGTTACCTCGGTCGTACCCAGCCATTTCAGACCTTTTGCTATCTGGTTGCTGTGTCCCACTTCGTGAGCAGGACCCCAGATTCCGGCTGCGAGCTTGTCAGGATTGGTAATGGCGTTGCCCGCGTCGTTGCCGACGTTGTATCCGGTCGCGTAGGATGTCGAGTACATGTAGCTGCCTGCCGACGTGATTTCCCCTGCTGCATTGCGCGTAGGATAAATCGGACGGAAAATCATGCGGTTGCGGTGACCTCCGGTAGCGTATTTCACATGACCTTGCAGAATCTCTTCCAGAGAGATGATTGTATCTGTGATGGCCATGAGTCTCTTCGCTCTGTCGCCTGTCTTTGTCTGGGCTTTCATGAGTGTCACGGGCATGGTCAGAATCGAACGGCGTGCGATGATGTCGAATTCGGGAGCCTTGGCATTTTGGATAAGCTCCTCGAAACGGCTGTCAGGCATGCTGCGGACATCGTAGTAGCCGTTTACCTCGGCGTCGAGGAAGTGTACGGTAATCGGTTTGGCACTCTTGTAGTCCGGCGTGTGGTAACGCAGATAGATGATGCCAGGGGTGAGTTTGTAGCCTCCTTTCTTCTCGGGAACCGTTATCGTGTTGATACCTTTTTTAAGTTGGAACTGCACGTTGTAACCGTAGCAGTTGTTCTCCCAGTTGATTATGTCGATGAATACGGATGCCGACGGCTCCTCGTCCATGCAGATGTGGTATGTTCCGGGTTCGAGTATGCACATTCCTGTGATGTTGTCCCACTTGGTGTATGTGTTGGTGCCGAAACGCGCGGCGTCCTCATCCGGATGCGGATATGCCTTGTAGGTGGCTACGCGGAACTCCTTGTCGTAAGTACCGGCGGCCAGACCCTCCGCTACGGTTCTGAGCAACGGGTCCTGCACGTAGTGCGCGTCTTCGAGTGTCAGACCCGGCAGCAGCTCGGAGCATGAGTAGTCGGTGAAGATTTCGAGCGGGTCGACGAGTACCGGCGTACGGAAGAATTCCAGCTCGGCGATACCTGCCAGAACGCCTGTCGAGTTGTCGCGTCCTGCGGCGGTCTTGACTTTCAGGATGACTGTCTTGACCTGCGAGATGCCTTCCTCTCCGAAGCGCACCGTATCCTGAGTGCTTTTCTTGCCGAAGTCATGGCTTGTCAGGAAAATCTCTTTGTCGGCTCCGGTGGTGTAGTATATGTCCACCTCGCCGAACATACCGTAGGGAGTCGACGGATAGTAGACCATGTAGTCGATTCTGTTTATCAGGTTGCCTCCGAAGTCGAACGTAATCTCGGCAGGAGAGTTGACGCCTCTGGACGGGGTCTGCCAGTAGGTCGAGAGATTGTTGTCGTTGATGTTTTCAACGGGGTAGGCCGATGCTGTGGAGGCAGTCGTGGCCGATTCGAAGGGGATAAACACGTCGCTTGTCTGGCGTACGCGCTGGTCCGCGGCGGCCTGCGTCACGGTCAGCACTACCGATAGGTCGTGTTCCTTGTCCGACAGCGTTACCGTTGCCTCGCGTGCATCGTAGGATGAGTTCCCGGCAATCGTGAGGACTATTCTGGCGCCGTTCTCCTCAATCGAATACGATACGAAATCGCTGTTCTCGGAGACGCTTACCTCGTACTCAACATTGCTCAGAACATCGATGCTCAGGGTCGAACCTTCGGCTGCGACTTCGTAATCTTTCTTGTCGACATTCAGCGTGGGGGTCAGACCTGTCTGAGTTACCAGCACGGAGTCGGACAAGTCGTAGAGCCTTACGTATACGTAGCCGGCCCGGATGTCGAGATTGTCGTTGTCGGCTACGGAGATGGTGATTTCGTTTTCGGCCGTTCCGTCGGCTTTCAGCCATTTTGCTGCCGGGGAGACGTCCAGAGTCCAGTCCGGACTCGTGGTCGAAACGGTAACGGTTTGCGGTGCGGCGTCGCTGGCAGCGAACGTGAGAGACTTGTCGGACAGCGATATGCTCTCGGCCGGTTTCTGTGGCGTCGGGTCTTCATTGTCGGTGCCCGCGTCGTTGCAGGCCGGCAGGCAGAGCAGAGCCGCCAGACCCAGGAGGATGTAGTGATTAAGCAGTTTCATTTTAGTGTTGATTTTGAATTTGCAATATATGTAATTTTATACAAAGATATGTATTTTTTTGTGAATTTAGTATGCCGCGGAAATTATTGTGTCGGCAGCGACGGCCATGCGCACTGCTAAGAAGCGGGTGTGAGGTCCTGAGAATAAAAACAGGGACATGCCGTAAAGCATGTCCCTGCTGCTGTTGTTCAGTTGCCGTCTACTGCGGGTTGTTGGTTGCCGGAATTCGGGTTCCGTCAGCCGTGATACCGTAGACGTAAGGTTTGTCGTTGAAGTCCTTCGGGTTGATTGTCGTCAGTTGCTGCTCGCTGCAATTGTAGGTTTTCGAATTGACGTTTCCGGGACTCTTGTTATTGTTGCTGTCCTTCCATATGAGCGTAGAGTATCTGTTGTACAGTGCTCCCTCCCATTTGGCTGTAAAGGATTCCGGAAGAAGGTATGCAACAGTGTTGTCCGGTCCGTCGCAGAGCTCGTAAGCAATGATATTCTCGAAGTCGTAAGCACGGATATACGATGAGTGTTCCTGCATAAGTCCCGCCTTGGCCGGCTGCGGATTCATGTAGCCCGAGAGGTTGTGTTCGCACAGGAACTGAATCTTGTGTTTCGGCTTGTCGTACTTCGACATGAACTGTTTGGCATCGTCGACCATCTCCTGGGTTATTGTCATTGTGCTCGAACCGTAGTCGTTGATGTATATGCCCTCGGAGGGAGTCAGGAACCGCCAGAAGTCGAAGAACTCCGTAAGGTCGGTCTGAGTCAGTTCGCTGACGAGTTTGACGAAGTTCATCTGCGCCTGACCGTCGGTTATCGTCTTGTTGTCTGTACGGTTGCGGACAGTGTTGTAGATGTCCTGATAGAGGTCTGGATATCCGCCCACGTATGTGTAGTATAGATACAGCTGCCAGAACGGAATGGCCTTGGCGTAGTACATGTTGTCCCAGGCACCAGCCGAGAAGTGCGGCATTGTCTTGTCGCGGTTGAGTGCGATGTCTCGCAGACCGTTGTTGAACGCCTTTCGGTCGGTGAAGCTGGTCTTTGCGTTTTTCTCCAATGCGCCGCCGAGTGTGTACATCACGTATGCCGAGCAGATGTTGTTTGTCACTTCCGTCGTCCCACGCCATTTCAGACCTTTTGCTATCTGGTTGCTGTGTCCGACCTCGTGAGCAGGACCCCAGATGTTGGCTACGAGCTGGTCAGGATTGGTAATGGCGTTGCCCGCGCCGTTGCTGACGTTGTATCCGGTCGCATAGGATGTCGAGTACATGAAAATTCCGGCCGACTTGATTGTGCCGTCATCATTGTACGTAGGATAAATCGGACGGAAAATCATGCGGTTGCGGTGACCTCCGGTTGCGTACTTGATGTGTCCTTGCAGGTCCTCTTCCAGAGCCACGACGGTGTCTATGATAGCCATAAGCTTTTTAGCCCTGTCGCCTGTTTGGGTGTTGGCCTTGAAGAGTTTCACAGGCATGGTCAGAATCGAGCGGTTGGAGATGATGTCGAATTCGGGAGCCTTGGCATTTTCGATAAGCTCCTCGAAACGGCTGTCAGGCATGCTGCGGACATCGTAGTAGCCGTTTACCTCGGCGTCGAGGAAGTGTACGGTAATCGGTTTGGCACTCTTGTAGTCCGGCGTGTGGTAACGCAGATAGATGATGCCAGGGGTGAGTTTGTAGCCTCCTTTCTTCTCGGGAACCGTTATCGTGTTGATACCTTTTTTAAGTTGGAACTGCACGTTGTAACCGTAGCAGTTGTTCTCCCAGTTGATTATGTCGATGAATACGGATGCCGACGGCTCCTCGTCCATGCAGATGTGGTATGTTCCGGGTTCGAGTATGCACATTCCTGTGATGTTGTCCCACTTGGTGTATGTGTTGGTGCCGAAACGCGCGGCGTCCTCATCCGGATGCGGATATGCCTTGTAGGTGGCTACGCGGAACTCCTTGTCGTAAGTACCGGCGGCCAGACCCTCCGCTACGGTTCTGAGCAGCGGGTCCTGCACGTAGCGAGTTTTTTTGAGAGTCAGACCCGGCCTCAGCTCGGAGCACGAGTAGTCGGTGAAGATTTCGAGCGGGTCGACAAGTACCGGCTTGCGGAAGGATTCCAGCTCGGCGATACCTGTCAGCAACGCTACTGCGCATAGCAGATAGTGAATCATGTTTTTCATTTCTTGTTATTTTAATAAGATTTCGTCTCCTTATTTGTTGCTCTGGCTGGGCACCTCGGTTCCGTCGGCCGCAATGCCGTATACCAGTGCGTCCGGATGGTAAATCGGCTGCACGGATTCCAGAGCACGCATGGTGCCGCTGTCGGATGACGCATAGCTCGAACCCTCGTTGTACATGTAGTCGTTGCCGGTGCTGTTGTTTATGTAGAGCGTCTCCTTCTCTGCAAACGTGAAAGAGTTGTCGTTAGTGTGCACGCAGAGGACTCTGCCTGTTCCGGGCTCGACGAGCTTCCATGCCACCACGCCGCTCCATCCGCTCATCGTGTAGCGTCCGTCGGCAGCATAGGTGTGTGTTCCTGCTACTACGGGCTGCGGGTTGCGGAACATGTCGATGTTGGTGTCGTTGATGTAGAGCGGGTTCAGCTTCGGCTTGGGATATTTCTTGCAGTATGCCATAGCCTCGTCCACCTGGGCCTGAGTGGTCGTGATGTAGCGTGTTCCGTAGTGGGTCACCTTCATCTTGTTGTTCACGCCAGGCAGTCCCCATGCTATGCAGAAGTCGGAGAGGTCCTCGCCTGCGGCATCGCTCGCGCGTTTTACGAAGTCGAGCATGTACTGAGCCTGTCCCGCATCGGTGGACGGCTGCTCCTCGCAGGTGCGGCAAGCCTCGTAGAAATCGGGGTAGAAGTCTGTTTTGCCGAGTACCAGATGATAGTACATGTACAGCTGCCAGAAGGGCATCAGTCTGGTCGTCGGGTCGACTTCGCCTTCGATATTGCCTACCGAGGGCGTGTTTACCGCCTCGCAGTGAGTCATCGGGCGCACCGTGCCGTCGCGGTCCACCACCATTCGCATCGCGATGTCGCGCATACCTTTGTTGAAGTGGTCGTTGTAGCGCATTGTCGTGTGGCCCTCGCCGTAGAATATTGTCTGGATGATTGCGCACATGAGGTTGTTGGTTACCTCTGTAAGACCTATCCACTTGAATGCCGAGGTCTGGTTGCTGTGACCCAGCTCGTGCGCCAGACCCCAGATGCCTCCTACGACATTGTTGTTAAGCGTAGTGGCGGTTTTGTTCCACAGAGTTCCGGGGTTTGTGGTGCCGTATGCCATGGATTTTACGTTGTATGCCGTTGTATATGCCGACGAGAATCCGTACGTGCCGCCGTAGTGCGTTCTGAACAGACCTTTGTTGCGGTGTCCGCGTTGCAGGCCCTGCGCTTTGTATTTGTCGTGACCCTGTATTCTTTCCTGAATCTTGAATATGCTGTCGTAGATTTCCAGAAGGTCGTTCACACGCGAGACGTTCTTGGGGCTGTTGAGCAGCGTGGATGAAAGAATGTGCGTTTTGGGGTAGTTGAGGATACATTTTTCCGAAATCAAGTCGAAGTGCGGCTGGGCGGACTGGCTGGCGAGCTTGAAAATCGTGTAAAAATCGTCAAGGTCGTGCTTGGTATAGTCGTAGTAACCGTTGACCGAAGCTGTCGGGAAGTTTATGGTCACAGGTTTGACATTGGCATAGTTGTCTGTGTGGTATTTTACGTAAATCAGACCTTTGTGCTTTATGGTCAGCTTGTTGCGACCCGGAGAGATGGCATAGTCCGCCTGTGTGCTCGCACAGTATCCCTCGTTGTTTACCCAGTCGATTACGCTGATAGTGAGTGTCTGTCCGTATGTGTCGCCTACAAGTATAATGTGTTCCTTGCCGGCTTCGGGGATATACATTCCGGTTACGTTGTCGAGCAGCGACATCGTATTGGTTCTGAATATTTTGGCATCGCGGTCGGGGTGGGGAACAGGAATAGCCTCGCATACGCGGAACTCGCTGTACACACCCATGTATAACTGTTCCGCTATCGACCTGTAAAACTCGTCGGCTATATTTTCTATCTCGTCGAGCGTCATTCCGTCTTTGAGTTTCGAGCAGGAGAGGTCGGTGAAGACACTCATCGGGTCGAAGTTTTCGGGGTTGTAGGCGTAGAACTCGATTTCGGCCGCGCTTCCCTGTACGAACTGCGGGTAAGAGGAGTTCGGGTTGCAGGAGAGGATTTTGATGCGGATTTTCGTTACGTTGACAAGCGCCGGCTCGAAGAATATCTTCGTCGTGCCGATTGAGGACTGTCCGCAGTCGGCGTCCTTGACGAGAGTCTCGGTGCCCTGGCGGTCTGTGGCGTAAATCTCGATTTTACCGAACTGGCCGAATGTCACGCGGTTGGTGTTGGTGATGGCCATGTAGTCTATCTTGTTGTCCTTGTCCGCGGCGAATGTCATCTCCACGGTAGCGTAATCCATGCCGGTGTTGATAGCTGTCGCCCAGTATGTATTGTAGTCGCCGTCGATGAGTCTGTCGGCACCGTTGGTCGTTGAACGTGCGGACGATACCGTGGCGGATTCGACCGGTACCTTTACATCGTCGGCCATGTTGTCGTTTTGCAGGTTGCCGAACTCTTTGGCGCCTATCTGCGTGACGGTGACCTCGACAATCTCCTTGCCGGACCTTACGGTGATTTTGGCCGAACGGTCGATTTTGTAATCGTTCTGAGCCACGGCGAAGCGTACGATGTCATCCTCGCGGGTCTCCTGCACGCGGGTAATCCATGACTTTCCGGCCTCGATGGAGACGCTGTATTCGGCAAACGATGTAATCTGGATGCTTACTGTGTCATTGAGGAATGCTGCTTTGAGCTCGGTGGGGGATACATACAGAGGTACGAATCCGTTCTGCGAAACCGAAACCGAAACCTCCGTCCAGCGGCTGGAAAGTTTTACCTCTGCCGTGCGCTGTTCGGTGCTTTCGTTGGCGGCCATGTTGAACACCACCTGTACGGTTCCGTCCTCAGCAGTGCGCTGTTCCTTGAAGGTGAGCCAATTGGCGTCGGTCCTGGCTGTGAAAGTTCCGTTGGCAACAACCGGAATGATAAATTCCTGCGCCGGGAAATCGGTTTCGAACTCGGTTGTTTCGAGTGCGATATGTCTTGCCTCGTCGCTTACCAGGCCCATCTGTTTGACGATGAACTGCTGGCTCAGTTCGTCGAGCGTAACAGTCACAGTGCACTCCCTGGACAGGGTGTCCTCGTTCTGTTTTACGCTTACCTTTATCTCTTTTTCACCCAGAGAGTTCTTCGAAGTGTTGATTTTGCACCAGTCATCGACGGAGCATTCTGCCATCCACGAGTTGTCGGACGCCGATACTTCGACGATACGGTTGTCGGCTGCATTGTTCGAGAAATATACCGTATCGGCGGCAATTTCAAGATATGCGCTGACTGGTTCTGGCCCTGTGTTGTCCACCGGGTCTTTCTCGCACGACGACAGCAGCAGCGCCGCGGCGGAGAAAAGCATTGCGGTTAAGAGATAGATTTTTTTCATAAAGAATGACTTAGATTTAAATAGTGTGTATTAATGGTTGTTAATCAGCGATTTGATATTCTCGATGAGCATGGCTACGGCCACCGAGTTGAATCCTCCCTCGGGAATAATCACGTCGGCGTATCTCTTGCTCGGCTCCACGAACTCCTCGTGCATCGGTTTTACGGTGCCCACATACTGGTCTATCACTGACTGCATGGTACGGCCGCGGTCGCATACGTCGCGCAGGATTCTGCGGGCCAGCCGCAGGTCGGCGTCCGTGTCGACGAAGACCTTCATGTCCATGAGTTCCCTGAGCTCGCGGTTCTCGAAGATGAGTATACCGTCTATAATAAGTACGCGCGAGGGCTTCACCAGCACTGTCTGCTCCATCCTGTTGTGCTCCACGAACGAATATACCGGGTGCTCGATAGGCACTCCGTTTTTGAGAGCCTTGATGTGCTCTACCATCATGGCAGTATCGAAAGCCTGCGGATGGTCATAGTTCAGCTGGGTGCGCTCCTGGTAGGACAGCTCAGAGTGCGACTTGTAGTAATAGTCGTGACACAGCGTGGCCACGTCGTCGCCCCGGAAAGCCTCCTGCAACCGTTTCACCAGAGTGCTTTTGCCTGAGCCGGTTCCTCCGGCCACTCCTATTACCGTGACGTTCATAAATGTATGTGTGCAGTAGTTTTAGGTATTTGGGTTGTCAGGCGTCTATGTTTGCGTATTTGGCGTTGCGCTCGATGAACTCGCGGCGTGGCGGCACGTCGTCGCCCATCAGCATTGAGAAGATACGGTCGGCCTCGGCGGCATTCTCGATGGTCACCTGTTTGAGTATGCGCGATTCCGGATTCATGGTCGTCTCCCAGAGCTGTTCGGCACTCATCTCTCCGAGACCCTTGTAGCGCTGCGTGGTGCTGCCGCCTCCGAACTCGGCGATGGCTTTCTCGCGCTCCTCGTCGGTCCAGCAGTAGACTTTCTGTTTCTTCTTCTCCACCTTGTAGAGCGGTGGCATGGCCAGATAGACGTGTCCGTTCTCGACCAGCTCGCGCATCTTGCGGAAGAAGAATGTCAGCATCAGCGTGGCGATATGGCTTCCGTCCACATCGGCATCGGTCATGATGATGATTTTGTTGTAGCGCAGTTTTTCGAGATTCAGCGCATTGCTGTCCTCCGCCGTGCCTATGCTTACACCCAGGGCGAGGAACATGTTCTTAATCTCCTCGTTTTCCCACATGCGGTGCTCCTGAGCCTTCTCGATATTCAGAATCTTTCCTCTCAGCGGCATGATTGCCTGATACATACGGTCGCGGCCCTGCTTTGCCGTACCGCCTGCGGAGTCTCCCTCCACGAAGAAAATCTCGGCTTTCTCGCGGTCCTGCGATGAGCAGTCGGCCAGCTTGCCCGGAAGACCCGAACCTGAAAGCGGGGTTTTGCGCTGCACCAGTTCGCGGGCGTGGCGTGCGGCGTGGCGTGCCGTGGCGGCCAGGATGACTTTCTGCACGATTGCCTTGGCATCCCTCGGATTCTCTTCCAGATATTGTCCCAGGGCCTGAGCCACAGCCTGGTCGACGGCTGCCGAGACATTGTCGTTGCCCAGTTTGGTTTTGGTCTGGCCCTCGAACTGAGGCTCGGCCACCTTGACGGAAATCACAGCTGTCAGACCCTCGCGGAAGTCATCGCCGTTTATTTCGCACTTCACCTTCGAGAGCATGCCGTTGTCGTCGGCGTATTTTTTCAGCGTGCGGGTCAGCGCGCGGCGGAATCCAGTCACGTGCGTACCGTGCTCTATCGTGTTGATGTTGTTGACATACGAATGCAGGTTCTCCGAGTAGCCGTCGTTGTACTGCATGGCCACCTCGACCGGCACTCCGTCTTTCTCGGTGTCTATGTATATGACCTGTTCGGTGAGCGTCTGGCCGCGTGTGGCGTCGAGGAACTTGACGAACCCTTTCAGGCCCTCCTCCGAATAGAATTCGTCGCGCCGGGGGTTTCCGCTGTCATCCTTGTCGCGGAAGTCGGTCAGGATGAGTCTGACACCCTTGTTGAGGAATGCGAGTTCGCGCAGACGCGCCGCAAGTATGTCGTAGTTGTATTCCGTGACGGTGAATATTGTTCCGTCCGGCTTGAACGTGATTTTGGTTCCGGTGCGGTCGGTCTCTCCTACAATCTCCATCTGCGAGGTCGGGTGCCCCTTGCTGTAATGCTGGCGGAAAATCTTGCCCTGGCGGCATACCTCGGCAATCAGCAGGTCGGACAGGGCGTTGACGCACGATACACCAACGCCGTGCAGACCTCCGGAGACCTTGTAGCTGCCTTTGTCGAACTTGCCTCCGGCGTGGAGCACCGTAAGCACGACTTCAAGTGCCGAGCGGCCCTCCTTCTCGTGGAAGTCCGTCGGGATACCGCGGCCGTTGTCGGATACGGTTATCGAGTTGTCCTCGTTTATGCTGACTTCGACATCCGTGCAGTAGCCGGCCAGCGCCTCGTCTATCGAGTTGTCGACCACCTCGTAGACCAGGTGGTGGAGTCCCTTTACGCCGATGTCGCCGATATACATGGCCGGACGCTTGCGTACCGCTTCCAGACCTTCCAATACCTGAATGCTCGATGCCGAATATTCTTCGTGTCCCTTATTGTTCTCTTGTTGTGAACTCATAGATATTTCTTTTCTGATTTCTTTTTTTCGGTTTTACTGGTTCATAAGGATTTGCCTTATGTCTATTTCCTGCATGCGCCCTGCCGCGAAACGTATCGTGCGCGAGGGGTACTGCTCGATGTTGGCTATGTTGTGGGTGGACATGATGATGGCGCAGCCGCTGTTCACGATGTCGCGGAACAGGGTCATGATTTCGTCTGCGGCCTGCGGGTCGAGATTTCCCGTCGGCTCGTCGGCCAGAATCACTTTGGGCGAGTTTATCAGTGCCCGTGCTATTGCGAGTCTCTGCTGTTCGCCGCCAGACAGTTCGAACGGCATCTTGTGCATCTTGTTTTCCAGTCCCGTCATGCACAGCACCTCGTCGATGCGCCTGCGCATGTCGGCCACGTTTTTCCATCCGGTGGCCTTCATCACGAAGTTCAGATTCTCGAATACGTTGCGGTCTGTAAGCAGCCTGTAATCCTGAAACACGATTCCCATCCTGCGTCTGAGCATCGGAATGTCGCGGCTGCGTATTCCGGCCAGGTCGAATCCTGCCACGCGGCCCTGACCCTTGCACAGCGGCACCTCGGCGTAAAGCGTTTTCAGAAGCGTGCTCTTGCCGCTTCCCACCTTGCCGATGAGGTACACCATCTCGCCGCCGCCGACCCTGAGGTTCACGTCGGAGAGAACGAGTTCGCCTTTTTTTCTATAATTGCGCGCCGACAGCCGTTCGCCCGCTGTGAGCGAATGGTAAATCGCAACGTTCTGCAACTCAACTACACTGCTATCACCCATTTCTTCGAGGTAGGATGTTTTTATTCAAACAAAGATACGAAAAAAATGTGAAACAACCCAGATTGCGCAAAGATTTTTGTTGCGTCCTGCGATTTTGGGCCGTGTTTGACATTATTATTGCATTGAAGCCGTAAGAATAAATATTAAAATTCCAGCTCATGAAATCATTTCCGATATTTCTGTCGCTCGCCGCGGTGCTGTGCGGCTGCACCGTGGTGCGCGTGGTGGTGAACAACGCACCGCGTCCGGACGACCACATCTATGCCTCAGGCATAGTCCTGCCGCGCAGTGCCTCGCCCGTCGGCTTCGCCCGCGCGGAGAGCTTCTGCTGGCCTGTCGATACGCTTCTCGACGACCAGTGCACATGCGCGTTTCTGGTCATGCAGGGCGACAGCCTGTGTTATGCGTATTATGATTTCGGCTGCTGCGACACCACGCGGCTGTGTCTTTTCTCGGTCTCCAAGTCGTTCATATCTACTCTTATAGGAATCGCTGTCGACCAGGGGTATATAAACAGCCCCGACGACCTGCTGTCGGAGTATCTGCCCGAATCCGCGGCTCTGTTTGCGGACAGCGTGACCGTCCGCGACCTGCTTAACATGCGGACCGGTTTCAGGGAGAACGGATATGCCACGGCCAGACTCTACTATACGCCGAGGATGAGCCGCGAGATGGCTCATATGGCATGTAACCGCGCGCCGGGTGAATTCCACTACTCGTCGTTGTGCACCCAGCTTTTGACCTCCCTGCTGGAAAAGGCCACGCGGACGCCGGCGTGCGATTATCTGCGGGACAATCTGTGGGACCCTCTGTGCATGCTCTGCGACGGCTATGTCTGCACGGATTCACCGCGCGGCGACCGTATAAAAGGGTTCAGCGGAATCTGCTGTACGCCGATGGATGCCATGAAGCTCAGCGTGCTGTACCGTGACGGAGGAGAGTTCATGGGGCGGCGCATAGTTTCCGAACAGTGGATTGATTCGTGTCTGAATCCGGGTTCGATGAGCATGGACAAGAACGGCGCATGCTACAACTACCATTGGTATGTCCTGGAACCGGGCCGCGAGTTCTTCGCCAAAGGCCTCTTCGGTCAGTATCTCTACGTTAACCGCGATACCGACACGGTGATTGCCCGTTTCGGCATACGCGAGGGTGCTACGGACTGGATAGATGTGTTCCGGACCGTCGCATCTGCTCTCGGCGGACCTCAGCAGCCTGACTTGCACTCCGGACCGGTTTCCTGAATCTATTCGACAGGTCTGCGTGCCGTGCCGCAACCGTGTCAAAAACTGACATATTGGAACGCGCCCTGCGAATGTACAGCAAGCGAAGCATAGCTGGCCTCGCGGGGCGGGATTGCCGTCTGCCGTCTCTTGCGGGCCGGAAAACAGGACCGGACCCGCAGTTGCGGATACGCTTCCTACTTACGGAATTAAGAAGGGCGGTTTTCTTTTGGCTCCGCTCTCCATTCTCAGACCGCTGCCTGAAAATATCTCTTCGCCGCCGCTCCGGAAATGACGGATATGGCAAAGGGGCCGGCTATCCCTCGAATTTGGTCAGCGGATAGTCGGTGGAGTAATGCAGGCCGACGCTCTCTTTGAGTGCTCTGGCGTGTTTTATAATCAGATAGGCAACTGTTATCAGGTTGCGCAGCTCGCACAGATTCTGGCTCAGGGTCGACTTGTTGTAAAGCTCCTCGGTCTCCTTCCATATGATTTCCAGACGGCGCATGGCTCTGTCCAGCCTCAGGTTGGAGCGCACGATGCCGACGTAGTTGCTCATTATCTGCTGCATCTCCTTGTAGTTCTGTGTAATCAGAATCATCTCCTCGGGCGAGGAGGTGC
>CAYXGF010000029.1:0-22395 GCA_964464465.1 uncultured Alistipes sp. | reverse complement strand
TGACAATATCTGATTGGGCATTTTGGGGTATGGAAGCGTTATGTCTGGTCTGCGGGCCAAAGACGAAGCCCGTCACGGCAAGGGATTCGAGGGTCTGTACAACCGTTACTTCAAGTAACAGTACGACAATAACTCGCAAGAGCAATCGTCCGACCGTAGGGTCGGACGATTGTTGCATAATACGGACGGTTTGGCTAACTTTGCTCTGTTCCCGGCCCGCCTTTGCGGACGGCCGCTTCCACGGCACCCGGAGCATTAACGACCATTTTAACATTAGCCTGAACGATGGACAGCAGACACACATACACCACACCCGAGGAGGGACAAAGAATCATCTTTCTCGACTTCCTGCGCGTGATAGCCTGTTTCATGGTAATACTCGTACACGCATGCGAGTTCTATTACCTGAACGCCGAAGGAGTCTTCTTCAACAGCGACTCCGACAGAGCCTGGATTGCCATAATCGACGGCGCGGGTCGCTGTTCCGTACCGCTGTTCGTCATGGCATCGTCCTACCTGCTGCTGCCGCTCAGATACAGCGCCGGAACCTTCGCAAGAAAACGGTTCGTAAGAATAATAGTGCCGTTCGCAGTGTGGTCGCTGTTCTACGCGATAGTTCCGGGACTTGCCGCCGGCTCGTCAGCCTCCGACATCCTGATACGGACATGCCGCCTTATAACGAATTTCAACGACGAAGGAGGACATCTGTGGTTCATATACATGCTTGTCGGCATCTACATGATAATGCCGGTGATTTCACCATGGATTCAAACCGCAAGCAGGAGAGCCGAGCTCACGTTTCTCGGAATATGGTTCGTCAGCTGCACGCTCTGCTATCTTCGCCCGCTGTTCGGGGAGATGTGGGGCCAGTGCGCATGGAATGAATTTCACGCGCTATACTACTATTCAGGCTTCATCGGATACGTGGTCCTCGCACACTGCATACGGAAATACACCGCCGGATGGAGCACCGGAAAGAACATTGCAGTCGGAGTGCCGCTGTTTGCCATCGGATACGCCATAACCGCAACCGTATTTTACAACCACGGCGCAGTGTCCACTGATTACGCCTACGTCGAACAGTCATGGAACTTCTGCTCCTTCAATGTCGCACTAATGACTGCCGGTGCATTTCTGATTATCAAATGCATAACCCGCGCCCCGAAGCGGCTCTACGCTGTCGTGAGGAGACTATCTAACGTCAGCTTCGCCATCTACCTCATGCACATCTTCGTTCTGGGATTCGTATTCCCGCACCTGTCGGCATATATGGGTGCGGACCCGGCGGCAGGACTCACCGACGGCCCGATGACAGGCGCCTGCATATTCGCATCGGCGCTGCTCACTTTTGTCATCTGCTCGTTGGTATCGCTCGCAATAAAGCCCATACCCGGTTCAAAATACATACTCGGATAAACTTGCTCCGGCGCGCCTCCACACAAGCGCAGACAACCATACACATGGCACGCGGGCGTTCAGTTTCGTGCAAGCAGGCTCGATACACAAAAGTCCCGGCAGTATTTCCTGCCGGGACTTTTCCTATATTCCAATCGCAGACGTTACTCCAACTCCACGACGGCCGCATCGTTAGGAACTGCCGTTCCGACCTCAACCATAAGACGTTTAACAACTCCGTCGTAATCCGAAGTGATGTTGTTCTCCATCTTCATGGCTTCCAGAACGAATATGTCCTGACCGGCCTTGACCTTGTCGCCTACCTTGACGAGATACTCCAACACGCGGCCGGGCAGCGGTGCATTCACCGTATTTCCGGTAACAGGCTCCGGTTTCGGCTTGGCAGCCTCTTCCGCCGCCTTAGCCTTCTCTATCTCAGCCTGACGCGCCGCGAAAGCCTCGCATTTGGTCTTGGTCAGATACTCCTTGGCTACAAGCGGGAAGAGTTCCAGCAGCAGAACCTCCTTCTCATTTTCGGCCAGTTTCACTCCGCCGCAGTTATCCAACACAGGATTGGGCTGCATCTGATATTTCGACGTATCGTAAGGCGTCTCCTCGCGCGTTCCGGCTATTTGCAGACGGAACTCCGGATTCACCTGAACCGGCGTGTGACCGTACTCGCCTTTCACGAGATTGACGAACTGAATGCTCTTGGTCGTGTACATCGGCTTGCCGTTCTTTATGTCCATGGCACAGTTAACGGCCTGGGCACCTACAATCTGCGATGTGGGCGTCACCAGCGGCGGCAGTCCCGCATCGAGTCTCACACGCGGGATAAGCGCCATGGCCTGCGGAAGAATATCCTCGTTTTTCAGAGCTTTGAGCTGAGCGACCATGTTGGAGTACATACCGCCCGGAACCTCCGCCTCCTGAACGACCTTGTTAGGTTTCGGGAATCCGAAATAATCCTCGATTTTGTGACAGGCCTCGATAAGGGCATCCTCATTACAGTCGAACGCCGCCTTGACAGCACGGTCGAACTCAGCCTCGACCTCGGCCGGAAGAGTATCGGTAAGCGGATTGAACGGCTTGGGAATCTGCTTGACGGCATCGTATGCCTCCAACTCCTTGCGTATGACGGCAAGTTCGGCATTGATTTTGGCCACGGCCTGCATGTCGACGTCCAGTCCGACACCCATTTTCTTGCAGAAGATATAAATCAGCTCGATTGCCGGAGCCGCCGGACCGCCTGCGAAGTTCCATATGTTCGTGTCCACGATGTCCACCCCTGCGGCAATGGCCGAAACGACCGACGCAAGACCGTATCCGGGCGTACAGTGCGTATGGAAATCCACCGGAATCGTAAGGGTGTCCTTGAAACGTTTCACGAGGTTGTACACTCTGGCGGGCGGAATCAGACCGCTCATATCCTTGATGGTAATCATGTCCGCACCCAGGGCAGCCATCTGCCGTGCCTTGTCGAGGAAATACTCGTCGGTGAACACCGGCTTCGGATTCTTCTTTCCGCGCAGTTTGTCCCACAACGAAAGGGCCGGATATTTCGGGTCTATGGTGTAGCATACGGCACAATCGGCTATTCCGCCGTACTGCTTGCCATACTTTACGGTAGACTTGCCGTTGTCCACATCGTTGAGCGCATCGAAGATACGCATGATGCCGAGTCCCGATTCTATGGCATTGCGGCAGAAGCCGTCTATAATCTCGTCCGTATAGGGGCTGTAACCGAAAAGGTTGCGGCCGCGGGAGAGGGCCGTCAGGTAGGACACATCACCTACTTCGGCCTTGATTTTTTCCAGTCTGTACCACGGATTCTCACCCAGGTAACGCATTACCGAATCAGGCACGGCGCCACCCCATACCTCCATGGCGTAAAAACCTGCATCCTTGTAGAAAGGAAGCACTCTTTCAATCTGCTCCTGTCTCATTCTGGTAGCGAAAGCGGACTGCTGTCCGTCGCGCAGAGTCAGGTCTCTGATTTTCAAATTTCTCATAATCTTCTTTTTTAACGTACTTGACAAGCGTCAAATGTACTAATTCTTTTGCAGTCGGGCAAATATGTACCCGCAAACATTCCCGGACGCTACTCCTCGTAGCCGAAACGGCGCAGCGAGAGCGCATCGTTGCGCCAGTCATCCGAGACCTTGACCTGCAAAAGCAAATATACCTTTTTATCTAAAAAACGTTCCAAATCGCACCGGGCCTGAGTTCCGACCTTTTTGAGCATGCGCCCGCCGCGGCCTATGATTATACCCTTCTGCGAAGAGCGCGACACGTGTATGGTAGCCGCTATTCTGTCTATATCCGGCTGCTCACGATACTCGTCCACCGAAATCTCCACGCAGTACGGAATCTCCTTGTCATAGTTGAGCAGTATCTTCTCCCGGATTATTTCCGAGGCGAAAAAACGCAGGCTGCGGTCCGTCAGCGTATCCTTCGGGAAATACGGCTCCCCCTCCGGCAGCTTCGAGAGAATCAGCGAGAGCAGACCTTCGGTGCCGAACCCTGTCAGTGCGGACACAGCCGCAATCTCAGCTTCCGGCAAAAGAGCGCTCCAACGCCCGACTATCTGTTCGACCGCCTGTTGCGACGCCAAATCTATCTTGTTTACAACCACGATGCACGGTATGCCGCTGCTCCTTATACGCCCGATTACCTCACCGTCGCGGCTCTCGGCCTGCTGCTCCACGGTATCGGTCACATAGAGTATCACATCGGCATCCAGGACTGCCCCCTGCACCTGACGCATCATAGTCTCCTGCAACCGGTAGCTCGGACGGAGTATTCCCGGTGTATCGGAATAGACAATCTGATAATCCTCGCCGCTCACCACACCCATGATACGATGGCGCGTGGTCTGAGCCTTGGAGGTGATTATGGAGAGACGCTCACCCACAAGCGCGTTCATGAGCGTCGACTTGCCGACATTGGGACTGCCGACAATATTTACGAATCCGGATTTGTGCATTCTACAAATGTATTGCGGCACCCAGCGCTGCTTCGGCAGCCTCCATTACAGCCTCGTTCATCGTAGGATGCGAATGTACCGTACGGGCAATGTCATGCGCCGTGGCCCCCATGCGCTTTGCAATCGTCGGCTCGGCAATCATCTCCGTGACGCTGCCGCCCACCATATGCGCGCCGAGCAGCTTATCGGTCGCACTGTCGAATATCAGTTTGACGAATCCGTCCCTCTCGCCCGCCGCCGTAGCCTTGCCGGAGGCCGTAAAAGGAAACTTCCCTATCTTCAACCCGTATCCGGCCTTCTCCGCCTCGGCCTGCGTCATGCCTACCGACGCCACCTCGGGCGCAGTGTAGACACACGAAGGGATTGTCGAATAATCGACCGGCTCAGGATTAAGGCCGCATATCTTCTCCACGCAGCAAACGGCCTCGGCCGAAGCCACATGCGCCAGCGCAGGAGAGGGGACAAGGTCGCCTATCGCATAAATGCCTGGCGCCGAGGTGCGATAGAACTCGTCGACAGGAATCTTGTCCCTGACAAGCTCTATGCCCACGGTTTCCAGTCCGATGTCCTCCGTATTCGTCTTTATGCCGACAGCCGAGAGAACCATATCCGCCGAAAGCGTCTGCACGCCCTTCTTGCCTTCCACCTCGACCGTACACCCCTGTTCTGTCGCCGTAACCTGTTTCACCGTCGTGGAGGTCATCACACCGATACGCATCTTGCGGAACGCACGCTCCATCGCCGCACTCACATCCTGGTCTTCCAGAGGCATCAGTGCGGGAAGATATTCGACTACGGTGACCTTCACGCCCAGCGAGGCGAAAAGATATGCGAACTCGCTGCCTATGGCGCCCGAGCCGCATACTATCATGCTCTGCGGAAGCTGCGTAAGCGTCAGCGCCTCGCGCGAGGATATGACACGCTTTCCGTCGACAGGCATGAACGGCATCTGACGCGGACGGGCTCCGGTCGCAAGAATTATATGTCCGGCCTCTATCTCGCGCTCGCCCTGCTCGCCGACGACCTTCAATTTTCCGGGACCGGCGATGGAGCCGTGCCCTTGCAGCACCTCGACATTATTCTTTTTCAGCAGAAAAGCCACACCCTTGCTCATCGTATCTGCCACGCCGCGCGAGCGGGCGACAATCTTTCCGGCATCCGGTCTGGGCGTGCCCTCCACCTCTATGCCGTAGCCTGCCGCCGAAGCCACATAATGATACACCTGAGCGCTTTTGAGCATCGCCTTGGTCGGAATACAGCCCCAGTTAAGACACACTCCGCCCAAATCGGCACGTTCCACAATCACGGTCCTCTTTCCCAGCTGAGCGGCACGTATGGCGGCCACATATCCGCCCGGGCCGCTGCCCACTACTGCAATATCGTATTTCTCATTCATGACAATTATGTATTTTTTATCTTGATTTCAATGTTCCGTCATCTCCGTCGGCAACAGCCCTTTTCCACCGTTCTCCATAACCTGGGAAAAGCGGCGACGCAGGAATATTGCGGCCGTAGCCGTTATCCTCGAACTCTCCGGCCGACCCCTGCCGTTTGATATTTCCGTCCATATACTTCACCAGCAGATACCTGTCAAGGCAGCTCCAAAGGTTGAACAATTCCTGTGCCTTGCGCAGCGAATACTGCGTCAGAAACTTCTCGGCGGCCCTCTTTTTCATTCCGGAAGCGGCCGCATCCGTCCGGGCGACCTCATCCAGACACTCCGTCTCCCACGTGTCGGCAGTCCGGCGCACCTCGCCGCCTATCGCATCGTAACGCAGATAAGCGAATTGCGCCACACGGTTCATAAGCCAGAACATGGAGGTGGACGAGTACTGCGTCATGTGTCCGTTCTCCTCCGAAAGGCACCACGGAACCTCCCTGGTGGAGCAGTATATCGGCGTAAGGGCGGAAGTCGCGGCATCGTCCACACCGAACCAGAGCAACCCGCCGATATGGTCGTCGAGCCAGCCACGGGCCTGTGCCGTAAACCAGAATCCGGTCTGCTGCGTGGCCGTGGCGCGTTCGTTCAGATACTTCACGCCGTCCACCTCAAAATCCATCGGCCGCCAGCGGTACGGCAACGCATGCCCTCCGGCACCTATGTCGCTGCGCATGTCGAGAGGAGTACCCTCATAGTGGTCGCGCATGCAGTCGAAGAGCATCTTGGGTGTAATCTTGCGGTCGGGCTTCACCCACAGCGGCATTCTGTTCGCCGGATTATACCCCATCGCATAGTCCGTATAGGCATCCATGCCGTCGGCCACACGGTTGAAGAAACTCCACACACGGGCCTCGCACCCTCTGAGAGCGCCGAAATCCAGCGGGCAGTATGTGTCGCAGAAGCTGAAATCCTCGTCACGGCCGTCATAAAGCCCCTTGCCACGGGCAAAAGATATGACGTCGGGCGCATACAGACAGTTCTGCGGGTCATCAAGCGGGAACTGCGCTATACGCGACTGGTTGGCATGTCCGCACACATATCCGTCCGGAATGCGGCGTGCAACCCAGACTATGCCACGGTCGGCATTCCGTCCGTCCACCATGCGGCAGCCCTTGCCTATGAGCTCCATTATCCATGCCTCGTTCTTGTCGGCGATGGAGAACGACTCGCCAGAGGAGCAATATCCGTAACGGGTGGCCAGCTCGACTATCACGTCTATGGCCTGCCGGGCAGTGGATGCACGCTGCAAGGCGATGTAAATCAGCGAGCCGTAATCTATTCCGCCGGTGGAGTCTTCCAGCTGCGGCAGCCCACCGAACGTCGACTCGGCTATAATCAGCTGTTTCTCGTTCATGTTTCCGACGGTCGAGTATGTCTCGGGCACCTGCATTATATCACCCAGAAAACGGCCGGTATCCCACTCGTACACAGGCACAACGGCGCCCGGGCGGTAGGCCCTTCGCGGCGCATCGTATTTGTACAGTGCCCCGTAGAGCTGATGCGAGTCGGCCGCATAGGTCACCATGACGCTTCCGTCGGACGAGGCTCCCCGCGTGACTATGAAATTTGTGCACGCATCCGCGGCACCGGCTCCGCAGCACAGAGCCGCCAGAAACAGGAAAAAACGTTTCATAAAACAGCACATTTTTGACAAATGTACGATTTTTCCCGATTTTATTAGCGTACAGGCGTGCAAAATCGGCCGGATACGTTTTTTTTCGCTCATATCATCCGTATCTTTATCCCCTCAAAACTTCATTCACGATGTCAATCTCCGAGAAAATACACGAACTGAAAACGCGCCTACCTGAAAACGTAACCCTTGTCGCAGTATCGAAAACCCACCCTGCCGAAGCCATACGCGAGGCATACGACGCCGGGCAGCGAATCTTCGGCGAGAACCGCCCGCTCGAAATGCGCGACAAACACGCCATTCTTCCCGACGACATACAGTGGCATCTCATAGGTCACCTGCAAACCAACAAGATAAAATACATCATACCGTTCGTCAGCATGATACATTCCGTAGATTCGGCCTCTCTTCTTGCCGCGATAGACGCCCACGCGGCAAAACACTCGCGCACGGTCGACATTCTTCTGGAAATACACATCTCGCGCGAGCAGAGCAAGGAGGGATGGGACTATGCCGTACTTCGGCAGTGGCTCCGCGACGGACAGTGGAAAGAGCTGAGAAACATCACGTTCCGCGGAGTGATGGGAGTAGCCACCAACACGGACGACACGGAACTGATAGCGGAGGAATTCTCCACTCTGGCTCGGATACGGGAAGAGCTGGCCGGCGAATTTTTCGGACCGCGGTTCGACACCGTATCCATGGGCATGACCTCCGATTTTCCGACAGCCGTGCAGTGCGGGGCCACCATGGTCCGCATCGGTTCGCTGATTTTCGGGGAGCGCGACTACTCTTCGGCTCAAAAATTGTAGACCGCATTCGGGAACGTCAACAATGAATCCCGATGAGTACACTCCGAACATCCTGCATGGGACTTGAAATGGCAAGTCCCGTAATAGCCGGCAGCTCGCCTTTCACCGCCACGGCGGAATCCGTGGCTCAGCTTGCGGCTGCCGGTGCGGGGGCCGTGGTATTGAAATCCATTTTCGAGGAACAGATTGCGGGCGAGGCAGCCTCCTTGCAGAAATATTCGGATTATCCGGAGTCCGACCAGTATCTGAGACGCTACATGGAGGGCGACTATGTCAACCGCTATACGGAACTTATAAAGGAACTCAAATCACGCCTCGACATTCCGGTGATAGCGAGCATCAACTGCCACACGAAAGGCAGCTGGACGCAATACGCGCGAACGATAGAGCAGGCCGGCGCAGACGCCCTCGAACTGAACATATTTCAGCAGCCCGTATCGGCAGCACAGCGGGGCGCCGACATGGAGCGGCACTACCTCGACATCGCCGCGGCCGTAACGGAGGCGACGGAAAAGATTCCCATCAGCGTGAAACTCGCCCCGTACTTCACCAATCCGCTCAGCATGGCGGCATCGCTGCGGGACCGCGGCATAAAGGGCGTCACGCTGTTCAACCGCATGTTCACACCACGAATCGACATACATAAGGAGGAACTGGCAGCCTCGGAGCCGCTCAGCTGCGGACCGGAGCTCCACCACACACTGCGTACCGTAGCCCTGTGCGACGCCACGGTACACGGCATAGACATCTCCGTCTCGACCGGAGCACACGACGCCGACGCCATCATACAGTCGCTGCTCGCGGGCGCGGCCTGCGTACAGATTTGCACGGCACTGTTCCTGCACGGCCCGTCGTACATCACAACGATGAACCGTGAGATAGAAAATTGGATGCAGACGCACCGATACCAGTCTGTCGAGAGTTTCCGCGGAAAGATGAACGCCTCCAAAATCACAGACAGCGGCATGTACTACCGGACCCAGTACATGCGTTATTTTCCCAATCTGTAAACCGGCCGCAGACACATATCCTCCATCCCCGACGCTATCAGTCAATGGAACGGCACACCGCCCTGCGACAATGCCGCGCAAGGCCTGCCATACAGCCGCGCAGCCACTACCGCACCCGCAGCTTCTTTCCGACGCGCAATATGGTGGTACGGGTTATGCCGTTGAGCTTACAGATTTTGTCTATCGTCGTACCGTTCTTGCGCGCTATCGTCGAGAGCGTCTCACCCGACCGCACGGTATGATACGCCGTAACAGGTTCCACAGCCTTTTTCTCCTCGGCCTGAATGGCCGCACTAATCTCCTCATCGGACTTGTCGTTCTGAGCCAGGAAAGAGTCCACATCGAAATCGTCGCCGTCCTCCAAGCCCTCGGTAGCCCGCGAGCGTATATTGAAATAGCTCTTTTCAAGAACGAATGTCTGGTAACGGATACTGCCCGTCTCGAAATCGATTAACCGCTCCGGGTCGAACGTCTGGTCGCAGTACCTCACCTCGAAATGCAGATGCGGCCCGCGGCTGCGGCCCGTACTTCCGCCATATCCTATGACCTGACCCGCAACCACCCAGTCGCCGGCCCGCACGTTTCTGCGCGAGAGATGTCCGTAGTATGTTTCCAGACCGTTGGGATGGCGAACAATGACAAGATTGCCGAAGCCGCCGCTGTTGTACCTCGAATAACGGACTCGTCCGTCGAAAGCAGCCACAACAGGGGTTCCGGTCTTCAACGGAATGTCCACACCGTTGTGATTGCGGCGTCCGCGCGGTCCGTAGCGCGAGATTATCCGGCCGGTCAAAGGTGCGTGATACTCGCTCAGCGAGTTCATAAGCCTGACGTCGATGCTGGACGGCAGACTCTCGTAACTGATGCTGCGGTAGGAGAATACATTTGCCGTATCCCAGTTCTCGCGGTATATCTCGCCGCACTGCAAGGAGTCTGTTCCGGCCATCAGATACTCGAACGTATCGTCAGCATACACGACAATCCTTACATCCGGCCGCCGCGTATCCAGCGTATCCACAGCCTGATGCGGAATATCCTTCACCCGCAGCGTATTGGTGTTCCACTGACCGAATGTCCGGCATACCGGAACGATGCAGAGGAGTACAAGAACAATCTTTCGCATAATCATATCCGTTCCACAATTATTTTTTAAAGCATCCATCATATAACTTTACATACCCCAACGACTTCCGGTCCGACGTGACGCTCCGGAGCCACCGACAGCACGCTACCTTACATTGGCGATACTTATTATATCGGCGAATACCCCTGCGGCAGTCACATCGGCACCCGCTCCGTAACCCTTTATCTGCATCGGGTACTCCCGATACCGCTCCGTGGTCAGAAGAATCACATTGTTGCTGCCGTCCAGCTGGTAGAACGGCGACGAGGCATCGACCTCGCGCAGCTCCACATCCGCACGGCCGTCCTGCATACGTGCCACGAACCGCCATCGCCTGCCGGCCTGCTCCAACCGCCGGCGTCGAGCCTCGAACGGCGCGTCCAAATCCGGTATCCTGCGCCAGAAATCATCCACCGAACCGTCGAAATACTCGTCCGGGATGAAAAGATTCTTCACCACATCCTCCTGCCCGATACGGTACCCGGCCTCGCGCGAAAGAATCACCAGCTTGCGGATGACATCCTTGCCGCTCAAATCCACCCTCGGGTCCGGCTCGGCATAACCCGCATCGCAGGCCATGCGTATGGCACGGCTGAGAGGCACGCTGTCGCTCATCTCATTGAATATGAAATTGAGCGTCCCCGAAACGACAGCCTCGATTTTAAGAATCCTGTCGCCGCTGTTGCGCAGGTCGCTTATCGTATTTATGATAGGCAGCCCGGCACCGACATTGGTCTCGAACAGATATTTCACACCTCGGTCGCGGGCCGTCATCTTCAATGACTCGTAATTCTCGTAACTGCCCGAGGCCGCAATCTTGTTGGCCGCGACCACAGATATATTGTGCTGCAAGAGAGTTCCGTAAAGCGCCGCTATATCTGCACTGGCGGTGCAGTCCACGAACACCGAATTGAATATGTTCATCTTCAATATCTCACCGCACAGACTCTCCGGCGTGGAGACATTCTGCGAGACGGACAGCAGCCGCCGGTAATCGCTCAGGTCTATTCCCTCGCGGCACATAATGAAGCGTTTCGAATCCGAAATCCCCACCACACGTATCTGCAACCTGTTTTCGGAAAGGAAACGCGGCTGCTGGCGGCGTATCTGTTCGAGCAGACTTCCGCCCACCGTCCCCACACCGGCAAGGAAGATATTGAGAACCTGATACTCCCACAGGAAGAACGAGTCGTGAATCACATTGATTGCCTTTTTCAGCTCTTCGAGCCGAATTACGAACGATATGTTGGTCTGCGAGGCTCCCTGCGCACATGCTATCACGTTGATACCGTTGCGGCCGAGAGTGTCGAACAGACGGCCCGCCACACCGGGCGTATGACGCATGCCCTCGCCCACGATGGCTACGGTGGCAAGATTCTCCGCTATCGTGATTTCATTAATCTCGCCCATGCCTATCTCCTGCGAGAACTCGCCTGAGAGCACCTCGACGGCCCGCGGCGCATCGGCATTCGGCATGCCTATCGAAGTGGTGTTCTCGCTCGATGCCTGGGAGACGAAGAACACGCTGATGCCGCAATCGGACAGAGCCTTGAAAATCCGTTTGTTGATTCCTATCACGCCGACCATTCCCAGACCGCGTATAGTGACGAGCGCCGTATCGTTTATCGACGAGATTCCCTTTATCACCTTGCTGTGCTCACCGCACTCCCGGTCGGTATCGGAACTGATGAGCGTTCCAGGGCCCGCAGGATTGAACGTATTTCTGACACGTATTGGAATACCGTTATGATAAACCGGGAAAATGGTCGGAGGATATATGACGCGCGCCCCGAAGTTGCACAACTCCATGGCCTCGGTAAAGGTCAGTCTCTCGATAAGATACGGATTGCCGATTATCCTCGGGTCGGCAGTCAGGAAACCGTCCACGTCTGTCCATATCTCCAATACCTGCGCTCCAAGAGCCGCCGCCACGAGCGACGCCGTGTAGTCCGAGCCGCCACGGCCGAGGTTGGTCGTGTCGCCGCTGACGGCATCCGAAGAGATGAAGCCGCCCATAACCGTAACGCCGCTCCACGGCCCGAGTATCTCACGCGCAAGAGTTCCCGTAAGAATCTGGTCCACGGTATGTTTGCCGTAATACGGATGCGTCTTCACCACAGTGCGCGCATCTACGTGCCGGGCGCCGTCTATCGCCCCCGCGACAATCACCGAAGAGAGCCTTTCACCATAGCCGAGTATCGTGTCGCGCGTTCTGTCGGACAAATCGCCAATCAGATAGACGCCGCTGAGAATCTTGCTCAGCTCTTCGAGCATCTCCACGACCGCCGTCCGCACACTCTCACGGTTCTGCGCAAGCACGACACCGTCGAGAAGCTCCATGTGGCGCCGCTTTAACTCCGCAAGACTGTCTATGTATCCATCATCCGCACCTGCCGCGGCACGAGATACCGAAAGCAACGAATCGGTGACTCCACTGCATGCCGACACTACGACCACGACATCCGCCGCAGCCGATTCAACGATATCCCTCACCCTGCGAATCGCCCCGGCATCTCCGACCGACGTTCCGCCAAACTTCATCACTTTCATACGGGCACTTGTATTTTCATAATAAACATGCAATATTACGAAAAAACACCCGGATAATCAAATTCCGCTCCTCCATTGCCTGCGGCCCGAGCGTTGTCCGCAGATAATTCTCCGCACACGACCTACACTTCCGTCCGCAGTGGACGGTTCTTCGCAACGGAACAAAAAAAACGGAACCGCCGTTTTCAGGCAGTTCCGTTCATTCGAAAAATACGCAATAAGAATTACTCCGACAGAGGAGTTACGCTTACGTAAGATTTACCGGAGGCTTTCTTGGTGAATGCCACCGTGCCGGACGTCAGTGCGAACAAAGTATGATCCTTGCCCATGCCGACATTTTCACCGGGATTGTGGACGGTTCCTCTCTGACGAACTATGATGTTGCCCGCCTTAGCGAACTGACCTCCGAAAAGTTTCACGCCGAGTCTCTTGCTTTCCGACTCACGGCCGTTCTTCGAACTACCTACACCTTTTTTGTGTGCCATTTCTTTTCAGTTTTTTTAAGTTAAGCAACGATTTCTTCGATGAGAATCTGGGTAAGATACTGGCGGTGTCCGTTCAGAACCTGATACCCTTTTCTTCTTTTCTTCTTGAACACCAGGACCTTGTCGTCTTTCAGGTGTTTGAGAACCTTTGCAGTTACCGAGGCCCCTTCTACCACAGGTGTGCCTACCTTGACCTGACCGTCGTTATCCGTTAGCAGAACCTTGTCGAAGCTCACCGAGGCGCCTTCGTCCTCTTTAAGACGGTGAACATAGAGCTTGCGACCTTTCTCAGCCTTGAACTGCTGACCTGCTATCTCTACAATTACGTACATTAGTGTAATGCGTTTACATAAAATTTCGGGCTACAAATATACTGCTTTTTTCGCCGGCCGCAAATATTTCGCTGTTTTTTTGACGGGATATGAAAATCTTTTGCACGCAGTTTGTTTTTACCGATGTCCGGCACCGCCTTACGCGACAGCCGGAATGACGGACAATTATTTCGGAACACTATGAAAATGCTAATCGCAGGAGAAGACCGGCTCTCGGTCTCGATTCTGAGGACATACATCGCCGACCTGGTCCACACGGCAGAAACGACCACCTCGCTGGCCGCATTCAGGCGCATGGCCGCAGGCGGAGGCTACAACGTCATCGTGACGCTGTTCGAACAGCCGTTTCTGGACGGCAGCGACCTGGGACACAGCATACCCTCGCGCAGCATCGCATCTCCAGCCATATTCGTGCTCTCGTTCTCGCAGTACGAACCGCACGTGATGAGCCTCTGCGAAAGCGGCATAGACCAATACATAAACCTGCCGTGCGACATGCGGCGCCTGCGCTCACGCATAGCTATGTACCTCCGGAAGAACAGACGATGAACTACATCCTTTTCGCCATAACAGGATTATGCGCCGCCATATACGCGGCGGCAGCCGTATGGACTCTGCTCAGAGGACCCGTACTGCGGCGCAAAGCCCGCAGACGCGATGCGTTGCAGGAGGAATACCTGCGGATTCTGACCGCACATCTGTCGGGTAAAGTCACGGCAGACACCCCCTGCGTCTTTCCCAAAGGCCGCGGCATTGCCGGCCGCAAAATTCTTGCCCGGACCATAGCGACACTGACCGCACTCGACTACGGGCTCGACTGCAACACGATGCGCAAAATCGTAACCGACAACAACATAGACAGATTCCTGTACACGCGAATCATACTCTCCCGCTCGTGGAGCCGCTCCCGAAGCATGCAGCTTCTCTCGCAGTGCGGCGCCCGCGGGGAGCTGCTGCCCAAAATTCGGCGCTTCGAGAAATCCGGCAATCCGTATACGGCGCTCTTCGCACTGCTGGTACGCACCGGCTCGGACCCGCAGCAGACCATAACCGCCATACGCCAGTTCGACGGCACGCCCGTCAGACGCGCCTGGCCGGAGATAATGATGCAGCTGCGACGCGGATTCATCCCCGTGGCATACGAGCCGATGCTGCGTTCGGGGAGCGAGAACCTCGAAATGCTGGGAATATACATCATACGGTGCTTCGGCATCCGGCAGGCCGAGGAGTCGCTCTACGCCCTGCTCGACGACAGCAGCCCGTCGGTGCAGGACGCCGCACTCTATGCCCTCGCCTCCATGAAAAGCTCCATGACGCACGGCAAGGTCGTGGAATGCGTGTCGGCCATGCCGTTCTTCCAGCGCAGAAGATTCTACAAGTTTCTGGCGGCGGAAGGATACTCGGCAGACTCGCTGTCCGCCCTGCAAGAGGCCGAGAAGGATTCCAGACTGGGCGGCTACATGGAAAGTCAGGTCAACTCATACAAAAAGATACTGCAATAGATGATAAACACGCTTGTTACGATAATAATAGTTTTGGCTCTTGTTTGGAGCGCCGTGCGCCTTTTCAACACGTTCCGCGGCGTACGGCTTCTGCGCATGTCCCGACTCAAAACCGAAGTCCTGAAAAACATGAAAGGCCAGGACGCGATACCCGACCCGCAGAGCGGAATTTCGATTATCGTAACTGGAATGCCGTCAATGAAACGTACCGAAAAACTGATGGGACTCGGTTACGACAACTACGAGATAATAATTCTTGCTGAGTTCGGCAGCGGGAACTCATGCTCCGAGGCCATAAAACGCTACTCGATGACCAAAGTCAGCATACCTGCTTCGGCAGAGTTCGACTGCCGCACGGTCCGCACGCTGATGCGCTCCCGCCAGAGACGCTACCGCAAACTCGTGCTGGCGGACTGCCGCGCACAGACAGCCGAGGCACTGAACTGCGGCATGGCGCTCTGCACCCACAGCCGCATCATGATAATAGACAGCCACACCACACCCTGCCGCTGCGCACTGATGCGCATCGACGCCGAATTCGAATCCTCGGGCAAAGGTGCCGTATGCGCGGTCTCGGCCCCCGCGGTAGACCCGCACGCATTCGGCTGCGACACCGCAGTGGAGATTGTCTCCGGCCAGTACGACCACAGCATAACGGTCATAGACCGCGACTATGCAATCAGCGTCGGCGGATTCTCCGGCCCGGCTGAACACATGCAGCGCATGCTCTCGGATTTGTGCGATATTCCGGGGCTGAGACACATCCGGATTCGCACGCCTCTGGCCACATGCACGCGCTCGGAAGGGACATTCCGCGTAGGCAGCACGAGAATCACATCGTACCTCCTGCTGTGCGTCACGGCCGTGGCCACGCTGCTGTCGATAATGTCCCGCAGGTGGGATTTGATAGCATCGCTGATAATGAGTCTCTGGATGGTCTACGCCGTGATGGTGGCCACCGGAATCATATGTCTGGCGGCCGTCAGAAAAGACACATGGCCCTATCCCGTCTCTAAAACCCTGCTCGAACCGTTCGTCTATCCTTTTTATCCGCAAAGGGGCTCGATATTGGAAAAAAATTTCTTCAAGTCGTAAATTCTTGCTACCTTGCATACCTAAAATATCCCGAATTTTGATGTCAAAACGAATCGCCCTGCTGATAATGTTCGCCGTAGCTGCGGCCGCGGCATTCTCGGCTGAAAAAAATACGATAAAGATAGAACCGCTCAAAGGAGAAAAATGGTGGGGCCTGTACGCAGGCCATACGCCCGCGGAACCGTTCCTGCAACCCTTCTCCGTGAATACGTCCGACAACACGCCGGCTTGCGAACTGGTGCCGATGCTGATATCCTCGGCCGGCCGCTATCTGTGGAGCTCCTCGCCTGTCGAGGTGTCGTTCGACGGACGGACATTCACGGTATCCTCAGCAGACGAGAGCCTGCAACTGCGGCGCGCGGGACGCACGCTCCGCGAGGCATATCTGATGTGCCGGCACAGAAACCCGTCCCAGGACGCACCGTGCGCCGTCTCGCCCGAACTGCTTTCCAACCTCATATACGAAACCGGAAATGAGATAGGATGTCTCCAATCGCAGGAGATAATCCTCGGCTACGCCGCAAGAATCGCCGGAGAGGGACTGCCCGCCGGCTACATAGTCATCGCAGACGGCTGGCGCGCCGCGGACGGAGCGTACGACTTCGACCGGACGCTGTATCCGGAACCCGAATCGCTGATAAGCTCGCTCCACGAGGCAGGATTCAAAGTCATGCTCACCGTAACGCCCTACCTTCCGGCATCCGGACGCACATACGTATCCGCACGCTCCGGTGGCCGGCTGCTGAAAGACGCGGCAGGAGAACCTGTCCTCGTGAAGGACAGCGACGGCGTACATGCCGTACTCGACATCTCCGACAATGACTGCCGGCGCAGCATGGAGGAATCGCTTCTCGAAATTCAGAAGAGATACGGCATAGACGCATTCCGGTTCGACTGTCAGGCGCTGATGCGGACCGCACCCGCCACAACGGCCGGAACAGCGAGCTTTCTGGGCATCTGGCACACGTTAGGCTCCCGGTTCGACGTTCATGAATGCCAGCCGGACATGGCGGCAGCCTCATACGCTCCGGACATCGACGCCGCCTCGCTGGGCGACGTACTCAGCGACGTGATATGCTCGTCGCTCGTCAAAGGCAACGAGACATTCATGCCGGCCGTATCATGGAGATACGACGACCAGGCCGAGCTGCTCCGGGCCATGCAGATAGCAGCCATGCTCCCCGTACCGCACATTCCGTATGCTCCGTGGAGAATATCGGATGCGAATCTGTACTCGCAGCTTAAAAATACGCTGAGCATCAGAGCATCGCTCGGCGAGTACATGACCCGCACGGCAAAGGAGGCGGACCGCACGGCCGAACCTCTGGTCAGGCATATGGAGTATCAGTTTCCGCGCAGCGGATTCGCAGACTGCGACAACCAGTTCATGCTCGGAGACAGGTATCTGATAGCTCCGCCGCTCGACGGCTCCGCAATGCGCATGGTGCGGCTGCCGAAAGGAGTATGGCGCGACATGAACGGCAAACGCTACAAAGGACCGGTGGTCATCAACGCGGCGGCCGACAACAGCCGAATGATATGTTTCGAACTGCAAACGAAATAACGACATGGATAAACTCGTATTGACCAGAGAACAGCGCGAATATCTGCTGCCCAAGGCCTACAACGCCGCCATCAGGGCCGGAGAGATAATCCTCGACATATATTCCCGCAAGGAAGATTACGACATCAATCTGAAAAGCGACAACACGCCAATAACGCTGGCGGACCGTCTGTCGCACTCCCTGATAAAGGAATATCTCGGTCAGACCCGGATACCGCTTCTAAGCGAGGAGGGGCGCCAGATGCTGTTCGACGAGCGAAAGGACTGGGACATGTTCTGGATGATAGACCCGCTGGACGGCACCAAGGAGTTCATAAAGGGCAACAACGAGTTCACCGTAAACATCGCCCTCATGGTCAGCTCGCGTCCTGTCATCGGAGTGATATATGTTCCCTATTACCGCAAGATGTACTTTTGCGAAAAAGGCTTCGGCTCATACTTCAAATCCGATGTCGCATCCGACCGCACGGCCGAATTCACATATACCGAAATATACGAATCGGCCCGGCGCCTGCCGCTCTCCTCTGCCGCGAACTCGCCGGTAAGAGTAGGAGTCAGCCGTTCGCACAAGAACGACCTTACGGAAAAATATATCGCCGTATTAAGAGACACGCATCCCGACTTGCAGGTCATCGAGCAGGGCAGCTCCTACAAGTTCTGCATGCTGGCCGAAGGCAGCATAGACTACTACGTGCGCACCTCCGACACCTACGAATGGGACACTGCTGCCGGCGAGGTTATTCTCAGCGAGAGCGGCGGAGAGACCAAGGCGCTTCCACGCGAGGAGAAGTTCGCCTACAACAAACAGTCGCTGCTCAATCCCCACTTCATCTGCCGCAGCGGATTCGCAGTAAAATAAGGCGCTTCACCCGGCTAAACCGCAAGCCCTAAACAGCAGGCAGGGGAGCATATTACTGCAATGTCATAAATACGGGACACCGTGCCGCATTTTTACGTGGCACGGTGTCTTCTTTCAGCAGGCCGCACAGAGCACCTAAGGCCCAACCCCTTTTCCGGTATTGCGCAAAAGACTTGAAGAAGCCTCCGGCCCGGAATCAAAGCTGCACGTCGAATCCTGCGTTCCTTACCGCGGCAACAAGCTCCTCTTCCTTGAAGTCGCCCTCCACAGTGGCTTTTCCGGCAGACAGGTTGACATCGACTGCTGTCACGCCTTTCACATTTCCGATACTCTTGGCCACGGTCGCCTGGCAATGCGGACAATTCATGCCCTTGATAACATACTCCTTAGTCATATTTGTCGTGATTATGGTTTTACGTCTGAATCTTCTGACGAATGCCACGGCCAGCAGCACTACAAGAACGGCCGAACATACGACAGGAAACGTATTGAAAGCGTGATGGTGACATGCCGCGGCACCGGCTCCGTCCAGAGCGAACCACGATGCAGGCATCAGATAATCTATCGCCAGTCCGAAACCAACCGCACCGACGATTATCGCGCCGAGATATATCACAGCCGCTTTACGCCCCATCTCCTTAGATATGAGAGCGAACGATGCAAAATTGGCCGCAGGTCCGGCCATGAGCAGCACCAGAGCCGTTCCGGGTGACAGACCTTTAAGCATCAGCGACATGGCGATAGGTATCGACCCCGTCGCGCACACATACATCGGCACGGCGATTATCAGTACGGCAATCATCGACAGCAGCGGACGCTGCCCCAGCACCGAGAAGAAATCCGCAGGCACATACACCGTAATAAGCGCAGCGATTATCAGTCCGGCCACAAGCCAGCCTCCGATGCTGCCCACAAGGTCTATGAACCCGTAACGAAGGGCCTCGACAGCTTTCGCGGCGAAACTTTTCCGGACATCGCTCTCCTCCGCAGTCGCCTGCGCCGCAGCCCCGCGGCCGTCGTCACGACTCTCAGCCCGGCCCACGGACACACCGCCCAGAAGCGCGGTTGCAAAAGCGGCTATCGGTCTGATTACGGCGAAAGCAGGTCCGAGAAGCGACCATGTCGCAGCTATACTGTCGACACCCGTCTGGGGAGTGGCTATAAGAAACGACACGGAAGAGGCGCGCGACGCTCCGTTGCGACGCATGGCTATGGCCGTAGGCAGAACCCCGCACGAACACAACGGCAGCGGCACTCCGACCAGGGCGGCCTTGAAGACCGAACGGAATCCGGTTCCGGACAGATGACGCGCGAACGTCTGTTGCGGTATGAATGAATGCAGCACCCCGGCAATCAGAAATCCCAACAGAATGTACGGAGACATCTCGTTGAGCATGAACAGTAATGAATTGAATAGTTCCATATCTGAATAACGTATTTTTCACAGACAAAAGTATCGTAAAAAATACGCAACTAAGTGTCAATTGTACATGGCGTTCATTATCAGGTCTAATGTTTTTTCATGATTTTTGGCAGTGCAATCGATAAAATACACATAATATGCCTTAAATTTGTTATCGATTATAAACCTTGGCGAAATTTTGGACACGGAAACAAACAGACTCGACCATCTGCTGCTCGAAAATGGCGTGCGCCCGACATCGAACAGGATAATGGTACTCCGGGAGCTGCTTTACAGCCCCCGTCCGCTGAGTCTTGCAGAATTGGAAGCGGGCATATCGACACTCGAAAAATCGAGCATCCTGCGCGTATTGTCGCTCCTGCTCGAACACCATCTCATTCATGCGGTGGAAGACGGCCGCGGAATAGTGAAATACGAGATATGCCACGGCAAGGACAGATGCTCGATAAACGACATGCACGTCCACTTCTACTGCGTGGCATGCCAGCAGGTGTATTGTTTCGAGGGTATACCGGTCCCGATGGTAGAGCTGCCAGAGGGGTTCTCCGCCGATTCGGTCAACTACATGCTGAAAGGCCTGTGTTCCCGCTGCAAAAAATGATAATATGCGACAAGCAATCACCATAATTTCGGCAATAGCGATAACGATGAACTTACATGCACAACAGCGCATCGCGCCATCTGACGTCCACTCGCATATAGTTACAAAGGAGTATACGGATTATCTGCGTGCCGGCAAGGCGGACATGGAGGACGGCTACCCGCTTCCCGAGTGGAGCGCAAAGGACCACATAAGATTTATGGACGACGCCGGCATCGCATGGTCGGTTATTACAATGCCCTCGCCGCAGCCATATTTCGGAGACGCACTGGAATCAGCGAAAATCATACGCTTCGTCAACGAAGAGGCACGGCTAACGCGCGAGAAATATCCCAACCGTTTCAAGTTCTGCGCGTCGCTGCCTCTGCCAGATGTGAATCTCGCCATCGAGGAGGCCGTCTATGCGCTCGACACGCTGAAAGCGGACGGCATCAAACTGGCTACCAACATCCGCGGACAATATCTCGGCGACCCGGCACTCGAACCGCTTATGAAGGTGCTCGACGACCGCAAGGCCACAGTCATCATCCACCCGCACAAACCTACCCCCGTGCAGGATGATGTATTCACCGGCGGCCCCATATTCGTCTACGAATATCCGGCAGAGACCACACGCGCAGTGCTTAATATGATAGCGCACGATGTACTGGTGCGCTATCCGAACATAAAAATTATCGTGCCGCACGCAGGGTCTTTTCTGCCATATGCCATTCCGCGGCTAAGGGCCGCATATCCGCTGCTGCTTGCCAAAGGAATCGTAAAACCTTTCGACATCGACGGTAATCTGAAAGGACTATACTACGACCTTGCCGGAGGTCCGTCTCCCGAAACGGTTAAGATGATGCTCACAATCACCACGCCCGACCACATCATGTACGGTTCCGACTACGGCTTCGTGTCCGGCGAGGCGCTTGCACGGCTGCTCCGCAATATAGAGAAGTATCTGGATACCGACACGGAACTGCGGCCGTACAAAAACATGTTCCTGCGCGAGAATGCCGAACGGATTTTCAACAGCTCCGGAACCGGCACCGCCCCGTCTGCCACAATATGCCGAAAAGAGCCCATGCAGGCAGACGGAATCGTAAGACTCTCGAAGATAGACGTATATCCTGAATTTCTCGAAACATATATGGAATACGCCAAGGAAGTCGGAGCCATATCCCTTCTAACAGAACCGGGAGTATTGACAATGTACGCCGTGGCGGACAAAAAGAATCCATGCAGCATCACCATTCTGGAAACCTATGCGAGCCAGGAGGCCTACAAAAGACACATCGCCTCGGAGCATTTCCAGAAATACAAACAGGGAACTCTGCACATGGTAAAAAATCTGGAACTTGACGATGTCGTTCCACTTAATCCCGACAATATGATTTCCAACTTCATACTGCGCTGAGCACCGGAACCCTGTATTCTATCCATTGAACTACAAAAAACTACAATATTTAAGTTTAGCAAATTTTTTTGCCTATTTGGTGCTTTGTCAAATTTGAGTTATACTGTGCATACAAGCACCTGCATCACCTCTCGGTCTGTTTAGATGCATTGCCGCTCCGCTCGGTCGGGACCAAATGGCTTTCG
>CAYXGF010000028.1:0-22547 GCA_964464465.1 uncultured Alistipes sp. | reverse complement strand
GTCGGTGGGCAGCATCTCCTGGATGTTTACGCGGTTGATGTCTATCTTAATCTGATCGGCTACAAGGTAGACTCCGCGAAATGTACCGGGGAGCACTAGTTCCACCTGACGGTAGCGCGGTGTCCATTTGAGGGCGTCGCTGAGCGACGAGAAGTGGAATGCCACGGCATTGCGCAGAAGCGTCTTGTCGCGGTAGTTGGCCATGAGCACCCAGCGTTTGTGTTTGGGCATGCCGAGGACTTTCTGCCGCGAGCCGAGACGTATGTTGTAGGAGCGTTTTTTGAGGAACGTGTCCCATGTGGAGTTGCCCCGGCCTTTGATTTCGATGTTTTGCAGGTCGAGTCCGTCCATGTCCAGATTGCCTTCCAGACGCAGGCTGGCCGGCGCCCACACCTCTTTGCTCGTCACTTCGTTTCCGGAGTTGAGGTCTATGTACAGAATGGGCAGGCCTGTGAAACGCATCGCGCGGACGGTGAAGTATTTTGTCTCTCCGGACTCGGAGACTACGCGGTATGTCACCGGGTGGCGGAAATCGTTCACCGTCACGCCGCTCGTCTGCTCCTTGTCGCCTATGAAGACCTTGTCGCCGTTGTGCGTGAATGTGGCTATGAGTGCGTCGGTTCTGTCTTCTAGAGCGGCCAGACGGCCCGTTACGATATTGTCGGTGCCTATATCCATCGTGTACGATGCGGCCAGATGCGGGTTGTTCTGTTTGCGGAATTCGAAACTGAGCAGGTCGTTTGTCGTGCGCTTGGGCCTGGGCTGCTGAACGACGGTAAGGGTCTGCGTGTCCTCGCCCTCGGTCGAAGAGAATGTTACGGTACCGGTTCTCTGCTGAGTGTCGGGATTGGCCTCGACCGTGAATTCGACAGTCAGACTGCCGGCCGGAGCCTCATCTGTGTCGAAAAGAATCCAGTCGGCGTCGGAAGTTATCGTGTAGGGTGTGAGGCAGCTCGTCTCCACGGAAATGGTCTGTTCCTCGTGCGGTGCGTCGCACTCTGCCACGGATATCGTCATTGCGGCCGAGAATGCCGACTGCCGTACGGATACGACGGTCTTCTCGACGCCGTCCGCCGAAAGACGTATGTATGTCGTGCGTTCGGAGGACGATGTGTTCATGTCTGCCGTGAAGTATATCGTGGTGTCGGCCGACGCCTTGCAGAAATCGCTCTCCGAAGTGAGCCACCTGTCGCCTATCGATATGTGGAAATCGAAGTCCGAGCTGATGTTCAGTTCCAGAGTCTGTTCGTGGAAGTCGAAGTCGAGACTGCTTGTATGAGGCCTTATGTATGCCGAATTCTCGTTTCCGGCCTGGATGATAAGGATGTTTACCGACTCGCTGCCGTCCGCTGCCGTTAGGATTAGTCTGCCGGTGCGGCTTTTGGGCGACTGGTTGGCGAGGATGTCTATCCCCAGATAGTTCTCTCCGGCCGGCAGTTCCCTGCTGTCGGTGTGAATCCACGGTTCTGAGGCGGATATTGTGACAGGTATGTCGTTTACGATGCCTACGGATATGCTGGTCTTTATGCATCCCACCTCGAATACGTCGTTGGCCGGACGTATGGCTCCGGTGAATACTGGTTCCTCAATTTTTCCGGAGTCTCTGTCGCATCCGGTGCCAGCTATCATCAGCGACAATATGGACAGTATCAGTAGAAATCGTTTCATAAGCAGTTCTTGTGGTTTTGTCGGTTTAAACGTAATTGATTTCAGCCTGTACGGAAAAAATGACTAAAATCCGTCAAAGATAATGATTCGGCGGCATAAAATCAATCTCCTGTCGACGATTTTTGACATGTATTCCTTTTTTCGTGTCCGCGGCACGCCGGAAAGTAATATTCGTGCCGGATTTTGTTGTATATGCTTATTCTGTGTCACCGGTTGCCGTCCGGATACTTGCGTTAGGCAATGCCCGGATGTGTCTGCATGATGCGTGTCGCAGCCTGCGGAGCAAGCAGGGCGAGCCTTCGCGGGGCAGAGATTGCGGCTCGCGCGGTCCTCAGTACCGCAAGTTTATCGGCCCCACACAGCAATGTCGACAGCTCTGATAAATTCGGCATTTCGCTCTCGCTTAATCGTGTCGTTGACCTTCGGTCGAAGATACTCCTGCTCGGAGGTGCTCAAATAAATTTGGCATTGCCCTCGCTTAATCGTATCTTTGACTTCGTCTTAGATACTTCGCCTCGGCAAAACTGCGAATAAAATTTGCTTTTGCCCTCGGCTTAATCGTATCTTTGCACAAATAAATTGTGAAGCTATGGTTTACACGGTTATTGTTCTGACAATTGTGGCCTATCTGCTCGGCTCGATACCGAGTGCGGTGTGGATTGGAAAATACTATTACGGGGTCGATATACGCGAGCACGGCAGTCATAATGCCGGTACCACCAATATGTTGCGTGTGCTGGGCCGCAGGGCCGCACTGCCCGTTTTCGCCATCGATTTCCTGAAAGGGTTTCTGGCTGTGACGCTGTCCAACCTCATAGCCTACGATGCCCAGATTCATCCGAATTTCATCTACAACGTCAAGATTGTGCTTGTCGTGGCGTCGGTTCTCGGACACATATTTCCGTTGTTCGCGGGTTTCCGCGGCGGCAAGGGGGTGGCTACGCTGGCCGGTGCCGTGACGGGAGTCTATCCTCCGGCGATTCTTCTGTGCCTTGCCGTGTGGCTCGTTACGTTGATGATAACGCACTACGTGTCGCTCTCCTCGATGCTGGCGGGTGTCATGTTCCCTATTTTCATACTCATATCGCCCAAAACAAACCACAGCGTCTCGCTGGTCGTTTTCTCTGTATGCGTGGCGGTGCTTCTTATTATCACCCACCGCGGCAACATAAAACGTCTCAGGGAGGGCACCGAATCGAAAATCTACATCTGGAAACGAAAAAAATAGTTCGTGCCGTTTGATTGTTGAGATATTTTCTTTTTCTTTGTAAAACCTGTGATGGAATTGCAGGGTTGGTTCTGTTTTAATTTGCAAAAACTGTGGCTGTTATGAAAAGAAAGTGTTTTTTGTTGGCGGCGTGTCTCGTGGGAATAATATTGTCGGGATGCCGCAAGGATGATGACGTTCTGTGGCGCGAGATGGTCGAGCCGCTGCCCACGTCGCAAAATTCAATCAATGGTTCGGTCGCACCGGACAGACAGTACAAAATCGGACAGCTCGCCGTCGAGTTGGACGGGGTGCCGATGCAGAATATTCATTCAGGCACGATTAAGATAACCGCCATGCCGACATCCTACAAGCAGCTGTTTGTGAACATCGGTTTCGCTTCGGACGACGCAAGGATAAGCGTAGCTTTGGAGCAGGTAGGTGTAGAGGGGGAATTGGGCGACGTGACGCTCTCGCCGCAGGCATTCGCCAGAACCGGGTTGGAGAATGGACAGAAAGCGCGCGTCGAGGCGGATATGTCCGGATGGATTAAGGCCGAATGGGATGAAAAAGGCGAGAATGTCGAGAATTTCGCATGCCGAATCGAGGCCCTAACCACACTGAACGGAAAAACGCTGAAAATAACCGTAACTGAGGTTGGCGAGCTGTGACGCTCTCGCCGCAGGCACTGTGACATCGGCAGGCAGGAGGACCGCGGAGGGCTTTCTGCCTGTTGCCGTTTTGGATAGTTGTAAAAAAGATTTATATTTGTCAGACAGGTTTTTCTTGTGCCGCCGCCGGACGGAAAAATGTTCCGGCAGGAGAGGCGCAGCATATGCTGGGCTGTAGATAAGGCGGAGAATGAACGGAATATGATATTATGTTACAGGACAATCTTATAAAGATGTACGAGCGGAGTTTCCGCGAGAACCGCGAACTGCCAGCTCTTACGGACTATTTCAAGGGTGAGGAGTTCTCCTATTTCGAGATGGCCAAGCAGATAGCCAAGTTGCATCTGTTGTTCAAGAAGGCCGGAGTGAAGACCGGGGATAAGATAGCGGTGTTGGGCCGCAACAATCCGCGCTGGTGCATGGCGTATATAGCCACACTGACGTACGGTGCCGTTGTGGTGCCTATATTGCAGGATTTCAATGCCAACGACATTATCCATATAATAAATCATTCGGACTCGCGGCTTCTGTTTCTCGGCGACAACTACTGGGAGGTCATCGACGAGGAGCGTATTCCGGAAATCCGTGCCGTATTCTCGCTTACGGACTATCATTGCATATACGAGAAAGGCGACGGACAAATAGCGCGTTTTGTGAAAGATATCACGCGTCACTATCGCAAACGTTATCCGCACGGTTTTTCCGCCGAGGATATATCCTATCCGCAGATACCGAATGATGCTCTGGCGCTGTTGAACTACACCTCCGGAACGACCGGATATTCGAAAGGCGTGATGCTGTCGGTGAACAATCTTACCGGAAACGTCATGTTCGCCTCGTCGGTGGTGAATACCGCCACCGGACGGGCCTATTTCCACCGCTGCGGCCGCACGCTGTCGTTCCTGCCGCTGGCCCACGCCTACGGATGCGCTTTCGATTTCCTCACGCCTCTGGCCGTCGGCGGTCATGTGACTCTGCTGGGCAAGATTCCTTCGCCCAAGATTCTGGTCGAGGCCATGAAGGATGTGAAGCCTACGGTGATATGCTGCGTTCCGCTGATATTGGAGAAGGTCTACCGCAAGCAGGTGCTGCCGCTTCTCGAAAAGGGGCCAATGAGCATCGCCGTGAAGATTCCTCTGCTCAATACGGCCATATATTCGGTAATCCGCAGCAGGATGATGGAGGCGTTCGGCGGCAACGTGGGCATATTTATCGTCGGAGGCGCTCCGATGAATCAGGAGACCGAAGCGTTCCTCATGAAGATAAAGTTCCCCATAACCATAGGCTACGGAATGACGGAGTGCGCCCCGCTGATAAGTTTTGCGCCGGACAACGAATTCAAGGCCGGTTCTGTCGGCCGTTATCTGGCAGGATTGCTCGAAGTGAAAATCGACTCTTCCGACCCCGAGCATACGGCGGGCGAGATTCTGGTTCGCGGCGAGCATGTCATGCAGGGTTACTACAAGAATGAGAAAGCCACATCCGACGTGCTTAAAGACGGTTGGCTGCATACCGGCGACATGGGTACCATGGAGCCTGACGGTACGATTTATATCAGAGGCCGGAGCAAGACCATGATATTGGGGCAGAGCGGTCAGAACATCTATCCCGAGGAGATTGAGGCGAAGTTGAACAATCTGTATCTTGTCATGGAGTCGCTGGTTGTGGAGCGTCAGGGCCGTCTGGTCGCGCTGGTCTATCCGGACTATGACCAGGCCCAGTCCGACGGTGTCGACGACGCGAGTCTGCCTGAAATCATGCGGCGCAATCTGGATGAACTCAACACTCTCGTCGCGCCGTATGAGAGGGTTGCTGACATCAGCATCTATCCGACCGAGTTCGAGAAGACCCCGAAGAAAAGCATCCGCCGCTACCTGTATCAGGTGTGACGTGGCATGGGATTCGTGTTTTTTGATATAATGTCTGTTTTCATACCGTCCTCCGCAGCGAGGGCGGACTTTTTTATGAAAAAGTGTGACGGACGGCAGATTTTCGGTGCAGGGAGTTTACAGCCCGCACACTCAAAAATAACGCACCCTTAGGCTGCAACAATCATGGAACCGGCATCGGAGCGATATTGTTTACATCGGGATGTCGCGGCAGTATGAGTCGTAGCTGCGGAGCACCTTGTCCACGAAAGAGAGTGTCTGTTCGCTGTCCTCGAATTGACCGAACCTGACCGAGGAGTCCATGTAGTATTCGGGATTGAATTTCAGTTTCAGATAGCGGGCCACCTGCGGCCACGAATCGGGGTTCATACCCTCGCTGCGGGCGAGGGAGCGGGCGTCGCACACATGGCCCAGTCCGCAGTTGTAGGCGGCAAGTATGATGCTGATGCGGTCCTCGAAGGGGGCCGAGGGCGAGAGCCGCAGTTTAGCCTCGATGTAGTTCAGATGTTCGATGCCCAGCCAGATATTGGTGCGCGGGTCGGCGATTTCGGCCTCAGGAACGCCGAAATGCCTGGCCACTATCGGCATTATCTGCATCAGTCCGCGGGCTCCGGCGCCGGAGACGATGTTCTTGTCGAATTTGGATTCGGTGTCGGCGATGGCTGCGATAAGGCGCCAGTCGTAACCCTCCTTGCGTGATAGGGCCCGTATGATATGGTCGTACTCCGAGATGAGCGGCGCGCGGTGAGAAGGTGCGGCCCACAGTTTTTTCATCTCCGTGTACGGGATATAAGGACAGACAGGGCTGCCTGTGGCGGAGATGTCTGTTGCCGGCTGTTCGCTTGCGGTGCCGGCGGCCGAACCGTTGACGCAGCCTTGCAGTGCGACGGAGACAAGAGGCGACAGGATGATTGCGAAGAGTCTGTTTTTTTTCATGAATCGGTTGGACATCGGGCTTGTGCGGAACTTCTAATCGTAGAATGACCACGAGAATCCGAGTTTGAATGCGAACGGATTGAGCGGATAGTGCAGCACGGTGAAATAGTTTCTGCGGCCGAACAAATCCTCGTTCCAGTGCTGCGCTTTGAGCAGAATGCGCATGCGTTTCCATTTGGCGCTGACGAATGCGTCGAGCATTATGTAGTTTCCGAGCATCTTTTCCCTCTGATTGTAGAACTGCGCCGTTGCGGGATTGTACCCCGGGGCGTAATACTCCGTGTTGTATCGGCCGTCCATGCCCACCTGCAACCGCAGTACGTTCTTTACCACGTTGAATTCGTAGTAGTACGACAGGAAAGCGCTGGCCAGAGGAACAGGGACCACACTCTGGTCGGTGCTCCATTGCAGCAGCACGCGGTGGTTCAGATGAAGCCCTCCGATGCCCACGTCCTCGCGCACGTAAAGACCCGAGACGCTGACCGGACCGGATTTCTGGGCCGGCATCGCGTTTCTGTCGAAGTATATCTTTTCGGTCAGAATGCTCTGCTGGGCACCTATCTCCATGCCGATAATCGGAGCTTGCAGCGACACCTCTATGCGGGTTTCGTTCTCCTTGTCGAAGGAGTTGTCCCATACGTAATGGTTCGAGAAGTAGCGTTCGGACCAGTATCCGGGCGAGCGGAGCGAGTAGCCGAAACGGCCTGAGAGGGTGAGCGGTTTCCCTTTAATGAATACGCTTGCCGCGGCCTGGGCGCCGAAATCCACATCGCCCATACGGTAGCCGAAAGGATGCACCTTGATGTCGGCGCCCCAGTCGAAGTATTTTTTGATTTTGCCGGATGCCGCGCCGTAGGCATAGTAGCTGACCTTGTTCTCTCCCTTGCGGTTTCCTGTCAGATACTGGTTCATGGCAAACTGGTAGTAATGGTGTACATCCACACCTACGCCGCCGTTTATCTGGCCTATCCATCCGTCGCGGTTCCATGGCTGAATCTGTACGAAAACACGGTTCGACAGCGAGCTCTCGAATATCGAGTCGTTGCTCTGCCGCGGATTTATGTACCAGTTCTCGTAGTAGTTGTGCACCTCGCCCTCCATGTCGGTGTATGTCGCGCCGTCGTAGGTGTCGGTGTACTTCTTGTACCAGCGGTTGTACTCGAAGCTGTGCCCTATGAATACCGCCGGGAAATCGGCAATCGAGAAATCGTCCTCCGTGACCCTGCGGAGCGGAATGCCGAACGACTGGACGAGAAAATAGGAGTTGTTCTTGATTTTGTTGCGGGCGTCGCTCAGCTTCATCGGGATGTTGGACGTTATCTCGTAGTTGAGTATCGAGTCCGTTATGTCGCGGTCGTCCACCAGACCTCCGTTCTCCCTGACGGATGCCATGTTATATATGTACCCGGCATGGACGGAGTATTTCTTTCCGGTGTGCGAGAACCCGAGCGAGAGATTCTTGTCGCGTGTGCGCTGCCATGCGTAGACGCCCCGCGCGCCGCGGCTTTTGTAGTCCACGTTGAATCCTGTCGACGGGTTTACGTTCTGGGCATGGGTGGCTGCGAAGTCGTCTTCCAGATAGCGCTTCTGTCCCGAGGACATGTACATCAGATGCGTGTACGGTTTCTTGACGTTGAAAAAACGCGCGTTTTCCGGTGTGGTGAAGTATGTGCGGTAGGCGTTTGCGAACGAGAAGTCGCGGTTCTGCGGGCGTGCCGCGTAGTTCAGCGGAAGCGATGCGGCGCCGTAGTTGCCCAGATAGGCGTCTCCCACGCCCTCTTTAAGATACGGGTACTGGATGTGGTATCCTGGCAGCATGGTGTCTATCTGCCTCATGTTGATGCGGTTCATGAACCCGTCGACGCTCCATGCGAAAGAGCCTTGCGAGCGTACCGAATCGTTGAAGAAATAACTTTCCAGAGGTTTCTTGATGCGCTGTTTCTTTTTCACTGAGTCGGCTGCTTCCGGCTCGCCCTCGCTTCCGGCGCCGAAGAACGGATTGCTGCCTATCGAGCCGTCGTCGTTGGAGTCCATCGCGCGGCCGCCGTTCAGGTTCTGGGCATACGAGACAGCGGGTGTCGCCATAAATATGACCGAGGCCAGAGCCAGTACGATTCCGAAAAGAACTCTACGCATGGTTTGGAGTGATTGAATCAACAGGATGCAAAGTTAATATATTTTTTCAAATGACTCTCAACGGTGTCACTGTCCGGCCCTCTCTTTGCCGCGGCAGGCGGCCGCGCGCACGGCGGATACGGCGATGTAGAGACCTATTACGGCCGGTACGGCGCCGATGCCCAGCACAATGAGCAGTGCGGCTGCGGCTGCCAGGAAACAGTATCGCAGGGCGTTGTCGCGCCATCCGAAGTTGTGGAATTTGAGAGAGAACATCCGTATTGGAGATATGAGCAGAACGGCCATTACCGCCGACAGGGCAAGAAGCGTCTCCCGCAGTGGAAATATTTCGCCTTTCGAGAATGCGTATCCAAGCCCCGCGAAGAAGAGTGCGCAGGCGGGAGTGGGCAGTCCGATGAACTCGTCTTTTTGCTCCGTGTCGATGTTGAACCGCGCCAGACGCAGGGCGGAGAACGCCGCTATGAGCAGTGTCGCATATCCGAGCGCGTCGGGCGCGCCCCATATGCTGCTTGCGTCACGGTACATGCACAGGGCGATGGCCGAAGGTGCGGCGCCGAAGCTCACCATGTCGGCAAGCGAGTCGAGCTGTACGCCTATGTCCGAGTATTGTCCGAGAAGACGCGCCGCGGCGCCGTCCGCAAAGTCGAACAGGGCCGCCGCCGCAATTAGAAAGAAACTTATATACAGCGGTTTCCCCTCGACGGCAAACAGCAGTGCCATGATTCCGCAAATGAGGTTGCAGAGCGTCAGAAGGTTCGGTACGGTGAACATTTTTATCTTCATGTCGCGCGAATTTAATTTCGGAGACAAAGTTAGCGTTTTTTCAAAGAATATCACTATATTTGTCTATGCTTGCGATTCAAACGGCAAGCCAACGGAATATAAACATATGGAAAGTAACAAATATTGTGTCATAATGGCCGGCGGCGTGGGATTGCGTTTCTGGCCTCTGAGCAGACAGGTCATGCCCAAACAGTTTCTGGATATCCTGGGAACCGGCAAATCGTTCATACGCATGACGTTCGAGCGTTTTGCCAGAATCGTTCCTCCGGAGAACTTCCTCGTGGTCACCAATGCTGCTTACCGCGACCTTGTGCTCTCGCACATACCCGAGCTGGCTCCCGAGCAGATTCTCTGCGAACCGGTGGGCCGCAATACGGCTCCGTGCATCGCATACGCCGCATTCCGCCTTGCGGCCAAGGACCCGGATGCGGTGATGATAGTGGCTCCGTCGGACCATCTGATTCTCGACGAGAGGAGTTTTGTGACCGCCATTTCCGAGTGTGTCGATTTCGCAGCCTCGTCGCACACCATGATGACTATCGGCATCGCTCCGACACGTCCCGACACCGGATACGGATATATTCAGGTTACGGACCGCACGGCTATAGGCAAGGTCAAGACATTCACCGAGAAACCTGACGAGCAGATGGCGCGCGCGTTTATCGCCAGCGGCGAATTCTTCTGGAACTCCGGAATCTTCGTCTGGGAGGTGCGGACCATAATGGATGCCATCCGCCGTCATCTTCCCGAGCTGTACGCGCAGTTCAGCGCACATGCCGAGCAGTTCGGCACAGGCGCGGAGCCGGCCGTGATAGAGGATATATATCCCGAGTGCCGTGCCATATCCATCGACTACGGCGTTATAGAGAAAGCCGACAACGTGTATGTGCGTCCCAGCAGTTTCGGGTGGAGCGATATGGGAACGTGGCATTCGCTCTATCAGACCATGGACAAGGACGCTGCCGGCAATGTCGTCGGCGGCCGTGCGATAATGGAAAACACGTCGGGGTGCCTTGTGAACGTTCCGGAAGGAAAACTCGCCGTCATCGACGGTATGGAGGACTATATAGTCGTTGATACGGATGACGTGCTGCTGATATGCCCCAGAGAGCGGGAAGGCGACATCAAGGCCTTTACCATGCGCCTTAAAACCGACGAGAACGGCGGCCGTTATTTGTAGCCAATGAAAAGGATTTTTGCTGTCGATATCGCACTCATCCCGGCGTTTCTTGCGTCGGCCGTATCCGGTGTGGCGCTGCATGCGGCCGGTCACGGCGAAGCGTTTGGAGTGCGGCAGTGCTGGGTTGCGGCGCATGTCATCCTCGTGGCGGTGTTCTCTGTGCTGGTCGCCTCGCACGTGAATGCCCATAAAGGTTGGTATAAGGGCCTGTTCAAGAACGGCCTGGGTTCCAAAAGCAGGATTACGCTGCTGCTGTCGACTCTTTTCGTCTGTGTGTCCGTTTCCGGTCTGGCGTCTCTGTTTGCCGGAGATGCCTCTCATGTCGGCATGTGGCATTATGCGGCCGGACTTGTAATGTCCGCGGCCGTTCTGATACATCTGTCCGGACGTCTGCGCCGGCTGATTGCGGCTGTCAGGAAATAGACGGCCGCTTCTTTCTTACTATGTAGAGTATCTCGTCGCTGCGGAGACCGTACATCAGACGTTCCGACTCGGAGAAGCGGGCGGCGTAGTCTATCTCTTCGACCTCGAACCCGGCTTCGGAGAGACGTTCGGCATAGTCGCGCCCGTAATTGCGCCGGTGGTCGTACTGGCCGAATATGCGGGTGCGCTCCGCGGGGTCGGTGATGGAGTCGTCCTCGAAGGTGTGTTCCAGGGATAGGTCAACCGGAGAGAGCATCACGCCCCAGCCGCCGCTGCGCATCACTCTGTACATTTCGCGCATCGCCAGGCGGTCGTCCTCGACGTGTTCCAGAATATGGTTGCAGAATATGACGTCGAAACTCTCGTCGGCAAGCGGCATGCGCTGCACGTCGAGTTTTACGTCGGCAAGCGGCGATTCCAAATCGGCCGTTACGTAACGGCTGCCGTACTGACCGGAGTAGATTTTTTTCAGACGGCGCATCAGACATACCTCCGGTGCGATATGCAGTATCGAGGGGCGGGAGTCGAACATGTCGGTACGGTGTGTCAGGTACAGCCATAGCAGACGGTGCCGTTCGAGCGACAGACAGCTGGGACACAGTGCGTTGGAACGCGAGGTGACGTAGCCGTAGGGCATGAAGTCGCGGTATTCGGCACCGCATATCGGACACAGCCGGCCGGAGCCTCTGTATAGGAGTCCCGCTACCGGCACGGCCCACGAAGCCATGCGTTGCAGTACGGGGCGGGGTACGGCCCCGAGCATGAATTTTATGAATCTTTTCATCTTCTACTTCTTGTCGTCGAGTATCCTGGCAACATCCTTCTCCGCCTTGCCGAGCCGCGCCTTGCAGAACTTTATAAGTTCGGTCGCCCGTTTCACCTCGGCGCTGAGGCGGTCCACATCCATGTCGCCGCTTTCGAATCCTGCGAGTATGGCCTCCACTTCGGCCATTGCCTCACTGTATGTCATGTTTTTTTCCATTGTCCGTAATTTTCGCACGCAGCATGCCGCGCGCCAGGGTTATTTCTATCTCCTGTTCCGGAGAGGTCTTGTCCGCGTCGTATATCGCGCCGTGCGAGTCTCTGACGATTGCGAATCCTAACGAGAGGATGTTTTCCACACGGTGCATGTCCGCTCTTTTACGGAGTGTCAGCAGACGTTCGTTTTCACGGCTCAGAAGCGTTTGCAGGCTTACCCTGAGCCGCTTTTCGGCCATATCGACCTTCATGGCGCTGCTTGCGAGGCATGTCTGCGAGAGCCTGCCGGTTCTGGCAGCGAGCCTTTCGAGCCGGATTTCGAGGTTCCGTGTCATCTCGCCGCAGAGCAGCCGCAGCCGCATTGCCGCATTGTCCGTCCGGGAGCATGCCGTGCGCAGGGTTGTCCCGGCCCTGTCTGCAAGCGAGGCCAGGATGGTGTCAAGCAGGGCGTCCTGTTCGGATATGCGGTCGATGAGAAACGCCGCGACTGCCGTCGGGGTTTTGAGTGCCCGGTATGCCACCATGTCGGTGACGCTCGTGTCCTTGTCGTGTCCTATGCCTGTGAGGACGGGCAGGGGGAACTGTGCCACATGGCTGCACAGCCGGTAGGAGTTGAAGCATGACAGGTCGCTCTGCGAGCCTCCGCCGCGTATTATGGCTACGGCGTCGAAATCGTCGCACCTTTCCGCTATGCGTTCCAGTGCCGAGACGACGGAGTCCTCCGCGCCGTGTCCCTGTACGAATGCGTCGAACAGTTCCGTGCGGAATCCGAATCCGCTTGCCAGAATCTGTTTGCAGAAGTCCTGGTATCCGGCTGCCGTCGCGGACGAAACCACCGCTATGCGGAGTGCGTCGGGCGGCAGGAAGCACTGCCGGTTCATTTCGAACACGCCCTCCTTTTGCAGCATGGCTATGGTTTGCAGTTTCTGCTGCTGCCAGTCGCCGAGCGTGTATGCCGGGTCTATGTCCAGGACCGTCAGCGACAGTCCGTACAGCGGGTGGTAGCTGACGCTGGCCTTGAACAGGACTTTCAGACCGGCCGAGAGGTCGCTGCCTGTTTCGAGTTTGAAATATGCCGCCAGGGATGCGAAGCGCGAACGCCATATCACGGCGCTGCACCGCGCCTGCGGAATCGAGTCGGGCCCTCCCTTCTCGACAAGTTCCATGTAGCAGTGTCCGGAGCCTGCATTGACTTTCAGCTCCGAAATCTCGGCCGACACCCACACGGGAAGCGCGAAAGCATCGGTCAGTGCGCCCTGAATCGCTCTTTGGAGCGCGAGCAGCGATATGTGCGAGCCTGAGTCCATACGCAGGCAAAAATAATAAAATGCCCTTAAACCTGCAACGGGTTTGGCGCTTGACTTTTATTTTCGTATTTTTGCCGTAAAATAAAAAGCATTATGGCTGATAACATAATTTTGAGCAAGCTCGACGGTCTGAAATCCAAATACGAGGATATCAGCAGGCAGATGACCGATCCGGATGTGCTCTCGGACATGAAGCGTTTCGTGACGCTCAACAAGGAATACAAGGAGCTGCAACCCATCATAGAGGCCAGCGAGAAATACCGTACTGCGTATAACAACTTGCAGGAGGCCAAGGATGTGCTGGTCAACGAGAAGGACGAAGAGTTCCGCGAGATGGCGCGCGCCGAGGTTGCCGAGCTCGAACCGTTTCTGGAAAACCTCGAAGAGGAGATTAAACTGCTGCTCATCCCCAAGGACCCGCAGGATGACAAGAATGCGATACTCGAAATCCGCGGCGGTACGGGCGGCGACGAGGCTGCCATCTTCGCAGGCGACCTGCTGCGCATGTACACCCGTTATATCGAGAACCGCGGCTGGAAGTACGAGATAAATTCCGAGAGCGAGGGCGCTGCCGGCGGATACAAGGAGGTTGTGCTCAAAGTCTCCGGTACGGGTGTGTACGGAGTGCTCAAATACGAGTCGGGCGTGCACCGCGTGCAGCGCGTGCCGCAGACCGAGACTCAGGGCAGGGTGCATACTTCGGCGGCTTCCGTTGCGGTGCTTCCCGAGGCCGAGGAGTTCGACATCGAACTGAACATGAACGATATCCGCAAGGATACGTTCTGTGCGTCGGGCCCCGGAGGGCAGAGCGTGAACACGACCTATTCGGCGATTCGTCTTACGCACATCCCCACCGGAATCGTGGTGCAGTGTCAGGACCAGAAGTCGCAGCTCAAAAACTTCGACAAGGCCCTCGAAGAGCTCCGGACGCGAATCTTCAATCTCGAATATCAGAAATATCTGGACGAGATTGCGTCGAAGCGCAAGACTATGGTCTCGACAGGCGACCGCAGTGCCAAGATTCGCACATACAACTATCCGCAGGGGCGTGTGACCGACCACCGTATAAACTATACCATATATAATCTGGGCGCTTTCATGGATGGCGACATTCAGGACTGCATAGACCACCTGATAGTGTCCGAAAATGCAGAGCGTCTGAAAGAGAGCGAGGATAAATTCTAACGGATACAGCTAACGTGGAGGCCTGAAAATATGACATCACAGCAGCTTTTCGACAATATAATGGCCAAGCGCAGTTTTCTGTGCGTAGGTCTCGATACGGACATCCGCAAGATACCGTCGCATCTGTCGGGCGACGATGCAGTCATGCGGTTCAACAGAGCGATAATCGACGCCACGGCTCCGTATACCGTATGTTACAAACCCAATCTGGCGTTCTATGAGGAGCGCGGAAGCCGGGGCATGGAGGATTTCGAATCTACGTGCCGTTATATCAGGGAGCGGTATCCGGACATATTCATCATCGCCGATGCCAAGCGCGGCGACATAGGAAATACTTCGGCCATGTATGCACGCGCGTTCTTCGAGAGCGATTTGGCGGATGCGGTGACTCTGTCTCCATATATGGGACGCGATACGGCTGAGCCGTTCCTGAAATATGAAAACCGTTGGAGCGTTCTGCTCGCCCTGACGTCGAATCCCAGTGCCGATGATTTCGAGACCATGCCTATGGCTGACGGAGAACCGCTGTACAGCCATGTCCTGCGTAAGTCGAGCATGTGGGGAACCGCCGACAATACGATGTATGTGGTCGGGGCCACGCGTGCCGAGATGCTTGCATCCGTCAGGAAAATAGTTCCGGAGCATTTTCTGCTTGTTCCCGGTGTCGGAGCGCAGGGCGGAAGTCTCGACGATGTCGCCCGGTTCGGTATGAATGCACGGTGCGGCCTGCTGGTCAACTCCTCGCGCGGAATCATTTACGCCTCGGGCGGCGAGAGCTTCGCTCAGGCCGCTGCTTCTGCGGCCCGTGAGATGCAGACCCGCATGAGCGAGTTGCTGGATAAGTATCTGCCCAGATAATCTCCGTTGTTCGGCATGATACGTACAGCATATTGACCGATTGCAAGGTTAGAATCCGTAAATATTGCCCCGTATTTCATCCGAAATACGGGGCGACTTTTTAAAAGGACCGCCTGCTGCACTCCCGAAAACCATTCTGCTTTTTCATCACTTGAAATATTGTGGTTTCGCCATACAACCGCGCGGGCCGCAACCTTGCGACAGCGAACTCCGCTGTCGCAAGGCTGCGGCCCGAAGAATCAGTATTCTACGCAGTTACCGGCTGTAAATCCGGTCTGTGCCGGTATGAGAGCGGGTGCTGTTTTTCGGTTACTCAGCGCTCTTGGCTAATTTTTGGATTTCTTTGTGCAGAATACTCAAAGCCTCTTCGCTAAAACCGTTTTTGGATATGCGCGAGTCATGGCGGGGGATAAAGACGTCGTAGTCTATTTTGTGTTCGATGCTGTCAGGCACAATCCTGCCGTCGTATGGCCAAACGACATAAATTAAAGGCAGCGTCGCTACGCGCGGCTCACTTGTCCCGTCGCCGTAGTACAAAGTTTCGTGCACCTTGTACGGGTTCTTCTCCGGAAATGTATTGGCAGGGTCGGCGCCCAGTCTCGCTGCTTCCGAATCGGGAATCGGCGCATAGTCGAACGGATGGTATGAGATAGTTATTCCGTCCAACCCCAACCTGTTGCTCATCGTTCAGGTATCGTTGAAAATGGATGTGCAAATAATTTTTAAATGTGATTTTTGAGTGACCTTAATATTTAATGTGTGTTGAACCACTCATTGTAAATAGATATATATTCTTCGATTTCATTGGATGCGTAATATTTGTTCGAATATTTTCTTAATACCGATTTATAATTATTCCAATTGTTGCAACGTACCATTTCGTCTAAAACAGAATGAGGTACGCCTTTTATCCATTCATCAGGTCGGTTCGATGATATGCTGACCTGGTTGTAATCATCTATTAAATCGACAAATAAAGGTGTGTTATAACTATCCGATGTGTATTCCCAGGTTTGATTGGCCTGGTTGGAAATATCTACACTGTTCGATGTCTTCTTATAGCCTCTGCTCGCATAATATGATTCGCATAAATACCAGCCTACGTAAGACGCATAGGATTCTCTGAATAAGATGTGACTGCCTGTAAAGTTATTGTAGTTCATTCCCTTTTTTCCATAATTGATGAAATTACCGATTTCGTGTAACGTAGTACCTATTAGATGGTTTTGTTTCGGATTGCTTACAAGTATTGAAGGAGATGATGTCTCTCCTTTAAATATTGTAATATGAGGATCTTCCGAGTTCGATGGATAACATGTAAAAGATCCGGATTTACCAATCCCCGGTTGGTTGGACACTTCAAATTTCAGGCCATCGGTGAATGTGAAAACTTCTAATTCATGTTTGCAATTGAAATAATAGTCCGCAGCCCTTAACACTTCGTTTCGCGGGTCTGTGGCGTTGAATCCGAGTTGGGCTTCAGACATGGGGCCGTTGGGCCAATTGCTGGATATGCTTCCCATGGAGGTTGATAGGGGCGAATCTGAGCCGATCTCGGTTATTTTCCATTTTGGATGTTGATAAATAAGCGAAATGGTAGCGTCGCTGTTCATATCGGTCATAAGCATGAAACTTCCGGACGCATCCGTATATGTCTCTAAGATATCCGTACCGTGTGTACACCGTACTTTCAGATGCGGCAGCGGAGTGGCGTAGTTATTTAGAAAATAGTCGACAGTGACTACTGTTCCATGGTAATAATTTATTTCATTGCTCGTGTTGGATATTTCGCTTGATTGCGTCTGTCCTGATGCCTGTTGGATGGCTTTGCGATTTAATATATTCAAAGCCTCTTTGCTTAAACCGTTTTTGGATATGCGCGAGTCATGGCGGGGAATAAAGACGTCGTAGTCTATTTTGTGTTCGATGCTGTCTGGCAAAACTGTGCCGTCGTATGGCCAAACGACATAAAGTATAGGCAGCGTCGCTACGCGCGGCTCACTTGTCCCGTCGCCGTAGTACAAAGTTTCGTGCACCTTGTACGGGTTCTTCTCCGGAAATGTATTGGCAGGGTCGGCGCCCAGTCTCGCTGCTTCCGAATCGGGAATCGGCGCATAGTCGAACGGATGGTATGAGACGTTTATTCCTCCGTACTCCAAATTTGTGATGGCGTGTAGCTGTTTCCTATTTTTGGGATAGAATCTTACGGTGAAGTGGGTCGGCTTCAATTTCCGTTTGAGAGAGAACTCGCTGTCGGTGGAATTTTTCGATGGCATAGATGCTTTTGTTTGCAGGGCATCGTATGCTGACTGGATATTGGCTAATGCGTAAGGGTCGGGCTGGTATTCCAGCCATAATTTGGAGTCTTCGTGGAAAACAATCTTTGTGGCGCGGGATTCAGTAAAGGTCGGTTTTGCTGCCGACAGTTTCGTATTCGGCACGGGCTGGTCTTCGTCGATAGTGGATGTACAACTGATTGCTAAAATAGTTGTAGAAATAATTGCTAAAAGATAAATGTGAGTTTTTATAACGAATAATTTTATAAGGTGGTTTTCTGCAAGATTGTGATAAATTTTTATAAAAGCAAATTGTCTATGAATTATTTTTTTTGAAAAATATGCTTTGTTTAGAGAAATGCGTGTTGCAGCTGGCGTAGAAAGCATCTGCGTGGCATGAACTGCGGTTCGTGCGGCCCTGAGGATTGCAGATTGCTTTCCACCATTACTACAATTTTAAGGTGGAAAGTCCCGTAATAATACTGTATTTATATATAACTTTACAGTACGGTATATTTAACAACGTGGTCATAAGTAAGTACCGGAGACTGTCTGGCTTTTTTTAATGTGGAGACGGTGCGTATAATGCGGGGAAGGAGCCTGCGAAGGTACAGAGCGAATGAAATGAGCGGGCCTTCGCGGGGCGAGGCTCCGGCCCGCGCACTTTGTGAAAGCGCATGACTGTAAAATTGTATACCTTATATAATTTCTGTCTGAGGCAGGGGTTGTTGCAGCTGCGGCGTGGCGGAGCTATAATAGAATCAGAGACAGGGCCATGACGGCCATTCCGATTACAACGCCCAGAATCGAGGTGTGGTTTTCGCCGTACTGGTGTGCGGCGGGCAGCAGTTCGTCCAGCGAGATGAATACCATGATTCCGGCGACGGCGGCGAACGTGATGCTGAGGACGAGAGGCGAGAGGAATGGCATCAGTATGAGATATGCCAGTATTGCGCCCAGGGGTTCGGCCAGTCCGGATAGGAAGGAGAGGGTGAAGGCACGGCGCCGGCTGCCGGTGGCCGCATATATGGGGACCGAGACGGCTATGCCTTCCGGAATGTTGTGAATAGCCACGGCCGTGGCTATGGCTATGCCGGTTCCCGGCGACGATATGGCCGACATGAATGTGGCCACGCCCTCCGGAAAATTGTGTACGGTGATTGCGAGGGCCGTCATTAGGCCCGTGCGGTGCATCCGGTGATGGTGTCTGGAATCTTCCGTCAGCTCCTCGACGGAGTGCAGTTCATGCGGGTTCTCGGCCTCCGGGACCATGCGGTCGATGAGTCCCGACAGGGCCATTCCTCCAAAAAACGACAGGGCCGTGATGATTTGCCCCCATGTCTCGCCTTTGAGGACTGTGAGGTCAGTGCGGGCGGAGAAAAGTATCTCCATGAACGATATGTAAATCATCACGCCGGCCGAGAGTCCGAGCGAGAACGAGATGAAACGCCGGTTCGTCGTTCTGGACAGAATGGCGATTAGGCTGCCTATACCCGTGGCGAGTCCTGCGAAAAGAGAGAGTGCGAGTGCGTATATTACCTGTGAAGACATCGTTTACCATGCGCCGGGCGCGGCAATCAATTGGTCTTCATGGGATACTTCACCTCCGCGAGTTCCCTGTTGGCTTTCTCGATTTTGGCCGCCAGCTCCGCTTTATATTCTACAATCTTGGCCGCCAGCTCTCTGTCTGCCGTGGCCATTATCTGACATGCAAGAATCGCCGCATTCTGCGCTCCGTTCAGCGCCACCGTGGCCACTGGTATTCCGGATGGCATTTGAAGTATGGAGAGGACGGAGTCCCAGCCGTCCATCGAGTTGGACGATTTTACGGGGACGCCTATGACGGGCAGCGGTGTGACGGCCGCTATCACTCCCGGCAGATGCGCCGCGCCTCCCGCGCCGGCAATTATGACTTCGATACCCCGTCCGGCCGCTTCGGATGCGAACTTGGCGACAAGGTCCGGCGTGCGGTGAGCGGAGAGTGCCAGAATCTCGTACGGTATCTGCATGGAGTCGAGAAATTTTGCAGCGGCCTCCATTACCGGCAAATCGGATGTGGAGCCCATGATGATGCTTACGCGTGGTTTCATAATATTTTTTGTCGGAAAGAAAACTTCTTATTAACTTCGCAAAGTTAAATCTTTTGAGTGGAAAATCCGTTTTTCGGAAAAATAAAAACACATAAAGCTATGGATTGCTGCGATAAAAAGCGCGTGAAACTGCACGACAGGACTTTCGAGGTGATGATTCCGGCCTCGCGCATCGACGAGGCGGTAAGCGCTGTGGCGGAGCGGGTGAACCGCGATTATGCCGACGCTCAGACGCCGCTGTTTCTCGGCGTGCTGAACGGTTCGTTCATGTTCATGTCCGAGTTGATGAAGAAAATAGAGTTCAACTGCGAGCTGTCGTTCGTCAAGCTGGCCTCGTATGCCGGAACCAGTTCCACAGGCAAGGTTCAGGAACTGATAGGCCTGAAAAACAATATCGAGGGCCGCAACGTGATAATAGTCGAGGATATTGTGGATACGGGCGAAAGCATCGAGCATCTGGTGCGTTCGCTGGAAGGGCACCGCCCAAAAAGCGTCGAGGTGGTTACGCTGTTCTTCAAACCCGAATCCTACTCCAAGCAGATTCCCATCAAGTATCCTGCCATGACCATCGGCAACGAGTTCATCGTCGGTTTCGGACTCGATTACGACCAGCTGGGACGTAATCTCAAAGATATATACGTGGTAGTCGATGAGTAACGGAGAGTTCGAGGACGGACGCCTGCTGCCTCTGGTCGAGGATTTCTATACCTTGCAGGGCGAAGGCCGTCATACGGGCCGTGCGGCCTATTTCATCCGGCTGGGCGGCTGCGACGTGGGCTGCCGCTGGTGCGATGCAAAATACACGTGGAACAGTGCGGCGCATCCGGCCGTAGGGGTGGAAAGCATCGTGAAGCGGGTGGTGGAGTCGCCCGCCCGCTCCATCGTTATAACCGGAGGAGAGCCTCTGCTCTATCCGCTGGGCCTTCTGACGTCGGCGCTGCATGAGAACGGGGTGGAGATTTTTCTGGAAACTTCCGGCTCGCATCCTTTCAGCGGAGAGTTCGACTGGGTGTGTCTGTCGCCCAAGAAGCAGCAGATGCCGCTGGACGAGGCATGGATGAGGGCGGATGAGTTGAAGGTCATCGTGGAGTCGGAGCAGGATTTCGACTTTGCGGAGCAGTGTGCCGAAAGGGTCTCTTCCGACTGCCTTCTCTATCTGCAACCCGAGTGGAGCCGCCGCTGTGAGGTCATGCAGCCGGTGGTGGAGTATGTGAAGGCGTACCCGCGGTGGATGGTGTCGATTCAGTCGCACAAGTTTATGAATATACCTTAGAATACAGCTATGAGAAAGGGAGAGAGGGAACAGCGCAGGAATATGCGGACGCAGCGGGCGCTCCGGATAATGAGAGGGCTTGCCGGCCGGTACCGTGCGGTGGTGCTGGGGGTGATAGTGCTTTTTGCCGTGCTTTTCGGCAGCGACGTGGTGCGTATCATCTCTCTTTCGCGCGACATCTCGCGTCTGAGAAGCCGCAAGGCGTATTACGAGGAGTCGATACGGCGCGACAGCACCGTTTTGAGCAATCTCCAAGACAACGAGTTCCTGGAACGGATGGCGCGGGAGCGTTATCTGATGCGGAAATCGGGCGAGCAGATTTATATTGTGAAAAGGCAGCGATAAAAAACGCTGCTTTTTTTTGCGGAATCGAGATAATTTTTGTTAACTTTGAGAAAACAAACCAATTAAACTTATTTTATTATGATTATCGGAATTCCAAAGGAGATTAAAAATAACGAGAATCGCGTGGCGCTCACTCCCGCCGGCGCGAAGGAACTCACCTCTCACGGACACACGGTGTACGTGCAGAGCACGGCCGGCTGCGGCAGCGGATTTACGGATGAGCAGTACCGGCAGATGGGTGCGCGTATCCTGCCGTCGATAGAGGAGGTGTACGGTACGGCCGAGATGATAATCAAGGTCAAGGAGCCGATAGAACCCGAATACGGTCTGGTAAAACGGGACCAGATACTGTTCACATACTTTCATTTCGCCAGCAGCCGGCCGCTTACGGAGGCTATGGTGCGCAGCGGTGCGGTGTGTATAGCCTATGAGACGGTCGAGTGTGCGGACCGCAGTCTTCCGCTGCTGGTTCCGATGAGCGAGGTGGCCGGGCGCATGTCGGTGCAGGAGGGCATGTATTTCCTGGAACGGCCGCGCGGAGGCAAGGGTATTCTCCTGGGCGGTGTTCCGGGCGTGAAGCCTGCCAGGGTGCTTGTCATAGGCGCCGGTGTCGTGGGTACCGCCGCCGCGAGAGTTGCCGCCGGAACAGGCGCGGAGGTCACGGTATGCGATATCTCGCTGCCGCGTCTGCGGTATCTGGAAGAGGTGATGCCGCGCAATGTCAAGACACTCATGTCGTCGGAGTATAACATACGTCAGGAGCTGGCCGAAAGCGATTTGGTGATAGGGTCGGTTCTTATTCCGGGAGCAAAGGCCCCTAAGATAGTGACACGGGATATGCTCGCCGTGATGAAGCCCGGCTCCGTGATGGTGGATGTTGCGATAGACCAGGGCGGATGTTTCGAGACCTCGCATGCCACATCGCACGAGAATCCGGTTTACGAGGTGGACGGTATCGTCCACTATGCCGTGGCCAATATTCCGGGTGCGGTGCCTTACACCTCAACGCTGGCGCTGACCAATGCCACGCTGCGCTATGCGCTGGCCATTGCCGACAAGGGGTGGCGCGGGGCCTGCTCGCAAAGCGCCGAGCTTGCCAGGGGACTGAATGTTGTCGGCGGCAAAATCTGTTACAAAGGCGTGGCCGAGGCGTGGGGAATGCCTTTCGAGCCGGTGGAATTGTAGCGGCGCGGATATGAAAAATGGGCGGATGTGCCGGTAAAAAAACGGCATGTCCGTCTCTTTTTGTGTTTTTTTAGTATTTTTGCACTTGCATTGCATATGGATACCTGTATGCGCAGTGCTGGGGATGATGCTCGATCTTGGTACTGGAACCGGCGTA
>CAYXGF010000027.1:14264-22631 GCA_964464465.1 uncultured Alistipes sp. | reverse complement strand
TCGTACCGATTTGTGCAGCAACGTGCTGTCTGCCAGAAATGTGAATAAACTGCATTGATTTGGTATTCTGTTATACTTTGAGAGTTTATATACAGTTTCTATATCGTGAGCTAAGTTGTCTAAAATAATTGGTTTATTTCTTTCAAAATTAATGTTATCCCAACTTTTATTGTATGCATTATATGCATCTTTATCTCTGCGCAGATGGTCCAAGAACAAAGAGATTCTTTCTTGCTGTGTGCGTGCATGCGGAAAATATTCATGTAAATTTACAACCTCTATATAATGGTGTTGCAGCAATTGTTCTTTGGATGTTTCTAACTTTTTATCGTCGGCATTGATATAGTAAATGGTGCGGAAACTTTGTGATCTTTTGGTTGCAGCATCGTCCAAAATATCTTTTACCCAGTCTATCCACGTTAAGAAATTGGGGTCGTCTCCAGAGAATCCGATAAGACAAAAACTGCCTTTTAGCAGAGATATTCTCATTAGATTAACAAATGCTTCATGCTTTTTAGGATAAGTGTCATAATCTTCTTGCGTAATAACGTATTGCATGTGTTTATCCCCGTCGAACTCATATTGTATATCCGCAGATGTTCTGAGATTTCCATGCAGTTTATAAATATTCCTGCATTCATCTGTTAATGAGATTTGATATGCATTTGTAACGAGCTGATATTTATCCTCGCGCTGATCTTTTGCGCTTTTTGATATACTGATCTGCCTATCTATCTCACGTTTGATGGTTTCGGTATGTTCTTGATATAACTTTTGAAAATCAGATGTATTATCTCTATATGGTTTAAATCCAAGATTCAACCTTTCTATTATCTTATCGATCCGGTTATAATCTATTTTGCCACCCTTGGACTCTGCACTATCTGTGAGAGAATTATTTTGATGTGTTATTTTATCTTTTAATTTCTCATATTCCGTTCGATATTCCTCCAATAAGTTTCGATAATTTTCAACTTTTTGATCCGCTTGGTTCTGTTGCGCCAACAATTTGCTCGATGTATCGACATCCGCCAATACATCAAGAGTATTGTCGTAATTGAAAGTAAATATGTGTTTAGCCTTGAGAGCCAACAACTTTTCATGGCATTCCGTCGATGGATTGGAGTCTATGACTTTCCCATTAACCTTCAATTCATATCCTCCATTTTTATTGCGAACCAAATAAGGCGTATTGTACTCTATGTACAGATCTATCGCTTCGTGATAACCGGCTCTACGTACATACTCTGATGCGATTCCAAGATATGTCTTCTCGGCAATAATTCGTTCGATGTTCTGTTTTTTCCTTCCTTCGTTTTTGACATTGCATTCAGGGTATAGCTTTTCTGCCAATGGTGATAACAAATCTCCCCACAATGGAAATGCAGAGGAGATGTTTTTACTGAATCCGGCACCTATGATAAAGGAAATACTTTCTTTTTCAACGCATTTGCGAATATTATCTAATACTTTGAAGTCTTGTTTCATCGTTGAAGTTCATAATAATTCTAAAACCAATAAATTATTGTTGTCATTTTGTCTATGCCTGTCAGTGTATTGGATGTGAATATATACAAGGTGTATTTCGTAATGTATATATCGAATATTGCTCACATAACTGTTCTTTATACTATAACTCCGTATTGCAAATATAGCTATAACTCAGCAGATGACAGCTTGCATGGCAAACTTTTTTAACGTCAATACTTATTGATCTCACCCAAAGGTTACAGTGAAGACTCACAAAAACATACAGAATATTGTTAATAAATATTTCTGCTGTCAAATAATATTTTGCGTTTATGGTTATAATAATATACTACAAGTCTTGATATAATGAAATATTGTACTTTATGCCTGTGTGATGTCATTGCGATATTATTGTAATGTAAATATCGATGCATAATCCGCAATCAAAAAGAAAAGGGATGTTGACATGCGTCGGCGTAAAGAACATCGTTACATTGGATAATAATCGCTTATAAAGCCAAACATAATGGATGCAAATATTTTTATACAAGAGACGTCTCAGGGATTTTAAATATGCTTTTCACTGTATCACCTAATTTTTTGTCCGCAAATGTGGAAGTGAAATGACCCCTCCCCAAGGATATGATTAACACACTACTTTTGATTGAATTTTCCATTCCCATAAGTGTGAGTCTGATAAAATTAATTGATATCCAATCGTCGAAATAAGAATAGATTCTGAGGATGAGGTCGATGCTTCTGATTTAAAAGTGTAAAATATAGTTGTATGGAGTAAGTCTGCAAGCAGCATAGCGTGCATTTCCCCCGACGATATAAATGAAGGTGGACCGGATTGCTTTTTTAATATTGTTGCTGATGCATTCGAATAACTCGGTAATGTTGTGCTTTTTTTGCTTGTGGATGGCGTGAAATTATGTGGTTTTGCCGATATTTGAAAAAAAAGTAGTGTGAAAATTTTAGTTTTTCAGCTAAATTATTAATTTTGCATTTGCCGTACTTGTATGCGGGGATAAATGATGCGAAAATGAGACTGTTTAGATTGACAATAGCCGCAACCGTCGTGATGATTGCGAATGTCGCGGGGGCTGTTGCACAGACCCAGACCATCACCATGCAGCGAGCCATAATGCTGGCGCAGCAGCAGTCCATTGCAAGCATGGTCAATCGTAATGTCTTTGCTTCGGCCTATTGGTCCTATCGAGCATATCGTGCAGAACGTTTGCCGTCGCTCTCTTTCGGAGCGGATTTGGCGAATTTCAACCGTTCGCTTGTGGCGTTGCAGAACTCGGAGACTGGAAACTATGCCTATCGTGAAAACTACGCGATGAATAACACAGTATCGCTGTCTCTGTCGCAGAATATTGCGGCAACTGGCGGTACCGTGCGTCTCTATTCGAGCCTTAACCGTCTGGACCAATTCACACCGTCACGTGCGGGAACGTTCTATGCGCAGCCCATATCTCTGTCGTACATCCAGCCGTTGTGGAGTTTCAACCGTTTCAAGTGGAGCAGGAAAATCGAGCCTAAGAATTTCGAGGCTGCAAAGCGCGAATACCTGGAAAGCATGGAGGCGGTAACCATCAATGCGGTGGCTTATTTCTGGGGATATGTCAGTTCCCGCCTAAGCTACGACATGGCTGTCAAAAACTTCGAGAACAGCAAAATTCTCTACAAAATAGCCAGGGAGCGTCATCGTCTTGGCGCGATAACTCGGGATGCTCTGTTGCAGACCGAACTCCGTATGCTTAATGATTCGCTCGACATCGCGGGCAAAGCCGTGGCTCTTAACAGTGCCTGCAACCGTCTGTGTTCCTATATCGGGTATAAGGAAGGTACCGATTTGGAGCCGATAGTGGACTACTCGTTGCCGGATTTGGTGCTCGACCATACGGAAGTTGTGTTCAAAGCACTGTCTAATTCGTCGTTTGTTCTCTCGCAGGAGATAAAGATGCTCGAAGCGGACAAAGCCGTCGCGCAGGCACGGGCAAATCGTGGAATATCGGCCCAAATCAATGCCAATTTCGGAGTGACGAACAGTAATGACAATTTTTGGGTGACATATCGTAACCTGCGGGACAAAGAGATTGTTGGCGTTTCGCTGTCTGTGCCGATTCTTGACTGGGGATTGGGCCGTGGCCGCGTCAATATGGCCGAGGCTCAGGCCGAGACCACCCGTCACAGACAGGAGCAGGAGATGATTGACTATCAGCAGGACATCTCGCTGCTGGTCATGAAGTTCAATAATCAGCATATGCAGTGCGACATATCACGCCGTGCAGCCGAGATTGCCGAGGAGAGCTATCGTCTGTCTATCGATAACTTTTCGCGCGGAACCATCGGCATCACGGATATGAATGCCGCGCAAGCCGCCAATGACGAGGCAATGCAGGGCTATATCTCCAATCTGAACAATTTCTGGAACTATTATTATACGATTCGCCGTCATACGCTGTTCGACTATATTTCGAATACCGATATTTCGGCCGAATTCGACAAACTCGTAGAATAGCAGCCTATGAAACGACTTTTACCGATTGTTGTTGCGGCCGTGATGCTCGTTGCGTGCGCCGGAAAGCAGGACAAGGATAAGGAAAACAGCAATCTTGCGCGCAGTGAACAGCGCATCGCGCCTAATCAGGTGGATGCGATGGTGCTCGTACCCCGCACATTCGACAAGGAACTCATAAGCAATGGCCGTTTGGAGGCCCGCCGCAAAGCTGTGCTTTCATTTCGCACTTCGGGCCAGATAGCTGCCGTGAATGTGCTTCCCGGAAGCAGGGTCGCAGCGGGGGCTACGATTGCATCGCTGGATTGCCGAGATGCCGAGGCGCAGCTTGCCAGCGCACGCATCTCAATGCGCAAGGCCGAGATGGAGCTTGCCGACAAACTTGCGGGATTCAACTATGCGGGAACAGATACGACGCAAATTCCTCGTGAAACCATGAATATAGCCTATATACGTTCGGGTTATTTGGATGCACGCCAGCACCTGTCCGATGTCGAGCGCAGCTACGAAGGTTCTTTTATCCGCGCTCCGTTTGCCGGCAAAGTGGCCAATGTAAAACAGAGCGTGTATGAACGTTCGTCGGGCGATTTCTGTACGCTGCTGGACGATGGCGCATTCAAGGTCAAGTTTGCTGTTCTTGAAACCGAGCTTCCGTTCGTAAGCGTCGGTCAGAAAGTATCGGTGTCGCCGTTCAACGCACCCGATGTCAAAGTCGACGGACAGGTCAGGGCTATAAATCCCACGGTAGCCGCCAACGGGCAGATTGAAGTAACGGCCGAGATACCCAATGCTGACGGGCTGCTGGACGGAATGAACGTGAAGGTGACCATGCGGCGGGCGGTGGATAACCAGATGGTAGTGCCTAAAAATGCAGTTGTCATCCGCGATAATCTTGAAGTGCTGTTCCGCTATTCCGGAGGCCGGAGCGTGTGGACATATGTCATTATCGATATGGCCAACAGTCATGAGTATGTGGTTAGGGCCAATGCCGAGCGTGGAGCCGAGCTGAATGTCGGCGATACGGTAATCGTTTCGGGCAACCTCAATCTGGGAGGTGATACCGAAGTGGAAATATCCGATATTAAATAATACAGGTCTTATGTTTCGAGGTCTGCTTCATCGTCCTATTGCCGTGAGCATGGTGCTTATTGCACTGTGTGTGCTGGGGTTGTCTGCGGCCGGAATGCTGCCGGTGTCGCTGATGCCCGCCATTGACGTGCCGGAAATAACCGTTCAGGTGTCGTCGACCGAAATGTCGGCCAGAGAGCTCAATAAAAGCGTCGTAGAGCCTCTTCACTCGCAATTCGTACAGGTGTCGGGCCTTAGCGACATTCATACTGAGACAAAAGACGGAAGCGGCGTGATAACCATGCGTTTCGACTTCGACCGCGATGTGGATTATCTGTTTGTTGAGGTCAACGAGAAGATTGACCGGGCGATGAACTCGCTGCCCAAGGAGATTGACCGTCCGAAGGTCATGAAGGCGAGCGCCACGGACATTCCGGCTTTCTATGTCAATATGACATTGCGCGGCGACGACGGCGCAGTGTCTGCCTCCGAGCGGGATGTGTCCCCGAAATTTGTGGAACTGAGCAATTTCGCCACTCAGGTCATCGTCAAACGAATCGAACAGTTGAGCGATGTCGCAATGGTGGATGTGAGCGGATACACCACGCCGGAAATACTGATAATTCCCGATATGGCCAAATTGGAGGCGTTGGGACTTGGCGTTTCCGTGATAGAAAATGCACTTAATGGCGCCAACGTGTCGCTTGGAAATCTGACAATCCGTGACGGAGAGTACCAGTTCAGCGTGCGTTTCGAATCAAGTGTCGCCGACTACCGCGAAATAGGCAACCTCTATATAAAGACCGGCGGACGCATATATCAACTTAAAGATTTTGCACAGGTTATAGAGCACTCGGCGCAACGTTCGGGCCGTGTCATATCGGACGGCAAGGAGGCCATAACCCTTGCCGTAATCAAGCGCTCGGAATCGAGGATGGCCGACCTGAAACGCAGTATGAATTCGCTGATGCGCTCGTTCAGCAGGGAGTATCCCGACATTCAGTTCACCGTAACCCGCGACCAGACCGAACTGCTGGATTACTCGATACAGAATCTTATCAACAATCTGCTTGTCGGCATGCTGCTGGCATGTGCGGTTATATTTTTCTTTATGCAGGATTTCCGCTCGCCGGTCATCGTGGTGATTACCGTTCCGATAACGTTAATCGCTTCGATGCTGATGTTCCACCTGATTGGCATATCCATAAATATAATCTCATTGGCCGGACTTGTGCTGGGCGTGGGTATGATGATTGACAACTCGATTATCGTTGTCGACAACATAACCTATCGCTGGCAGAACGGGATGAGGCTGGACGATGCCTCGGTGCTGGCTTCGCGCGAGGTGTTCGCTCCGATGCTCAGTTCGGTACTTACGACATGTTCGGTATTCATACCGTTGATATTCGTCAGCGGAATAGCCGGTGCCATGTTCTATGACCAGGCTATGGCGGTGACAATCACTCTTCTGGCATCGCTTGTCGTGAGCGCGGTGCTGATACCGGTGTTCTATTATATGTTTTATCGCCGCAAGGTGCGTTTCGAACGAAGCCGCCTGCTCGATTGTCTGCACATGGAGCGGATGTATACGGTGTATGACGGTTGTCTGAAATGGTTCTTCCGTCACCGAGCCGTGATGTGGGGCATCTTCCTGTGCGGTACTGTTTTGGGCGTTGTTGCGCTTATTGAAATGCCGAAGGAGAAATTGCCTGCGCTGTCGCATACTGACGCGCTGGTGAACATATCGTGGAACAAGCGTATTACACTCGATGAGAATGTCCGCCGCTGCGCAGAACTGGTGGAGTATGCGGGAGACGATGTGGTGCAGGCCACTTCGATGGTCGGTGTGCAGCAGTTCATTCTTTCGCACACGGACGAGACTTCGCTTACCGAAGCGATTATATATCTCAAAGCCGGAACACCGGAACAGCTTGCCGCAGTCGAGTCGCGCATCAGGGATTTCATCGCCGGGCATTATCCCGAGGCATTGTGTGAATTCGGCACTTCGGGCAATGTGTTCGACATGTTGTTTTCCGAGAACGAGGAGCCTCTTGTGGTTCGCCTGCGTTCCACTACCGGAGATACGCCCGAGCCCTCATCGCTGAATCAGATGATAGACGCCATAAGTCGTGCCGTGCCGGATGTGGAATTGAAACCTATGGAGTGGCAGGAGCATGTCGAGTATGTGACGCGTCCGGAGATGATGGCGCTGTATGGCGTGACTTACGGAGATATAGTTGCCAAACTCAGGCGTCAGCTGTCGGTCAACCGTGTGATGACTCTCTCGAAAGGGGCTTTTTCGCTGCCTGTGGTCGTGGGCGAGGGAAAGCAGGATGTAACGGAGATAATAGACAATACCTATATAACGAAAGGTGGCGTGGATGTTCCGATGTCCGACCTTGTGATTCAGACACGCAACCGCGATTTGAAAAGTATCGTCACGGGAGTTGAGGGAGAATACTATCATCTGGGAATGAACGTCGATGATGCCCGTGTGAAAGGTGTCATGAAGGCCGTGCGTGAGGCTGTGGCCGACGACCCGAGATTCGAGGTCGGTTTCAGCGGCTCGTATTTCTCGTCGCGAGACATGACAAATGAACTGTTGACAGTGCTGGTGATAGCCGTTCTGCTGCTGTACTTTATTCTTTCATCCCAGTTCGAGTCTCTGGTGCAGCCGCTCATAATCCTTTCGGAACTCGTGATTGATATCGCCGGGGCATTGGCTGTATTGTGGATGTTCGGTGTAAGCATAAATCTGATGTCTCTGATAGGTATCGTGGTGATGTGCGGTATAGTCGTCAATGACTCCATACTGAAAGTGGATACGATTAACAGGATTCGCAAGAACGAGGGTCGGGGCTTGCTTCGGGCCATTATGGAGGCTGGCCGCCGACGTCTGAAACCGATTATCATGACTTCGCTGACTACAATTCTGGCCATCGCTCCGTTTCTTGTAAGAGGCGATATGGGCTCCGACTTGCAGTATCCCATGTCGCTGGCGCTTATCGGCGGCATGGTCGTGGGTACGTTTGTGAGTATAGTTTTCGTGCCGGTTATCTATTATGAAATCTATAAACACAAAAGCTTATGACCTCTGAGGACGGACATAAGTGGTCGTGGAAGATACCGTCGTTTTCTGTCATCCTGCTCATGATGGTGGCGATGGTTGTCGGCGCCGCGTTGCTGCCGTTGCTCAAACTGCAATACAATCCGTCCGAGGATCGTACTGCCTTTACCGTGTTCTTCAATTACCGTAATGCACCGGCCCGAGTGGTCGAGAGCGAGGTGACATCCAAAATAGA
>CAYXGF010000027.1:5096-14254 GCA_964464465.1 uncultured Alistipes sp. | reverse complement strand
GGGCCCTTGCGACCGTGGACGGTATCGGTTATATAAAATCGACCACCTACAAGGGAGGCGGCCGGGTGGCGATGTTCTTCAAGAAGGGAACCGACATCGAGGCGGCGCGTTTCGAGGTCGCCACCCAAATCCGGCAGATATATGACCGTCTGCCCGACGGCGTGAGTTACCCGTGGTTCAATATGACTACGGCGGGAGGCAATGTGACGGATATTATGAACTACACCATCAATGCCGACATGCCACCGGAGCTGATTGTGCGTTATGCCATGGAGAAATTCAATACTCCTGTGTCTCGCATAGAGGGTGTGTCGGCCGTCAAGTTTTCGGGAGCTTCGCCATTCGAGTGGATAGTCCGTTTCGACCCGGACAGGTTGCGGCATGCCGGACTCTCGCCGGATGATATTGCCTCCGCTTTTTCCGCCTCGTTCGCCTCCAATATCGTGGGCAGTATCGAGCGCGACGGCGAAAGTATTGCGGTGAGGGTCAGCGGCTCCACTCCGGAACGTTTGGAGGATATACCTGTCGGCAAGGTGAACGGCCGGATTATGTACCTGCGCGACTTTGCCACGGTGACCTACGAGGAGATAGTTCCGCAGTCTTACTACCGAATCAACGGGCTGAATACGATTAATATGTACATCGAAGCCGGCGAAGGCGCCAACGTTGTACGCGTGGCCCGGAATGTGCGCCGAACGATAGAGGAGTTAAATGCCGACCTGCCGTCCGGATATACCATTGAGCTTACCTACGACCAGTCCGAGACTCTCGAACGGGAGATTCGGACCATTGTGTTCCGCTCGGTATTGTCGCTTGTGATTCTGTTGCTGTTCGTACTCGTGGTGAGCCGCAGTTTGAAGTATCTGGGGGTGATTGCCCTTACTATTGTGGCGAATCTGCTGATTGCGGCCATTTTTTACTATGCGTTCGGCGTAGAGCTGAATCTCTATTCATTGGCCGGCCTTACAGTGTCGCTCGGTATTATCATCGATACCTCGATTGTGATGATTGACCATTACAGTTACTATCGCGACCGGAAAGTTTTTACCTCGATTCTCGGGGCGTTGTTAACCACCATTGCCGCATTGTGTATAATATTCTGGCTGCCAGACCGCCAGCGCATGGAATTGTCGGATTTCGCATGGGTGATTATAATCAATCTGTCCGTCTCCATGCTCATTGCGCTGCTTTTCGTGCCGGCATTGCTCGACAAGGTGAATCTTCGTTCCAAAGGCGTTATCAAGCTCGGATACACCGGCCGGCGGCGTGTCGTGCGGATGTCCGATGGCTACATGCGCGTCATAGGGTGGTTCAAACGCCGTAAGTGGATACTGATAACGTTGCTTGTCCTGGGCTTCGGCATTCCGATTCATCTGCTCCCGACTCAGCTTAAACATAAAAACGGCTCGACAAATGGCGGCTGGGTGGGCGTTTACAACAAAACCCTTGGAAGCAAATGGTATGGCGAGAACCGTAAATACTTCGAAGCGGCGCTGGGCGGCTCGTTCAGGGTATTTTCAAAAGGTATCAACGTATTTAACTATTACGGCGACAGGACTCCGTCCAAGACTCTGAATATCCGCGCCCGCATGCCCGAAGGGTGCAGCGTGCAGCAACTCAACAATGTGATGCGGGAAATGGAGAATTTCCTTGCCGCATTCGATGAGATAGATGTCTTTCGTACAAATATATATTCTGTCGATAACGGAAACATTACGGTCACTTTCAAGAAAGAGGCCGAGCAGACGGGCTTCCCCTATTCTCTTCGCCAGCAGGTGGACCAGAAGGCTATTTCTTTCGGTGGCGCGTCATGGTCGGTATGGGGAGTAACGGAGCATGGTTTCAGCAACGAAATAGGTTTCAGCAACAATAAGTCGAACGGGATATGCATCAGCGGGTACAATTATGACGACGTGTATCGCTACGCTGTGAGGACTGTCGATTCGCTTCGGTGCAACCGTCGGGTCGGCGATATCGGAATCTATGCCGACCGCGGCTGCACACCGCCGCAGAACGAGTTCTTCCTGGCCTATGACAAACAGCGTGTGGCGTATAGCGGACTCAACATCGGACACTATGTCAATTACCTGTCAGGAATGCTGTACGACCGGTCTGTCGGAACTTTGTTTGACGGTGAGCGCAGTTCCAATGTGCGCCTTGTATCGTCAGCGGCCGACAGTTATGATTTGTGGCACATACAGCATGACCTCATCGATGTAGACACCGTAAAAAGCCGGTTGACGGACGTCGGTTCAATCGACAAGCGCCGCACCGGAAACAACATAGTGCGTACCAACCAGTCATATGAACTGTATGTGGGTTTCAATTTCATCGGACCATACGAATTGGCCGACCGCCTGACTCAAAAGACTGTCAAGATGCTTGAAACCGAGGTGCTCCCGATGGGATACAAGGCTGTAAAGGTAAATTCTTCATGGAGCCGCAGCGAACAGAAAACGCAATTCAAGTTGTTGTTGATGATTGTGGTTCTTATTTTCGGAATATGCGCCGTATTGTTCGAGTCGCTTACTAAGCCGCTGGTTATCATAATGATGATTCCCGTTGGATTCATCGGGTTGTTCCTGAGTTTCTCCATGTTCGGGGTCTCTTTCAATCAGGGCGGTTTTGCCGCAATGGTTATGCTTGCGGGACTGGTTGTCAATGCGGGCATATATATCATTACGGAATACGACAACATACGCAGCACATCCCGAATGGAAGGTGCGAAGGTCTATCTTAAAGCATATAACCGCAAGATTGTTCCGACGCTTCTGACGATACTTTCGACAGTTCTGGGACTCGTGCCGTTTCTGTTCGACGGACGCGACAACGCTTTCTGGTTCGCCTTTGCCGTCGGAGTCATTGGCGGTATGGCGTTCTCGATTTTGGCTCTGGTGCTGTACCTGCCTGTGTTCCTTCCGATAAAAAAGTGATACGATTTTTGCCGGGCTTACCGTGGCTCCGTACAATTATACGATGCGAGGACGCGCGAGATTCCGCAATGCCGATTTTGGCGTCTATATAAGCCGGCAGCCGAGAGTGACGGCGTAGATTATTAGGCTCGTGCTTATAATGTTTAGGTCTTTGTTCCTGTCGGATGCTGGAACGTGCGGTGTACTGAGGACATCACTCGTCGTCCATTTTGTGCCATACTTCGAACCACTCGGGCTTCTTCTCATAGCTCTCACGTGTCTCGTGCGGGTGTGCAAGGGTCAGCTCCGGTGTCGTCTGGGCATAGCTGTCGGGGAAAAGAACAATGAAATTGGTGTCCGTGTAATAACGTTTAATCTGGTGCGGGATGTGTTCGAGCGACGGGCGGAACGAGACGGAGCCGTGGCGGGCCATGATGATGACGAGCAGGTGGTCGGGCTGTATTTCGGCGGAGAGGCGTTTGAGTTCGTTGCCTCCGTCTGTTTGCAGGAATTCGCATCGCACATTTGGATGGGATGTTGCGACAGTCTGTCTGATTTTGTCGAGTGTGCGGATGTGGCCGTAGAAACGTATCCTGCATCCGATGCGCTCGCCTATTCGGGAGAGTCTTTCGACCCACCGGCCGAATCCGGCCTCGAATTCCGCATTGGCCGGTATCGCAACGTGGATGCATTTGGTGCTGTTTATAGGTCTTACGGCATGGAGCATCATTATCTGGCGTCCGATGCCGTTTATAAGGTTCAGTAGCACCGGTCCGAAGAACGAATCGTCGGGCGAGCTCTGTATGTGCAGGCCGGCGATGATTTCGGACGCCTCCTCCTCGCGCAGTGCGTGTATTATGCCGTTGGATATGTTGGTGGCAAGGCGGCTTTGCGTCTGCATCTTGACATCGGACAGCGCGGCCATATCTTTGGCTCTTTGCAGCAAGCGTTTGCTCTGCGCCCGCTGCATCTCGCTGCAATCGTCGTACATCACGTTCAGGCCGACGAGTCCCTGGTTGAGTTTGGTATTGTGTACGAGAAGCGCCAGATTCATAAGATTTTCCATGGACTGCGGGCTGTTTATCGGAATCAGAATCCTTTCATCGCCCGCGGGTATGTCGTCGGACGGGGCTTCGCTGAGGACTATTTTCCGTGCGGCTCTGTCTGTGGTCAGCGAACTCGCTATGCATGTCACGAGAATCAGCACTATCGTTCCGTTCAGCACGTCCTCGCTGAGCAGGCGGCTACCGTCCGGCAGGACGATATTATATCCGACCAGCACGGCGGCCAAAGTCGCGGCGGCCTGTGCGTTGCTGAGTCCGAACATCAGTTCGCGCTCCACGGATTTCATTCCGTATATCTTCTGTGTTGCCCATGCTGCGAGCCATTTTGTCGACAGCGCCATTATCGTCATCACGGCCGCGACCTTCATGGACTCGGCGTGCCCGAAAAATATCCTGACGTCGATGAGCATTCCCACGCCGATTAGAAAGTAAGGTATGAACAGGGCGTTGCCCACGAATTCCAGCCGGTTCATCAGCGGCGATACGTGCGGGATGTGCCTGTTGAGGACCAGTCCGACGAAGAATGCGCCGAGTATTCCTTCCATTCCGGCCAGTTCCATCATTCCGGCGCCGAGAAACACCATCGACAGAACGAATATGAACTGCACTACCCCGTCGTCGTATTTGCGCAGGAAATGTTTGCCGATTATGGGGAATACGTAGATTATGAACAGCCCCACGAGCATGACTTTGAGTATCAGCAGATACCATGCGCCGTGACCGCCCGTGTCGTACATGCCACTGATGAGGGCCAGCACCAGCAGCGTGAGACTGTCCGTGATGGCGGTTGCTCCGACGGCGATGCTTACGCTGCGGTGGCGCGATATTCCGTAGCGTGCGGTTATGGGATAGGCTATCAGAGTGTGCGATGCGTACATGCTCGCCAGAAGGACGGATGATACAGCCCCGTAGCCGAGAATGGCCATGTTGCTGACGAACCCCAGACAGAGGGGAATCACGAATGCCAGAAGTCCGAAGACGATTGCCTTGCCGCGTATTGTCTTGAAATCCTCCATGTTCATTTCCAGACCGGCCAGGAACATTATGTAATACAGTCCCACCTGCCCGAACAATTCGAAACTGCTGTCGCGGGTCAGAATGTCGAATCCGTGCTGCCCGATGATTATTCCGGCCAGTATCATGCCTATCAGGTTCGGGATGCGCAGTCTGCTCAGGAGCAGCGGGGCGAGCAGAATGATGCACAGGACCAGAAAAAATATCCATGTCGGATTGTCTATCGGCAGTGAGATGCAGGTTGCAGGCAGATTCATCGGAGTGTTTATTTGAAACAAATATAAGCAAAATATCAGAAACTGTTCGGATTTTATTTCGAGATTATTCGAGAGCAATTTTCGAGCGGATTTGTCTTATTCGTTTTTTTGCGATGTTAATTCGAATATTATTTGCAGAATTGAAAATTCTTTAATACTTTTGCACCGCAATCGAAGGATTCATCAGCTGTTGTAGCTCAGTGGTAGAGCACTTCCTTGGTAAGGAAGAGGTCACGAGTTCAATCCTCGTCAACAGCTCGGAAAGGCGTTACTGACAGATATGTAACGTCTTTTTTTGTTATGCAGGGATTTAAAGTGACTTTTAACGGACAGCAGACCGACGTCGGTTGTGACGACGGCTTGCTGACGGTGCATCTGTTCTGTCGGGCCGGCATGAAGCCCCGTATGGTAGTAAGCGGTACGGACTATGCGCATCGGAAACAGGTGAAGTGGCTGGATTGCGAGTTGCAGATGGGAGATCGGGTCGATTTGGAGTTCGCTGAACTGGGCGCCGTTTCCTGTCCGGTGTCGGAGCGTGTCGACAGTACGCTTCGCCGGCCGTTCACAAAACTGGATATGCTTCGCAGTATGGAGCGGTATCTTAAAAGCAAGGGACTGCTATGAAAGGGCTGGTTCTGAGAAAGGGAGACCGGATTGTCTGCGGCGGTTCGGATTCCGGCGTAGTCAGTGTGCTTATTCACAACAAGGAGTTTCGCTACTGTTTGAATTTTGGCGGTGTGGATGCCGATGGCAGAGCCTGCACATGGTGCTTCGAGTCTCTTGCGCCTGGCGAGCGGCTGTCGGTATCATATGAGGAGTTCGACACTGCCTCGGAACCTGTGCGTCTGGGAGACGGGAAAAATACGGCCGAGGATGATTTGGCGCTGCTCAGAGAATACGAACGTTTGAAAAAGGAGCTGACGGAGGAGGGGCGATAACATCGGACTGCGGTTCCGAATAGAGGAGTATGCCCGGAGAGATATTTTCGGCAGATAATAGCGGTCTTTGGTGTTTTTTAATCATCAATAACCGGAACTTGTGTTAATTTTTGGACATAAATGAATATCGTTTTCCAATTATAATTATATTTGCATGGCAAAATTATTTTGTAACAGAACCTATTAAATAACTTTCAAATCCAAAATTTTTAAAATGAAAAGAATACTCATTGTCGGTGCTGGCGGACAAATCGGTTCGGAACTCACGATGTATCTGCGCGGTATCTATGGAGGTGCCAATGTGGTTGCAGCCGATGTGCGCGAATGCAAGGCTTTGGCCGAGAACGGTCCTTTCGAAGTGCTTAACGCTCTTGATGTGCCTGCGTATGCGGCTGTTGTGGCCAAATACAACATCGACTCGATATTCAATCTGGTGGCGCTGCTGTCCGCAACCGGAGAAAAAGATCCGAAAAGAGCATGGGATATCAATATCGGCGCTCTGGTGAACTCTTTGGAGATTGCCCGCAGATTCGGCTGCTCGCTGTTTACTCCAAGTTCGATAGGCGCTTTCGGAGGCGATTATCCGAAAGACAAGACTCCTCAGGATACCGTAATGCGTCCTTCGACGGTTTACGGCGTGTGCAAGGTGACCGGAGAGTTGCTCAGCGACTACTATTATACCAGGTTCGGTGTGGATACCCGCAGCGTGCGCTTCCCCGGTATCATCTCTAACGTGACATTGCCCGGCGGCGGCACTACCGACTATGCGGTCGAGATTTATTACGAGGCGATTAAAAACGGCCGTTTCACATGTCCCATACCGTCGGATGTGTACATGGATATGATTTACATGCCGGATGCACTGAAAGCGTGCGTCGAGCTTATGGAGGCCGACCCTGCCAAACTGGTTCACCGCAACAGCTTCAACATCGCTTCGATGAGCTTCACTCCCGAGATTATTTATAACGCTGTCAAGGCTCAGCTGCCTGACTTCACCATGGACTACAATGTCGACCCGGTGAAGGAGGCTATCGCCAAGAGCTGGCCGAACTCGCTGGACGACACCTGCGCCCGCGAGGAGTGGGGCTGGAAACCGGAGTGGAATTTGGAGAGCATGACGGCCGACATGCTTAAAATCATAAAGGAGAAATACGACAAGGGTCTTTTGTAGTTCGCCTCCTTTGTGCGGTTTTATTCGGGTGTCCGTTCAGGACACCCTTTTTTGTGTTCCGGCGGCGTGATTCTTCTTTGAGGCTTTGTGCCGGCTTCTCATGCTCTTGATTCTGACGAGTCCCCAGGCCAGTGCGATTCCTATAAGAGAGCCGATTGTGGCCTCGCAGAATCTCAGCATTCCGTTTGTCAGGGGCGGCAGTTCGGGAGACATTTCCGATATAATCAGAATCATCACCAGCGTCATTGTCGCTATGCGTCCGTCATCCGGAATTCCCACCCACATGCACAGCAGACTCAGCAGGAATACGGACAGTGCCATGCCCCATATGTTGAACGGAAAAATCACTAAATACAGGTATGCGATTAGCACACCGATGAAAGTTCCCAATATTCTTAGCCATCCCATACGTACCGATGTCTTCACGTCGGCTTGCAGCACGACGAGGCTCGATACGGCAGCCAGCATCGCGCCGAGCAGCTTCGATGCCTGATGTATCTGGCTTGTGAACAGACTGCCCAGAATGAATGACAATACTACGGCGATGCTCTTCGACAGGGCGAGCATGGCGTCCGTGTGATGGAATATTTTTCGGATGTCCGGTATCATATGCATGTGCGGTATGTTTTATCGCCGTATCTGCATATATCGTACCTCGATTTGTGTCCGCATATATTATAATCGAAAGTGGGTGGCGGCAGAGGAATTCGAAACGGCAGGAAAGAACCCTCCAAAACTTTTACAAAATGAGCTTCAAAATCGTTTGGAAAATCAGAATAGCATCGAAATAGCTGTTTAATTTCCAAGAACGGGGCAGATAGCAGCCGTCCCCTCTTTGGAGGGTCGGAACAAAGATAACATTATTTTTACATATGCGGAAGCGGTATCGGGTTGCCGGTTAGAGTTTTTTACATTAAATTCGCGTGTTATGAATGGCGGCCGGTGGCCTTCTGAATTTTTGTTATCATGGAGAGTTGCGATATACTGACGGAGACGCATCCGTGGGAGCCGTTTGTTCCCGACGGAGCGAAAGTGCTTATTCTGGGGACCTTTCCTCCCGGAAGTCACAGGTGGAGCATGGAGTTCTATTATCCCAACCGCACGAACGACTTCTGGCCTGCTATGGGACTGATATTTCTCGGCGACAGGAATGCTCTTTATGATGAGGCGGCCCGGCGGTTCGATTTGGATGCCATACGGTCGTTGATGACCGAGAAACGTATAGCCCTGCATGATACGGCCCGAAAAGTCAGACGCCTGAAAGGCAATGCGTCCGACAAGTATCTGGAAATAGCCGAGCCGGTTCTGTTGTACGAGCTTCTGAAAGGCATGCCGCTCTGCCGTACTGTTGCGACGACCGGAGAGAAAGCTGCCGGAGTCGTGGCCTCGCTTACCGGAACCGAGGTTCCGCCCCTGGGCGCCATGACGGAGACAGCGGACGGTTTGCAGATATGGCGCATGCCCTCCACGAGCAGGGCCTATCCCTTGCCCCTTGCCCGCAAGGCTGAATATTACGCCGCGATGTTCCGGCAGGTCGGAGTCTTATAGGAGTGCTTTTCGGAGTGGCGACAGGAGGTGTTTTTCTGGATGGAAACACTTTGCGGATGTCTTTCGTGAAAAAGTTCGTGAGACTGGAAAAGGATGGCTCTCTGTTCGTGGCGGCAGATAATGACTCGCGGGAAGTATACAGTTACAATGAAAGGTGAATAATTCGCGCATTTTTTTGTGCGGGGGAAAATAAAGAGACCGGCTGTATCATTCGATACAGCCGGTCTTGGTTTACGATAGAGCCGTGTGGTTAG
>CAYXGF010000027.1:0-5086 GCA_964464465.1 uncultured Alistipes sp. | reverse complement strand
GTTAGAGTATACCCTGCTCCACCATGCTTTTTGCGACTTTCATGAAGCCTGCGATGTTCGCGCCTTTCATGTAGTTGATGTAACCGTCTTCGGTGCCGTATTCGAGACATGCGGCATGAATCGAAGACATAATCTGATGCAGACGTGCGTCGACCTCTTCGGCTGTCCAGCTGTATTTCATCGAGTTCTGGCTCATTTCCAGACCCGAAGTGGCCACACCGCCGGCATTGACAGCCTTGCCCGGACCGTAAGGTATCTTGGCGGCGATGAATGCGTCGATAGCTTCCGGACGGCAGCCCATGTTGGAGACTTCGGCGACGATTTGCACACCGTTGGCGATAAGAGCGGCTGCGTCGTTTCCGTCGAGCTCGTTCTGCGTCGCGCATGGCATTGCTATGTCTACCTTGACCTCCCACGGTTTCTTGCCTGCCACGAATGTGGAGCCGGGGAACTTGTCGGCGTAAGGTGCTACGACGTCATTGTTCGAAGCGCGGAGTTCGAGCATATATGCGATTTTCTCGGCATCCAGACCTGCGGGGTCATATATGTATCCGTCGGGACCGGATATTGTGACGACCTTTGCACCCAGTTCGGTCGCTTTGGTCGCTGCGCCCCATGCCACGTTTCCGAATCCGGATATTGCTATCACCTTGCCCTTGATGTCCATGCCTGCCGTTTCGAGCATCTGGCGGAGGAAATACACGGCTCCGAAACCGGTTGCCTCGGGACGAATCAGAGAACCTCCGTATGTCATGCCTTTTCCGGTGAGGACTCCTGTGTTTTCGAGTGCCAATTTGCGGTACATTCCGTAGAGGTAGCCGATTTCGCGGCCGCCTACACCGATGTCTCCGGCCGGTACGTCGGTCTCGGGGTGCGGTGTTTTTTAATCCGTGCTATAATAGAAGCATGTCATCAGCTATGCGCCCCAAAAAACGTTCTCATTTCGCCATGGCGAGATACTTCCGTTTTTTTGCTAACTTCGCTTTTCGGCGCTGGCATCCTCGCGTTATCGCCGTCTCTGGCTCCTCTGACAGGGCTATGATGCTCCACATGATTGAATTTGAACTTGGCGATCGCGCCCACTATTCACGCCACGCCAATTCTGCCCTCGATATCGCGCTTGACATTCTCGGTATAGATAGCGCCCATGGCGCCAACTACCACTGGCTCAAGCTAATTTTTCTTGCTCCAATCCGTGCTTTTTACTATCGCCGCAAAGAGGAATTCTATGTTGTTGGAATCGACGCTGAACATTCCCATGGAGCTGAATCTCTGGCTACTTGGTTGAAGCCGGAAGTCACCCTCTGGCTCTCGCCTAGCACTACCAACACTGATGAGTTCACCACCCTCCTTCGAAATACCGAAAAATACGTCTATGTCGAAGCTGGCTCCCTTGAGACGAAGGCTGCCACCAAAGGTGCCAAGGCCAAGGTTGTCGAATTCGACAAGAAGAAGCTGAAGCGCTACAACGTTTACCCCACCCGCACCGATTTCATCTTTGAATCCGCCTCTTTCCATTTTGTCCAGCCTCAGCCGAAAGACCTCGCCGTTCAGCTCATGATGCTCGAGTCCCTAGTCGACTATCTTGGCGTAACTTTGCGTACTGATTTTAGTAGTATGCCTGTCCCTGCGGGTCGTAGCTCTTATCTCAGCGGCAAAAAAGGCCTCAATATCGTCGACGGTAGCTATGATGCTCGCCTCGTTAGCGCTCAGCCCATCCTCGAGATGGCTCGCGATCTTCGCGCCGGCCACAAATGGTTGGTGATTGGCGACGTCACCGGCCAGAATGATGCCGAAGGCGACGATCATCGTAAACTCGCCAATCTTATCGCCGATGCTGGCCCCGAAATGGTCATTTTGGTTGGCCCGCGCACTAAGGAATTCACCGCTCCGCGTCTACGCGAGCTTGGCGTACCCGCTCGCACCACCCTTGACCCCAAAAAAGCCCTCACCTTTATCGAGCAAAACGCCACCGGTGAAGAAACCTTGATTTTTAAGGGCGGCGAGTATCTCGAATGGGTCATTGAAAAACTTCTTGATAATCCAGAGGACGCCAAATATCTTCCTTATCGTGAACCTGCCGCTGTCAAACGTCGCGAGAAACGGGGGCTCAAATGACCAAGCCTAAGCCCAAACTCTATATCATCCACGGCTGGACCTATACCACCGCCCCGTGGGAGAAAACCATCACCAGCCTAGGCAAGCTCGGCCTAAATGTTGAGATGCTTAACGTTCCTGGGCTCACGGCCTCCTCTAATAAAGTTTGGACGATTGATGACTATGTACGCTGGGCTGATCGCAATATCCCTGACGGCGCCGCTGTACTCGGTCATAGCAATGGCGGTCGCATCCTTATGAACCTCTGTGTCGCCAAGCCCGAGAAACTTAGCCACCTGATCCTGCTCGACAGTGCTGGGGTCTACGAAGCTCCCGGCAAGCACGATATCGCCCGCAGCGTCTCCAGGAGACTCAGTTTTCTAGGGAAAGTACCTGGCCTTGCCAAAGTCTGGCAGAAACTGGCTGGCCCCAGTGATTATGCCAAAGCTCCCGCCAACATGAAGAAGACATTGACAAATATGCTAGATAGTGATAAAAAGCTTGACATTTCTAAAATCAAGGTGCCAACTTCGATTCTTTGGGGGGCCAACGACACCGTTACGCCACCCCGTCAGGCAGAAGCCATTCATCGCAAAATTGCCGATAGCAGCCTGGAAATTTTCCCAAATTGGACTCATGCGCCCTATATTTCCCACCCAGCTGAGCTCGCTAAAGCTATTTTCCGCGTTTATAAGCACCCGCCAGAGATTTCCGAACCGGTAGAGGTCACCAAGGCAGCCGATGTTTCTGCGTCACTTGCCCTCAAAAAAGCCGCCGAGCCAACCGTGAAGAGTCTCGCCGATGCCTCCGCCACACTTGCTTTCAAGAAGGCTCACGGCCATCGCAAAGCCCAGGACCTCAAAAGTCGCTCCGCGAGTGCCGCCCTTACCGGTAAGACCAAATCCGCTACCCCGACTAATCTTTCCGCCAGACTACTGGACGAACTGCAAGATGTCGAATATGAAAAATCCGAGCTCACTTTGCCTTCTCCCGAGCCTCGTCGCATGATCTCCACGGCTTCCGTGCCTAAAGTTGGCAAACTCACCAAGGTTAAGCGTAAGCTGACCAGCAAAAGCAGCAAAAAATAACCACGCACTTGTTCTCGACGGGAGCGGGGAACTATTCTATTGCCTGGCGTCATTGACTTTAGCTTTCGCTTGCGACATAATATAACAAGGTTGATGCAACCTGAAAATGCAATAGCACACGAATAAGGAGGGATTATCTTGAAGCATTTTCCAATTTTTTTGGTTCTTGGCCTTGTCGCCTGCCTTCTCACCGCTTGCGGTGTCAAAAATGATGCGGCCACTGCCGAGGAGTCCGCGACTGTAGCTGTCGACCCTGATGCGCCGTTGATTCCATTGTCCGTGGGGGAAGCCCCTATTACGGTTCTCACGAACCAGGAATATCCGGACGCAATCATGGCCGATGTAGTTCTAAGGGACTTATCCAACGAAGACGATTATAACCTCGAAGACTATGCGCTCGACGGTTTTACGGTTTGCTCTGGGTGTGACTACCGGCTTTCGCTAACAATGCACAGCGACGGTGACGATATCAAGGACATCAAGCTCACGGTAGACGAACCTGAGCGCGCAGAGGACGGCAGAGTTACGATTATTTGGCTCTATGCCTGGAATCGCACGACGACGCAAACTCTGATGATTGCGCGTGTCATTCTGTTTACTGATTCCGGCGCACCGACTCTGGAACTTTCTAAGGACGGCAAAGCTTTGTGCGAGGGTGGGGTATATTTGGGTGACCTCACCAATGAACCAACCGAAATTTCCTTCGACTTTCACGTCGAATAATCATCCTTCTTTCAAAACCAATGGCTCGGCGGTCTGCTGAGCCAATTGTCGTTTACATGTTTCGCTGGTGCCCGAAATGGGACTTGTTAGCGTAGCTGCGAAGCCTCCCATACGATTTGCATCCCCCTATGGGAAGTTTCGCTGGTGCCCGAAATGGGACTTGAACCCATATGGATTTCTCCATTCGATTTTAAGTCGAACGCGTATACCAATTCCGCCATTCGGGCACAACCTCATTATAACACATTCCTACCTGATTTTTCTCCACAAGCCCCAAAGTGTGTTATAATAAGCCTATGGTTCTGTAGCTCAGTTGGTAGAGCAGAGGCCTGAAGAGCCTTGTGTCGACGGTTCAAGTCCGCCCGGAACCACCAGTGCCATTTGGTATCGACTTTAGTCGATGACAAATGGCACTTTTTGCATATCAAGGGCGGAGCAGAACCGGAGCGCGGTTCTAGGTCGTAGGAGACGAGAAAGAGCGAAAGCTCGCTTGCGCCCTTTTGAGACGACGCCCGGCCGCTGAGCGCCGCAGGCGCGAAGTTCTCCGCCCGGAACCACCATTTTTGTTTGAAGAACTAGAAGATAGGCAACGATTGTTGCTATTTTTAAGGGATCTATCAACATCGGCGGAGGTTGCTCCACAGCCCAGGGCAAATCCATTGCCACGAACGAAACTAGTTTGAGGCCTAACATAGTTGGTTGTTGCAGATAAGTAGTTGGCGTTCGTAGTGTCACCGCCAGTTGCAGACCACCAATACCCGTCGGCTATACGATCGATTATCTTGCCGTCGGAGTAAACATAGGCTCCGGTACGCAGGAAATTGAGAGGGAAGTTAGCGAGTTGGTTGGCTTTGGCGGCTGACGTGTAATTTTCCTATTTTTACACCCTTCATGAATCAGTATAACAGGGGTGAGTAGTTTGGCCTTAGGGTGTAAAATTGCCCTTTTTACACCCTTCCGATGACACAGCGCAAGGCAAAGCCGGATCCACGGTAATTGCCATCATATGGGAATACATCGCTAACCTTCGCGCCTAAATTACGAGCGCGGTCTACGGTACCTGTAGCCGACCACCAATAACCGTTTATTGTACGATGATATGTTTTACCGTCGTCAAAGTAAAACCCGGTACGCAGGAAATTGAGAGGAAAGTTAGCTAGTTGGTTGGCTTTGGCGGC
>CAYXGF010000026.1:0-22776 GCA_964464465.1 uncultured Alistipes sp. | reverse complement strand
GTACCGCATTCTTCGTCTGTGCGGCGGCGACATGAGCTTTACTTCGGCGCTGACGTATGATTTCGAGGTGTTCTCGGCCGCTCAGAAGCGTTGGCTCGAAGTGTCGTCGGTATCCAATTTCGAGTCGTTCCAGGCCAACCGCCTCCATTTGCGGTATCGCGGTGCGGACAAGAAGACCCAGTTGGCGCATACGCTCAACGGAAGTTCGCTTGCGCTGCCCCGCATCGTTGCCGCGCTGTTGGAAAACAATCAGACTGCCGACGGAATTGTTATTCCGGAAGTTCTCAGACCCTATACGCATTTCGACATGATAGGATAAGGCCTGAAAATTTGCAAAACGGAATAAAGTGAGTATATTTGTAATCGCAACATTACACATTAATTAAAATTGATATGGCTTACAAAATCAAAGAAGATACTTGTGTCGCATGCGGTACCTGTATCGACGAGTGTCCGGTAGGAGCTATTTCGGCCGGAGATGTTTATTCAATCGACCCGGCTGTCTGCACCGACTGCGGTACTTGCGCAGGTGTTTGCCCGACCGAAGCTATCGAGGCTGAATAGGCATTGCACGACATGAAAGACGGGAGCACGTTTAGTTATGTGCTCCCGTTTCTTTTTTACGGTGCAGGCGCCATGGAAAAATGACCTTGCTGTGCGAGTATGTCCGCTCTGCTGCTGCGCAGTGTTCATGATAGGTGTTGTCGGATGCCGGCTATTCAGGGTATTGCCTTCTATTTTGCAAGGTTCATATCTGCCGTCCGCTATGTTGACAGATGTCTGCTGTTCTGCTTTTCGCAGGATGCTTTCTTTACGATAGAGTTCGACGCGCAATATGCCCCATTTTGCGGCGCAACCATTATTTTTTCAGTAATTTAGTATATCGACGCCCGCTTCGCTTCGTTTATCAGGCAGCGAGATTGTATGCCGAGATAACTGCACCCCAAAAGTTAGACAAGAAACTTTTGGGGTGCAGTTATATATTTTCAGGCTTGCATTCGACCGGAAGCCCGCAGCGCACAAGAGCGTATGTGAGGGGGTGTGATGCAGAAAGAGCCTTGCCGGGTATTCTTTCCTGTTTTGTTGCGCTTAGTAATGTATTATCGACTGGATTACGAGCCGAGCCAACCAATGACCGTCGTCGTCAAGGTATGTAGCTTTCAAATCTACGAAATACGGTTGTCTGTCCTTGTACTTCGAGTGGTCTTCCACTTGTTTTATCCAGCCCTCTACGTTTGCCGGAGCCTTTGTCGTCTTGCCGTCTATCGAAATCGTCGCGTTGCCTATTTCGCTTGCACTCAGCGTCCAGTCGTAGCATTTGCCCGAAATGGATACGGAGGGAATCGTAACCTCGACATTCTGTCCGTTCCACTCGCCGATGAAATTGAAGATTGCGGCCTCGTCGCTTTCTTTGTTGAAGAATATTGTGTTTTGTTTCCTGTCGTATCCATCCAGAGACGTGCCTCCGTATTCGAATTTCGCCTCTTCGACCCATTGCCCGCCTATCTGTTCCGTGAGGTATCCGGCAATTGATGTGTCTCCCGCCTCATCGGATATCCACTTGGCCTCATCGTTGCTGCAACCGCAAAGCAAAATGCAAACAGCAGCGGCTAAAAAAAGTACCGATTTTTTCATGATGTGTATAAATTTTAAATGTTTCATACGATTTAGGTTTTTAGAGGTTTTGTACAAAGATATTATTTTTTATATTATAAATATAATACTTGTAATTTTTTTTGCATATGCGGCGATTTGCTGGTCTGGAATTAATGGTTCTATTGTGTAATTGTAAATAATTTTAGGATGAAATCATGGCATAATGTGGCCTGACGGCTGCTGCCGGTGCGAGGCGCCGGTACTTTGCATGCGGGATGCCGCAATATGCGGTCCCGTGCATGGCGGCCGGCGAATGAAGCCCTGTATCGGGCCTTAGCGAGAACGGACGGTTGCGGCCGCCATGTTTGTATCGTTCGCAATTACTCCCGGAGCACGGAGTGCTGCGAATGACAAGGGTGTCCGCTTGCGGTGATGCCCTCGACTATGATGTCGTATACCGACGGGAAATCGGCCGTGTAGAACTCAATCTTCACCGTGCCGTCAGCGTCGGGTATTGCGTCCGGTATCCAGGCAAGAGTTGTGCGCAGGTCTGGCTTTTTGTCGTTCCGTTGTTGTGGCACATCGTATTTCGGCTGGTAGAACTCCGTGGGAATCCGCACTCCTAAGTTGCGTATTATATCGGTTGACGGCAATGCTTTTTTGCCCGGACGCACACCCTCTCTGAGCTTGATGTTGACAACGCCGCCGTCGCCTCTGCCGCCGAATATAGCGGCGTCCGCCCCTGCTATTATGTCGATGAATTCCACGTCGTCGATGTCTATGCTCGATAGCATGTCGCGGCTCATGTCGACTTCCAGGTCATCGAGCAGGATGAGCGCAGGCAGATTGCCTCCGCGGATGTACACCGCCGAGCCGTCCGGGTTGACCGTAACGCCCGGGAAAGTTACAAGCGCCGTGTACACGTCGCGGCCTCCGAATTTCGTCAGCTCCTCGTTGGTGCGGGTATATGTCGGCTGCAAATTGTACAGCCTCGAACGGCTCTGCTCTATCTTGCGGGCGCGGACCGTCACTCCCTCCATGTCCACTACGCGCATGCCTCCGTCGTTGTAGTATTTCTCCTTGGCGGATTGCAGATAAGAGTCGTTCATCCTGCCGGCGGCGGGCTTGTGGAACGATACGGGCGGAACGATGCTCTTGGGTTCGGGCAGAATCTGGGGGTCGAGAACGAGTTCGAGACCTTTTTTCCAGCCACGTTTGTCGTATGCCTGCACGACGAATTTTTTACCTTCGGTCAGGGGTATGCCTCTGATGTTGAATTTTCCGGTTTGTCCCAGAGTGAACTCTTCGTGGTATCCGAGCCGCACGAGTTTGTATTCCGGCTCCATTACGACAATCTTGGAGTCTTTGAGCTCTTTTCCGGTGAATCCCAGTACGGCGCCTGATACCGACTGATAGTCCTCGGCCTGAATCGTGTTTTCTGGCAGAGTGCGGTCTATGACGGATTGCATGTCGAAGCGGGTCCAGCCGTGAGTGAGCATCAGAAGGTCTATCTGGGCTGTGCGCGTGGTGGAACGGTCCAGGAAGTAATATCCGGGCTGCTCTATGTAGCCTTTCAGGTCGGATGTCAGCAGCAGCGATGTCATTATGTTCTGGGCGCACGAGTCACGCCGCACTTTATATCTGTCGGTTACCGTGACGGAGAAATCTCCCTGGGCGGGATTGCCGTCGCTGTCGGTTATTTTCAGTGTCAGCGATACTTTCTCGCGTTTGCCGTATTTTTCCCTGCCGCCTGACATTCCGCTCGAAGCCGAGGCTCCGTTGTTGATGAAGAACAGCCGCTGCGAGAGTACTTCACCGCTGGTCTTGTCGATTATGCACAGATGCTGTATTCCGTCGTCGAACATCGCGGCGGGCAGCATTACCGGCTTGGTTGCGTCGTCGGTGTTGAACGTTACCTTGCCGCGGCAGTGTATTATGACTCCCAGACGCGAAAGGTCGATGTCTGGCGTGCTCAGAATCTGGAATGCGACCCGGCCTTTGGGTTGCAGCAGTTTTACGGCACATCCCGATTCGGCGCAATTTGGCAAATCGAACCGTTTTTCGGTTTGTCCGGATGTTAGGGTGGCGTAATACGACCGTCCTTTCTCCGCCGTGATGCTCATGGTGCCCATTCCCAGATGCGAGGACGAGATGTCGGCTATTTTCTCTCCGTCGTCGCTGTAAACGCTTCCCGAGACGTGGGCTCCGAGTCCGTCCGTGCCGACAGCCTTGAACGCCACGAGTTGCAGCGTGCCGGCAAGAAGCGTTCCTCCCTCGGGAAAGAACTGCACGTCGAAGTCGGTGTCGAAGGATGGAATGTCGAAGGTTCTGTTGTAGGGGCGGTCTTCGTCCTGACTCTCGATTTCGATTCGGGCCCTCTGTCCGTTTTGCGGAGTGAATCTGAATGTCAGCTTCCCTTCGGAGTCTGTCGAGGCGTATTTCTCCTTTGTCTTGTCTCCGTCGACGATTTTATACATCAGGGCGTATTTAGTCATCGGATTGAATCCCGAGTCGAGAAACTTGATTGTCGCCAGAACGGAGCCGTCTTCGGCCGGCTGGTATTCGATGTCGCAGTTCACGGCATCGTCTATGGTGTTTCCGATTTCGATTTCGGAGTTGAAGAAATAATCTTCCGGGAAATTTTCCATCCACTGCGTGAAGCCGCGCAGGGTGTACCGTCCAGCCGGTATGGATGGCGGAAGCTCTATCTGGGAACGGAATATTCCGGCCGAGTCGCGCATGATTTTGAACTGCTGGCATGCCGCACCGCGACTGTCGACGAACTGCACGTATATGAAGTTGCTTTTCGATACCGGCTCGTGCGTTACCGCATTTACTACGTATCCTTTAATATAAATATTTTCCCCGGCGCTGTAATACGGTTTGTCGGTGTGCAGATACACCTTTTCGGCGACGCCTTTGGAGTACATGTCGAGTATGCCGTTCATCAGTTTGTGCTCGAACGGCGAGAGCTGCTGCTCCTGCGCCGGCAGGTTCGCGGCGCCTGCAAGCATGCACAGCGCGCATGTTACGATTGCTTTCAGCTTTCGGCTGCGGATGAAAGTAATTGTCATGGCCGTGAAAATTAGGATTTGATATGAGCAAATCTACTAAATTTTTTTGACATATGAAAATGCTCCGCCGTTAAAAACATGTGCGGCATTCGCAGGCCGTTCATATGCCGCCGGCTTTTTTTTATGTTGTTTTTCTTGTCGCAAACCCGATTCTTTTTATATCTTTGCTCCGCAGTAATGTTTCGTATCGATGCAAATGAACTTTCGAACCGAAACACCGCACGGCGCGGCGAGCGCCCGTGAAACCTGAATGAAACCTAATAACGCGATGAACAGTGAATCCATTTACGGGTCGATGAATCCACAGACTGCCAGGAAGTTCAAGTATTGGCAGATGCGTACCATAATCGTATCGATGATAGGTTACGCAGTCTATTATTTCGTAAGAAAGAATTTTTCGCTGGCTATGCCGGGCCTGACCGCCGAATACGGCATCTCGAACACCAGCTTCGGTATTGTCATAGGCATAGGGTCGCTGATTTACGGATTTTCGAGATTTGTCAACGGCTTTCTCGTCGACAAGGTCAGCACGCGCGCCGTGATGGCGATTGGCCTGCTGTTGTGCGCCGCCGCCAACGTCGCTTTCGGTCTGGGGTATGATTTGAGCTATGCCGTAACCGGCGTGCAGCAGGGACCGCAGATTGTCAATACGCTTGTGCTGGTCATGGGAATAACCATAATCCTCAACCAGTATTTCCAGGGACTGGGATATCCGCCATGCGCGCGTCTGCTGCCGCAGTGGATTCACCCTTCGGAGCTGGCTACGAAGATGTCGATATGGAACACGTCGCACTCCATCGGCGCTGCATGCGCTGTTGTCGTGTGCGGATATATAATGGGGCATATGGGTGCCGACATGAGTTCGGACGCCGCCGTCGTGGCCTCGATTGCCGATAATCTCGGTGTGGCTGCCGACGATGCGGAGGGAATGCGGCGCGTGATGTCGTATGCCTCGCACTACGGTGCGTGGAAGTGGTGTTTCTGGATTCCGGCCGGTATTGCGGTGCTCGGTGCCGCATGGCTGTTTTTCGGACTGCGCGACGACCCTCAGTCGGTAGGACTTCCCGAGCTTCCGGGCACGGAGATAGGCAAGAGCTCCTCGGGTGCGAAGAAAAGCAACAAAAAGTTCCTTATGCACATGGTGTTCCGCAACAGATGGATTTGGACTCTGTGCATAGCCAACGTATTCGTATATATAATGCGTATGGGGATTCTGGACTGGGGGCCGAAATTCCTTACTGAGAGCCGCGGCATGTCTATCGTCAGTGCGGGATGGACCGTGGCCGTGTTCGAGATATTCGCAATCGTGGGAACGATATTCGCAGGCTGGGCTACGGACCGTCTGTTCAAGGGCAAGGCGCACCGCATGTGTCTTGTGTGCATGTGCCTGGCTTCGGTTTTCATGGTCGTATTCGTTGCTTTCCCCCATCTGCCGACGGCCGTGTCGGTCATCGTTCTTGCGATGGGCGGATTTTTCATCTACGGTCCGCAGGCCCTTATCGGTATCGCTGCGGCCAATCAGGCTACCAAGGAGGCGTCGGCTACGGCCAACGGACTGGCGGGAATATTCGGTTACGTGGGTTCGTTCTTCTCGGCGCTGGGCGTGGGCATGCTTGCCGACGCTTTCGGGTGGAATTTCGTGTTCTATACGATAGTTGCGGTTGGTGCCCTGGGGGCGGTGGTATTCGCTACCATGTGGGGCGCTCCGCGTGACGGCTATGAGAGAACGAAGGAGATAGAATATTAGAACAGTCATGAAAGATATGGAATCATTCGACAGATACGCTTCTCCGATGTCGGAGCAGCAACTCCGGCAGGCGTGCGCGAAGATACGTCATGTGGCGCTGGATATGGACGGAACGATATATATGGGGTCGACCCTGTTCCCGTTCACGAAAAAGTTTCTCGCTTCGCTGAGCGATAATGGCATCGGCTATTCGTTTCTGACAAACAATCCGTCGCGCAGCATAGACGACTATATGCTCAAACTCTCCGGCATGGGCATCCAGGCGCGCCGGGAGCAGATGTATACGACGGCTCTGGCCACGATAGACTATATAAAGACGCATTATCCGCAGGCCCGCAATCTGTTTCTGCTCGGCACGCCGAGCATGATAGCCGAGTTCGAGGCGGCGGGATTCCGTTCCACAGCCGATGATGAGAACGATGTGCCGGATGCCGTGGTGGTGGCGTTCGACATGACGCTTAGCTACGGCCGTCTGTGCCGTGCGTCGTGGTGGGTGTCGCAGGGGCTTCCGTATATTGCGACGAATCCCGACAGAGTATGTCCTACCGACAAAAAGGTCGTGCTTGTGGATTGCGGCTCGATTTGCAAATGCATAGAGCATGCCACCGGCCGCTGTCCGGACATAACTCTCGGCAAACCGGACCCTAATATGCTCTGCGGGATAGTTGAGCGTCATGGGCTGCGTCCTGACGAGATAGCGATGGTCGGCGACCGCATTTATACGGATGTGGCCATGGCCCGTAATGCCGGCGCCCTGGGCGTTCTGGTGCTTTCGGGCGAGACCACTCTGGAAACAGCCCGAAGCGCTTCGCCCCAGCCGGATGTGACGGCTCTGAATATAGAGGAGTTCGGCAAACTTCTTATTGCTTCGCGCGGTTGATTGTCGGTTTGATGCCGGGGAAATCTTAATAGGAGTAAATGTTCATAATCGGCAGGGCCTTTGTTGGAGTCCTGCCGGTTCTTTTTTTGCTGTCGTAAGGCTGGTGAAATGACAGGATGCCGAATAATTTTATGTCGCAGTGGCGCCGGTGCGGTCCGTTATCGCAGATAGCGCTTGAAGAAGTCCCATATCTCCTGCGCCGTGTCGATGTCCTTCCCGGCCCAGGAGTGTCCGCCGCCGACAATCTCGTAAAGGACTGCGTCTTTGCCGTCCGGCCCTCCCGTATAGCGGTGGATGATTATTTTGTGCCCCGTGTCGCTTATCGGTTCTTTCGTCTGCCGGATTTCGTGCGTGCAGCGGTTGGTCGCGGCCCAGAGTCCTACGGCCATCGGCACGGCTATGTATTCTCCCCAGCCGCCCTTGCCTGTCGCATCTCCGTTCCATTCGGATGTATGGTCCTCCGTGCCGTGTATCTCCATAAGAGGTATTGCGGTACCGGGTCTGCGTGTGCGGTAGAGCCACTCCATCGTAAGGCCAGCGACGGGAGCCACGGCTGCGAAGACCTTGGGCCGCAGAAATGCCAGCTGGTAGCACATCTCGCCTCCGTTGGACATGCCGGTTGCGAAAGTGCCCGTTTTCGAGAGGTTGCAGCTCTTCTGCAAGTGATGCGCCAGAAAGGTGAGGAATGCCGTGTCGTTGCGTTTAAGCCCGGCCTGAAAAGGGTAGCCCACATTCCAGCAGGCTTTGCCTCTGCCGTCTTTCTCTCCCTGCGGGTAGCATACCGCGAAGCCCTCCCTGTCGGCCACGTGCCTGAACGGGTATTTGTCCGGCGTGGCGCTCGACCCGTAGCCGTGAAGAACAATGACCAGAGGCGCTCCCGGCTTTATGTTTTCCGGCAGGTACAGGACGAAACTCCGCGTTTCGCCTCCATGCCGGATTGTGTAAGTGTGCTCTCCTGTGATATATTTGTTTTTAGCCGCCGAGGGGTTGACTGCGATTGATAGGAGCGCTGCAAGGAGCGGCAGTAGTCTTTTCATGTTTGCTGAGTATTTTGCTGTCGTGCAAGGCAAATATACGTATTTTGCATGGAAAAACTGTTCTCGGGCGGCTACTCTCTCTTGGCCGCCCTTGATGCGGCGGGTGAGACGTCACTATGCGGCTGATGCGTGTATTATTCTTTGTCCTCTGCTATCGGTACGGCGGTGAGCTTTACGCCGCAGTCCTCTATTCGGGAGGCGATGTCGTCCGGAATCCGGTCGTCGGTTATTATCTCGTCAACGGCGTCTATGGCGCATATGCGGCTGAATCCCCTGCGTCCGAATTTCGAGCTGTCTGCCAGAACGACAGTCTGCTGTGCCGCCCGCATCATGGCGCGGTTGAGGCTGGCCTCCATAAGGTTGGTTGTCGTGAGTCCGAATTCGAAATCTATGCCGTCGACTCCGAGGAACAGCTTGCTGCACAGGAAATTTTCGAGCATCTTTTCCGCATACGGTCCCACGACGGACAGCGAGCTCTGCCGGACGGCCCCGCCGAGCAGTATGACCTCCGAGGCCGGCTCTTTGAGCAGTATCGTCGTTACCGGAACCGCCGAGGTGACGACAGTGAGTTTTTCCGTGTGTTTTATTTCGCGTGCCAGATAGTGCATCGTGGTTCCCGAGGCTATCATTATCGACTCTCCGGGCGATATCATGGAGGCGGCATGACGTGATATGGCGAGTTTTTCGGCGGCGGCGTTGCGCTCCTTCTCGTTTATGTGGCGGTCCGCTATGAACGGATTGAGCAGTACGGCTTTTCCGTGGGTGCGGTATAACAGTTTGGACTGCTCCATCTGTGTCAGGTCTTTCCGTATGGTTACTTCCGAAACCTGCATGGTTTTCGAGAGTTCCGCAACGGAGACGGATGAGTGGCGTCTGAGCAGTTCTATAATGTATTGTTGTCTTTCGGAGAGAATCATCGCTCGGGGAATATTTATGCAGTAAATGTACGGATTATAATCCGCACCTGCAAATTACGAATCGAAACCGCTTGAAAGGGCAGTCGGAGGTGTTTGAAGTGTCGAATTGCGAAAAAATGCATAAAAAAGTTTCGAATGTTTTGCTTAATAAAAAATAAAGCCATAATTTTGTTTCGAAATAAAATTTGGATGCTTTCGAAGCGAAGTGGTGGACGGGCTCCATTTGATATTTGGTTTGGAAAGATTGATATAGGTAATGAACAGAAGGGAACAGATAGGACGGATTGCGGAATCCGGCAAGGTTTGGGATATGGTCGTAATCGGAGGTGGAGCCACCGGATTGGGGTGTGCAGTCGACGCGGCGGCCAGAGGATACAGTGTGGCGCTTTTCGAGAAAGACGATTTCGCCAAGTGCACTTCGAGCCGCAGCACCAAGCTGGTGCACGGCGGAGTGCGTTATTTGCAGAAGGGCGATGTGATGCTGGTGCTCGAAGCGCTGCGCGAAAGAGGCCGTATGAAGGCTAATGCTCCGCATCTGGTGAAAGACCAGGCCTTTGTCATATCCAATTACAGGCATTGGGACAATTTCCTGTACCTGTGCGGCCTTACGCTCTACGACATGCTGTCGTTCGGGTTCGGCTACGGCCGTTCGCGGTTCATTACCGGAAAGAAAGTCAGGAAGTATCTGCCTACTTCGGTCGAAAAGGGACTTAAAGGCGGTATCGTATACCATGACGGTCAGTTCGACGATTCTCGCATGGCGATAAACCTCGCGCAGACATGTGTGGACAAGGGCGGATGCGTGGTGAACCACATGGGCGTGGAGAGTATCCTGCATGACTCCGACGGAAAGGTTTGCGGTGTGCGGGCCACAGATTCGGAGACCGGAAACACATACGAGGTGAAGGCGCGGAGCGTGATAAACGCCGCCGGAATATTTGTCGACGAGGTGATGCAGATGGATGAACCTGGAATGCCCGATATGGTGCGCCCGAGTCAGGGGGTGCATATCGTTCTGGATATGAAATTCCTGCAAAGCGACTATGCGATAATGGTTCCCAAGACCAGTGACGGTCGCGTCCTGTTCGCAGTGCCGTGGCACGACAAGGTCGTCGTCGGAACCACCGACATACTGCGTCCGACACCCGAGAGCGAACCCAAGCCGCTACAAGAGGAGATAGACTTCATTCTGGGTACGGCGTCCCTTTATATGAATCCGGCCCCGACGCGAGCCGATATCGTTTCAGTGTTCGCCGGCCAGAGACCTCTGGCTGCGCCCAAGAAAGAGGGCAAGAGCACCAAGGAGATATCCCGCAGCCACAAGATTATCGTTTCGGACAATAATCTTGTGACAATCACCGGCGGAAAATGGACCTCGTACCGACTCATGGCGGAGGATACGGTGGATAAGGTCATCTCGCTCGGTCTGCTGCCTGAGCGCGCGTGCGTGACAAAGAGGATGAAGATACACGGGTATCGCCGGAATCCGGATTTGAGCGACCATATGTACGTATACGGCAGCGACGAGCCTGCGATTATGGAGATGATTGCCGGGAATCCCGAGTTGGGCGAAAAAATCGTCGAGGGCTATGGCTATACCGTTGCCGAGGTGCTTTGGGCCGTGCGCGAGGAGATGGCCCGGAGTGTGGAGGATGTGCTGGCCCGACGCGTGAGACTGCTTTTCGTCGATGCGCGCAAGGCAGAGGCGGCTGCCGGCAGGGTGGCGGAGATTATGGCCGCGGAACTCGGTTATCCGCAGAGCTGGGTCGACGAGCAGACCGCTTCTTTCGCATCGCTGGCAAGAAACTATTATATAGCATAGAATAGAATGACTTCAATCAATGGGCTCTCCGTACACTTCATTTTACTGCGCCGGCCTTTTTCGGCGCTATCGTTGATTGGTTAGTTGTATTTAGGTTCAGTGTATGGAGTGAATTGTGTGTGGCCTCGTTTATCGAGGGGGATAGCCGGTTAGTGTGTCCGGCTATTCTTTTTTTGTGTCTATATATAACTTTGCAGTAACGAGTTCATAATTAGGGCCGGAGCCTGCGAATGGAGCGCTGATGAGCGGGCCTTCGCGGGGCGAGGCTGCGGCCCGCACGGTTCCTCAGAACAGTAAAAACAGCGCCGACAGCTATCTGCTTTTAAAAAGTAGGGTAGCCTGCGACTGGACGAGACCCCTGCCCGCGCGCTTCGTGGAGGCGCATAGCTGTGAAATTGTATATAATTCCCCTTTTTTTATGTATTTGCCCTCCGACGGGCCGGTTGTGCGCGCAGGGGCTTGCCGGGCGTGCGGGTGGTGGCCGTTGCTGCCAGGGGAGTGTTCTAACGGTTTCTGCCCGCGAGTTTCCCGAGCAGCGCCTCCTTGTAGGATTCCGATACCGGAACGGGGTGTCCGCCGGCTATGGCCTGCATGCGCTCGACGGTGCGTATCTTGTCGATATTGACCAGATAGGAGCGGTGGGTGCGGCAGAACCGGCCTTCGGGCAGAAGCTCCTCGATGCTCTTCATGCTCATCAGGGTTTTGACCGAACTGCTCTCCGTGACAATGTTTATGTAGTCGCGCAGACTCTCTATGTATATTATCTCGTCGACAGGGATGACATGCTGCTTGTAATCCGCCTTTACGATTATGCTCCGGCCGCGGGATTGCGACGCGTCTGATGCCGACCTGCGCAGCAGGAACCATGCCCGGGCTTTCTCGGCGGCCCGGCTGAACTCCGCGAAATTGAACGGTTTGAGCAGATAGTCCAGTGCGTCGACCCGGAATCCCTCTATGGCATACTGCTCGAATGCGGTGGTGAATATCACTTTTGTCCGCGCGCCGTCTATCCGCCTCGACAGTTCGAGTCCGTTTATGCCGGGCATCTGGATGTCGAGAAACGCCACGTCGATGTTCCGGGCCTCGATTGTTTGCAGAGCCTCCTGTCCGCCTGTGCAGCGGGCAGCCAGATGCAGGTACGGCGTGCGGCGTATGTACTCTTCCAGAAGGTCCAGTGCCAGAGGTTCGTCGTCGACTATCATGCAGTTGAGTTCCATTGCGAGATTCCTTATATTGTTATTGAGAGTTCGGTGCTGTACTGTTTGTCCTGCCTGCGGCTTGTGTACGAGTGTCTGTGGGGGTAGAGAAGGTCCAGCCTGCGGCGCAGGTTCTCGATTCCTATGCCCGAGCCGCTGCGGTCTTCGTCGTGTTTCGGGAAATCGCTGTTCGTCACGCGGCATATCACCTTTGTGTCCCGGTCGCTGCGCCGGACGGCGATGTCTATGTCGATGAACGAGGGTTCGCTCTGCGAGACGCCGTGTTTGAATGCGTTCTCGACAAGCGTCATGAACATCAGCGGCGCAATCATCATTTCGTCGGTGTCGTCGGGCAGATGCACCGTCAGGTTCACGTTGGATGAGAGACGCAGCTTCATCAGGTCGATGTAGCTGCGGGTGAAGTCTATCTCCTGCCTCATGGGCACGAAGTTCTGGCGGTTCTCGTACAGGACGTACCGCAGAATCTTGCTCAGGTCGTGAATGGCGTATTGCGCGCGTTCGGCGTCGATGCCGACCAGCGAGTATATGTTGTTGAGCGTGTTGAACAGGAAATGCGGATTCAGCTGCGAGCGGAGACTCTGCAATTCGGCGTTGCTCTTCTCGGTTTCGAGCTTAATCCTGTTGCGTTCGTTCTCGCTCCACGCGTTGACCATCTTCATCGCCACGCTCAGCGCTACGGTGAGAAGCAGCACTATCCCGTCGCGTATGATGAACATGATGAGGCTCACGCGGGGGGTGGGGTCTCCCGCACCCTTGACGAGATTGGTGAGGTAGAACTCCTGCCATATGTGGGAGCCTATCGATATGCAGAATATGAGTACGACGTTGCATGCCAGAAACCATGTCCACCTCTGCCGCTTGAAGATGAACTCGTCCACCAGATAGTAGTAGTTCAGATAGAACAGCAGCATGAACATGATGGGTATCCACATGTATATTACATACTTGTTGAGCGATGTGAGCGTGCCGTCGCGCGTGGCCATGATGAACGGCATGCAGATGATTATCAGCCAGAGAAGAACATTGGCTATGATGTAGAGTATTTTGCCTCTGTACTGTATCTCGAATTGTCGCCTTTTCATGCTTCCCGTTTTTTTTGTCGTCTACAAAAATAGTTTTTTTTTGTCATGTAGGCAATTCGTGTTATATTTGTGAAAATGTAAATCATGCCGGTTATGAAAAAATCTGTCGTTCTTAGTGCCGTGCTTTCGGCTTTGGGGTATTCGTGCGGCACCGGCTGCACTGAGCAGAGAGACATGTACGGAACGCCGTATGCCGTTTTCGAGGTCAAGGGACGTGTCGTGGACGGTAATGGCGCTCCCGTCGGCGGGATACGTGTTGGCGTGAATCTGGACGGGGAGCAGGCCGCCGGCTTTTCCGGACCGCAGGGTGATTACGCCGTGAGTATGGATATATTCCGCGCTGCCGACTTGCAGGCCCGCGTGAAGGCCGAGGATGTGGATGGCGAGGCCGGCGGAGGATGCTTTGCGGCAGACTCGACGGATGTCGGTGTGGCGGTGTCGGATTTCAAGAATCCTGACAGGCCGTGGTACGGCGGAAAAGCGACCCGCGAAGTGAACTTCACGCTCAAAAAGAAGATATGAGAGCAAGACTCCTCGTATTGCTCCTTGCGCTGCTCGGTGTGAGCGGATGCGCCAGGAAGCCGGGCCGGAGCAAGGCCCTGCGGACGGACGGCGTGCGCACCGATGTGATAGAGCCTGTTCGCCTGATGTACGGAGTCCCTTACCGTACATATGACGTGCAGAAGGTTGTCCCGCAGCAGGATTCCGTCCGCAAATAACACACGGTGCCGCAGAGAAACTAACATCGATTATGCTATTGAAGAACAGGTTGGGCCTGAGGCGTCGCGCCGCCCTCGAAATTTTCCGTATGCTTCTCGACGACAAGATTCGGGAGCACCGCCTGCGTACACTTTTCTGGGAATGCACGCTGCGCTGCAACCTCGCATGCCGTCACTGCGGCAGCGACTGCACGAGCGTGGCGCAGAGCGAGGATATGCCGGTTGAGGATTTCCTGCGTGTGCTGGACTCGATAACTCCGCATGTGAATCCCCATGAAGTGATGGTTGTGTTTTCCGGCGGCGAGGTGCTGATGCGCCGGGATTTGGAGCAGGCCGGAATAGAGGTTTACCGTCGCGGATATCCCTGGGGAATCGTTACCAACGGCGTGCTGCTGACGCAGGACCGTTTCGAGGGCCTTCTGCGGGCCGGGCTGCACTCCATAACCCTCAGTCTGGACGGCCTTGGCGAGCAGCACGACTGGATGCGCGGCTGTGCGGGGTGTTTCGGACATGCGGTGCGTGCGCTCGATTCGATAGTCGCCCAGCCGGATATAGCATACGACGTTGTCACGTGCGTGACACGCAAAAATATAGATACGCTGGCCGAACTGCGCGAGTTTCTCATAGGGCGCGGAGTTGCGAGCTGGCGTCTGTTTACTGTATTTCCTGCCGGCAGGGCGGCCTCGGACGACATGTTGCAGCTGTCGGACGGGCAGTTCGTCTCTCTGCTGGACTTTATCGAGGCCACGCGGCGTGACGGCCGAATCGACGCCAGCTATGCCTGCGAGGGTTTTCTCGGGCGTTACGAGGGCCGAGTGCGTGACAATCTCTATTACTGTTCCGCCGGAGTGTCGACTGCCGGGATACGTATCGACGGTTCCATCTCGGGCTGCACGAGCATACGTTCGAACTTCAATCAGGGAAACATCTACACGGACGATTTCATGGATGTGTGGAACAACCGTTTTACGGAGTTCCGGGAGCGGGGCTGGGCTGCGGAGGGCGAGTGTGCCGGCTGCGGCATGTTCCGCTATTGCAGAGGCGGCGGCATGCACCTGAGGGACGGGGACCGGCGCCTTATGATGTGCCATTACAAGCGGATTCATGGATAGCGCATCGCCGGCCTGACTGAAAGTGCGAAAAAATACGCCCGAAAATAATATAATAAAGTCTTTTTGTTATATTTGTTCCGTCTGAAAATCGGGTTTCAATGAGACGGATATTGATTTTTGCGGCTTTTGCCGTTTCCATGTACGGATGCGCTGCCGGGGACGAACCTGTCGCCGGATTGCGTTTCGAGGGCTCTTTTGCCGATGGCGGAGACACTCGCGTGACGGCAAGCGTGGACGAGGCGGCGGGGGTTTCGAGAGTGTCGTGGAACAGGGGCGATGCGATAGGCATCTTTTCCGACCGCGGACATGAGAACGTCCCTTATGTTTCGGTATCCGATGCGTCGCATGCCGTTTTCAGACCGGCCGGCGAGGTTATTTCGGACGGTACTGTATTTGCGGCTTATTATCCGTATGCGGAGACTGCGGCCGGCGGGATGCGTAGTATCAGGGGCGGAGTGCCTGACAGACAGAGTTTCGTGTCGGGCGACAATGTCTCGAAAATGTTCATGCGGGCGGCAGCCGGGATTTCGGACGAGGGAAGTGTGTCTCTGTGTTTCGAGAATATGTTTTCGGTTTTGGAGTTCGGTCTTAAAGGCTCTGCGGTGCTGGCCTCGATGGAGATAGAGGCTGATGTCCCGATAGCGGCCGGTGCGGAAATCGACCTGCTGAGCGGCACGGTCGGCACTCCGGACGGGGAGTCGGGTTCCATTGTCGTGGACTTCGGGCCCGACGGTCTTGCTCTCTCCGCTTCGCCGGTATATGTTCCGGTCGGGGTGATGCCGTTCAGAACCTCGGGTGCGGTGACGCTTACGTTCACGGATATGTCGGGCGCCAGGTTTCGCAAAGTGATATGGTCCGGCGGTATGGAGGTGGGTGCAAACTGCTATGTAAGGCAGCCTCTGGCCGCGATGCAGGCGACCGATTTCTCCGCCGCGGAACTTTGGAGCGATGACTTTAAGGATGTGCGGCTCCCGGATTCGGATTTGTTCGGGGAGCTTGTGAGCGGCTCTCACAGTTATTATACGGAGGGCGTTTTCGGCATCGTCTCCGGACAGCTTCGCGTCGGTACCAAGACCAAATATGCCTGTCTTACCATCTCTTCCATACTGCCCGAGTCGCGGACCGCGGATTTGACGGTGGAAATATCCGCCAGGGCGCTTTCGTCGTCCGTTGCGGTGGAATTTGGTGTCAAGGGAAGCGGTGCGCTTTCCGCCGGGAGCGTTACGGTAGACTCCTCGGCGCAGTATGAGACCTTCTCGGTGGATGTCTTCGGTGCGGATTCCTCCACACGTCTTGAAATCGGCGGTGCCGGCTTTTATCTCGGCAGCCTTAGGATAACGGAGAGAATGTAGCGGCCTGCTTGTATGCGGAAGAGGCCGGCGGCAGTGTCCCTGCCCGGCGGAAAACTGGCATCTTTTCGTTACGGCAGTGGCGAAAGGCGATATTATTCGTATCCATGTTTTTTTTTCTGAAAAAAATCATTACGTTTGTAATTCGATAACCGAATAACTACTGATAGACTATGAATAAATCGTTTGCCGCAGTTTTATGCGCGGCTGCCTTGATGCTCACATCATGCTTCAAGGAATCCGGCCCGGGAATCGCTCCGGGCGGTGTTGTCGAGCCTCCCGTGACAGGAAATACGGATGACGGAATCGCCGTGGGGGCCTATCCCTCGGGCGACATGCCGGCCTGTATCTGCATCTCGGAAGACGGTCGCAGGCTCATCGCCGGAAAAGACAATATAGACGGTGTGTATGATTTTGCCGAAATCAGACGCGTGGACCTGACTTTCGCCGAACCGAACTGGCAGGACATCCTGACGCAGAACTTCGGAACAGGCGTCAATCTGCGAGCCTCCATGTCCTACGACGGAGTGAAGGCCGCCGACGCGGTGGGTGTGCGTTATCGCGGCGGAGCGCTTGCCTCGGAGACCGGAAAGGAGTCGCTGCGCATAGAGGCGGATTTTGTCAATCCGAAACAGGACATAGGCGGCTATTCCACATTCATACTGAGCAATGCCAACAAGGACGAGTCGATGATGCGCGCCGCAATGTTCTCCAAACTCGGCCGCCGGTATGTCCCCATGGCGGCGGTCAATTATGTCGATTTGTATATCAACGACAAATATTGGGGCCTTTACGTAAATGTCCAGCATCTGAACAATTCGTGGACTAAGGAGTGGTTCCTGTCGCGCAATGGTTCGCGCTGGCGTGCGGAGCCTGACGAGTCGCTGGGACTTGAAGATGCCGGTGCCGGTTACAGCTCGATGAATTATCTGGGCGACGACTCCACCGCATACAACAGGTATTACGATCTGAAAAAGTATTACAAGGATAATCCGTGGGAGGATTTGATTGGCACGTGCCGTGTTCTCGGGCAGTTCTCCGGCGAGGCTCTGGCCGATACCGTGAGACATTATCTCGATGTGGACCGTACGCTGTGGTTCCTTGCCGTGGAGAATATATTCCAGGACAAGGACGGGTATGTCAACAAGGGCGGAACGGACTATTACCTGTACTGGGAGGCTGAGACCGGCAGAATGGTGCCGGTGGAATACGACGGCGGAGAGGCCTTTAAGAATTCGAATGCCGACGCCTCGGCCGGACAGAAAGGAATGTGGCGTCCGGATTTCCGTGTCGATGACCCGCGCTATGTGCTGACGAACAAACTGCTCTCGGTGCCTTCTCTGTATCAGCGTTATCTGGCGCATTACCGCACCATTATGGAGGAGTCGTTCAATCCGGAGCGTGTTTCGGCGCTGGTGGATGAGTTCGATGTAAAGATTCGGGACAAGGTGGCCGGCGACCCGCGCAAGAATTTTACCGATGCTGAGTATGCGGAGGAGCTGCTTAAAATAAAGAAATTCGTATCCGAGCGTTACGGATTTCTGAGTTCCGTGCCTTCGGTTGTGGCGCAGGGCGCTTCTGTCGGGGATGTCAAGTGGTGGGCCGGCGACAGACTCTACGGGGCGGTCAGCCCGGCGGATAGCGTATGTGTCAATGTGAAAGTTACGGGAGATGTCTCCGAGGTCAACATATATCTTGCAACCGGCGTGGTGGGCAATTTCTCGCGGTTCGGGATGTTCGACGACGGAGAGCATCAGGATGTGAATCCGACGGACGGCGTTTACGGATTCGTGATACCGGCCAAGAAGAGGGGGGAGCGTATAAGGTTCTATATAGAGACCGTAGCTTCGGACCAGGCCGCCACACGCACGTATTCTCCGTGCGGAGCCGAGCATGACGTCTATACTTATGAGGTGAAGTAGCCATGGACGGAATTGTGGATTTGATAAACGGTTTCGAGCCGATAAGTCTGGAACAGATGAAGGATATTCGTCTGATGAACCGTATCGACACCAAGTATGTCACAAATACCGGCTCTCTGGCACAGATACTCGCCCTGGCGCAGAGCAAGTATTACATGCAGCAGATAGATTCGATACGCAGCTCGCACTATACGACGGATTACTACGATACGGACGATTTGAACATGTATGCCATACATCACGACGGCCGTTCCACCCGAGAGAAGATACGTGTGCGGAGTTATGCGGATTTCAATCTGTCGTTTTTCGAGATAAAGAAAAAGAACAACAAGAAGAAGACTTCCAAAAAGCGTATTTCCGTTCAGGAGGGATACTCTGTCTGCGGGTCGGAGATTGCGGATTTCATGGCGCAGTATTCGCGCTATACGCCGCAGAGCATATCCCCGTCGCTGAGCAACGATTTCTATCGTCTGACGCTTGTGAATCACGACAAGACGGAACGCGTTACCGTAGACTACAATCTGAAATTCACCAATCCGCGCACAACTCTGTCGCGCGAGCTGTCGGATATCGTCATCGTGGAGGTAAAACGCGACGGAAACACCTTCTCTCCGATTCGGGATATATTGCGCGAGTGTCGCGTTATGCCTGTCAGCATCAGCAAATACTGTATCGGTCAGGTCGTTACGAATCCGACACTTAAACGCAACCGCTTCAAAGCCAAACTTAAAATGATGAACAAATTAACGAATTACAATTATGACTTTACTATTTAGTGCAATGCAGAGGTTTTTGGACATGCCTCTAATCGATGCTGTCGGAGTTGTGGAACTTCTTGTCAGATTTTTCATAAATCTGGCGGTTACGGGAGTTATCATACAGTTCCTGTATTATCCCAAAAGCCGTCGCCGGGATTATTATTTCACGTTCAACCTTATCAGCATCAGCGTCTTCCTGATGATATTCCTGCTGGGCAGCGTCAAGATTAAGGTCGGGTTCGCTCTGGGACTTTTCGCCATCTTCGGAATCATACGTTACAGAACCGAATCGATTGCGATACGCGAGATGACCTATCTGTTCGCAATCATCGCCATCTCGGTGATAAATGCGCTGTCCGTGGATTTGTCGCTCGCCGAAATCATCGTCACCAACCTTATATTCATGGTTTCGATATGGGTGCTGGAAAGTACGAAATGTTTCAAGCCGGAGGCCTGCAAACTGGTGCTGTACGATAAGATAGAACTCGTCACGCCGGAAAAGGAGAGCGAACTTGTCGCCGACTTGAAGAAAAGGACCGGTCTCGACATCCTGCGTGTGGAGGTGGGGCATATCGATTTCCTCAAAGACGCCGCTTTCGTGAAAGTCTATTACAAGCCTCTTTCTTCCGCGCCCAATACGGTCAATATGATGCGCAAGTTTCCGCGCGAGGGGGAATAAAGTGCCGTGCGTAAAATGTTTAGCGATATGAAATCGGTTTACGGATTTTTGACCGTTTTGTTTCTGGTCGTCGCGGGTATGGGCAGCCTTCGGGCGCAGGACTCCTCCGATGTGGATTTCGGACTGTGGGTTTCCGGCGAGGTCTCATACAAGGTGCATCCCAAGTTCGAAATATCTTTGAGCGAGGAGTTGCGCACCGAAAACTGTGTGCGCAGTATAGACCAGTTTAAAACCACGGTGGGATTAAGCTCCAAGATAAACCGTTATCTGAAAGTGGGTGCAGGTTACGCGATGAAGAACTATCGTGATACGCGTCTCAGCTCAGGCTGGGAGTTCCGGCACCGCTATTTCATCTATGCGGTCGGCAGCTATAAGGTCGCACGGGTTAAGTTCTCGTTGCGCGAATATTTGCAGGGAACGCATCGCATAGGGGTGGAGTCGCGCGTCAATCCGGAATTCTATTCCAAAACCAGATTGAAAGTGGAATACAACATCCGCAAGTCCATGTTTACGCCTTATGTGGCAGTGGAGGCATATGCCGCGCTGAACAATAAGGAACTCAAAGGTCTTGATGCTTTCGATAAGATTCGCTATTCGGCCGGAACCGAGATTAAGTTCGACAAGCACAACTCTCTCGATGTGTTCGCCCGTTTCACCACCAAACGCGACTGGAAACCTAAGCGAAAGGTATTCGAGGTGCAGAATTCGGCAATACTCTCCGTAGGATACGCCTATTTGTTCTGACAGACTGGTATTGTGCGGCCGCGGATATGTGCCGCGTTATCATACGAAGGTCCGACGCAAAGCGTCGGACCTTCGGTGTGTAGATACATGCCGCATGCGGAGCGGTTGCGTGTCGGGCTGAATTGGGCGCCGTTGATTTATGGGTGATGGGATTTTGGACCGGCTGGAAAAGATATTTAGGAGAAATATGATTTACGTTATTCAACCGTAATATTTCGCGGCTCCGTGGAGCTGCGCGAGCCGCAGCCGCGCCGATGTCGTTCTTTCCGCAGGATATGACCCGCACTGCACTGTCTGTCGCAGTCATGGCTTCGGTATGCAGGAGCCGGTTTGCCGAAACAGAGATGTTGTCGAAAACTTCCGATATTTGTTTGATGGGGTGGCGGGCGAGAAAAAATAAATCGGTCGGAGAAAAATCTTTTCTCCGACCGATTTCGTTGTCGCCGCTTTGAGCGGATGTCTATTTTTTGAACGAAAGTTCTTGTGCCCGGGTGCCGTTTTTGTCGAATATCTCGATACGGATGTCCGATGCGGTGACGCTGGCGTCGAGTCTTGTCAGATTGGGATTGCAGAGAACGGGGAATTCGTGCCCGTTTGTGTGCGCGTCTTCAAGTTTGTACGCATGAATATGACCGCAGAGCATCAGGTCTATTCCGGCTTTGTTGAGCATCGGGACGAACAATCGGTTTATCTCGTTTTCGCCGTGCCAGCCGTTTTGTGTCGGCGCCATATGGCAGAATACGATTTTTACCGGAGCATTGCGGAATTCGTCGCTTTGCAATACAGTTTCGAGCCACTGCGCCTCCTGCCGGCGGAGAGGGTCGGAGAGTGTCAGCGAACCGTACTCGATGTCGCTGTCGGGTTTGTCCTCGCCGCAGTCAAGCACTATGAAGAAGGCGGGGCCTTGTCTGAACGCATAGTATGGCTGCCCGGTGGAGGAGGGGAAATAATCCATGAAATGCACGGCGAAAGGTCCGCGGTTCTCGTGGTTGCCGCGGGCTACGAAGAGAGGCGTGTCGGAGGCGAACATTTCGGAGGCGGATTTAAGATATCCGTCGACGATGGTCTTTTCGCTGTAAAGGCACGATGTCATGTCGCCGTTCAGCATTACGAAGTCGTAAGTGCCCGGCTTTATGCCTCCGAATGCTGATTTGAATGCGTCGCGGTTGTCGTGGAAATCGTTTCCTACGGCGAATCTCACCGTCTCCTTGTCGTGGTCGAGCGTTGTCGCCCGGAATGGCTCCCGTTTGTAGACCCGGCTGCCGGAAGGGAGGGAGAATGTCGTCTCTCCGGTTTTACCGTCGGTGTATGCACCCTGCATCATGATTCGGTAACGGTATGTCGTTGCCGGCGCGAGTCCGGTTATGCGGACCGAATGGAGTGTGCCGACGGGACGGCGGCCGAATACGGACTGGTAGTATTTGGTCCTTTCGGCGGCATAGAAATGCGTGCCGTCGTCCGGCGCAATCTCCACCCATGATACGGCCGATGTGTCTGTAAGCCACATCACGGTGAATTCATTCTCCGCAACGGCCTGCAACCATGGCCCGGCTGCTATTCTCGCCTCCGGCTGGGCGGCGAGGGCGATGGCATACAGAAATGATACGGCGGTGAGTATTAGCCTTTTCATGACCTACATTCTTTCGGGTACGTTTATACCCAGCAGGAGCATGCCTTTCTCAATTACACGGGCAGTGAGTCCGGCCAGTTGCAGACGCATGGCGCGTGTGGCCTCGTCGGACTCTTTGAGTATGCTGTGGTCGTGGTAGTAGCCGTTGAACTGTTTGGCCAGTTCGTAGACGTATGCCGCGATTACCGACGGAGAGAATGTGTCGGCTGCATTCTTGACGACTGCCGGATAGTCGCAGATATATTTGATGAGCTCCGTCTCTTCGGGCAGATACTGCGTCTGCGAACAGAGAGCCTCGCTTATGCCTGCCTGCTGCGCCTTGCGCAGAATGGAGCATATGCGGGCATAGGTGTATTGTATGAAAGGACCTGTGTTGCCGTTGAAGTCAATTGACTCGCGCGGGTCGAAGAGCATGGTCTTTTTCGGGTCGACTTTGAGTATGAAGTATTTGAGCGCTCCGAGACCTACCGTTTCGGATATACGGGCGGCTT
>CAYXGF010000025.1:0-24131 GCA_964464465.1 uncultured Alistipes sp. | reverse complement strand
GGTGGATTCGCCAGTCCATTTTGCAGGCCCTGGCCGAACAATCACGAATCGTGCGTCTGCCGCTCAACCAGGTGGGCTCGCTGAACAAGATAAACAAGGCCTTCGCGCGATTCGAACAGGAGAACGAACGTACCCCGTCGCCCGAAGAGCTGGCCGCCGCACTCGACCTGCCGCGTGAGAAGGTGACCGACACGATGCGTGTTGCAGGACGTCACGTCTCTGTCGACGCGCCGTTCGCCGACGGAGAGGACAACAACCTCCTGGACGTGCTTGTAAACACCGACTCCCCGAACGCCGACCGCGGACTCATAAACGAGTCCCTGAGCACAGAGGTGGAGCGTGCTCTGGACACGCTTACCGAAAGAGAGAAAGATATTGTCAAATACTTCTTCGGAATAGGATGTTCGGAGATGACGCTCGAAGAGATAGGCGATAAGTTCGGTCTCACACGCGAACGTGTAAGGCAAATCAAGGAGAAGGCCATACGTCGTCTGCGGCACAGCTCCCGCAGCAAACTGCTCAAATCGTATCTGGGCCAATAAAAAAAGAATTACCCGAAGAAACCTTCGAAATCGGCAGGCGCCTGCAAGCGCCTGCCGATTCTCTTTTTGGACAGCCACATGCAATTTCGGGCCTATCTGCTTTAAGGATGCGACAATCGTGTCGCGGCCCGGGAAGAGAGCGACAGCAATGCGCGGAGTCGCAATATATCATGTTGCAAGGCTCGCTTTTCAGCCGGCCGCAGCACATGCAGCCCGAACGAGTCAGCCGGGTGGACCTTATATGGTATGGATTTTGTTTATATCCGCAATACAACAAATTCAAAAAAGCTATGTATTTCTTATGGTATTTACTGATAGGACTGGCAGCCGGCTGGATTGCCAATCTGATTGTCAAAGGCAACGGAGACGGACTCATCGTCAATCTGATAGTCGGTCTCATCGGCGGACTGCTGGGCGGATGGCTCGTCTCGCTGTTCGGATGGATACCGGTCGGAACCGTCGGTACGCTGCTTACATCCGTAATCGGAGCAATCATACTGCTTTGTATAGTATCTCTGTTCACAAGACGCAAGGTCAACACTCATTAAACTTTTGAAGTTATGGAAAACAACAACAAATTCAACGGAACACTCGGCGACAAGGCCGAGAAGGGTTTGCACAGAGCCGAAGAGTTCGGCCAGAAAACCAAACATGACATACAGGAAAACGTGCAGCATGTGAAAAACCGTACCGAAGAAAAAATAATGGAAGCCCGCAATGCGACCCGCTCCGGGCTGGACAAAGCGACAGGCAAGGTCGAGGAGTACGGCACAAAAATCAAGAATGCCGCACAGGAGGGAGCGACGAAAGTAGCAAACAAGGTTTCCGAAACCGCGACACACACCGTCAACAAGGTGAAAGAAAAAATCGGCTGACGAATCGGCCGGTATCGCATCCAAAACGGGGCTGATTAGAAAATCAGCCCCGTTTTTCACTTCAAGCACGCGGCACAAAAGTGGCCCGGCGTGATTCAACTCACACAGAATCACGCCGGGCCCGTCTTCTCTCAGAAATGCGGCTATTCCGCTACGGCAAGTTCATTTACATGCTTAACGGCCAATGATGTAAGCTCCTTGTCGGTCTTCTCCTCCTCTCGAAGAATGTTTTCCAATATCGAACCTACCTCTTTCTCGCCCATGAGTTTTGCGAAAATACGAAGGGTTCCGTATGAAGCGATTTCATAATGTATCGCTTTTTGAGCGGCAAGTATCAGAGCCGCATCACGCGTATAGGAATCTTTCTGAGTATCCTCGATTACACTCTCGGCCTCCGAAATAAGTCCTTCCATGGCATCGCATTTTTTCGCCTGCGGCCTTTTGTCCAACAGCCCGAACACGCTCTCCACGGAAGCTATCTGATTCTGCCCTCGTTCCACATGGTCCGACAGCACGCCCGCAAGCTGAGTGCTTGTCGCGGCTTTTTTCATTTTTTTCAGACATGCGAGAAAATGCTTCTCGGCCCAATATATATCCTTAATCTGGTCGATAAAAAACTCCCGGAACTGAGACGAATCGGTTCCCGGGCATGTGCTTTTATTTGTATTCATAATGATAATCCTTATTAAAAAAACGCAAAGCGAAAAGGAGTCGCACCATCAACCTCCGTAACGACAATCCTTTTCGCTCCGGACAATTATAAAATCGCAGCTATCATATGCAGATTCACACCTCGCCGGCATCCACGGTTGCAAACCTCTTTCCGACAGGACCGCATTGCGGCCCCATGCACCCTGGAAGATGCCTCCGGTGCGAAAACTGCACTATTTTTCAGCCTTGACAAAATTGCCGTCCTTGTCGAAATCGATATACGTATTGTCCGAAAGACCTATTTTGTAACCGTCGGCTGTGGTACGCATCATTACCACTCGCGCATTCTGGTACTTGCCTCCGACATATGTCTTGATTTTCGCAGGAATAACCGAAGCCGGCACAGAACCGCTCCTCATAATGATTTGCGAGCAATCGCCACTGCCGCCTTCGAACGACACCTGGTTGCCGCTGTTGAAATGAACCGTATATTTGTCCCAGGACGCTTCGCGGTCCATCTCCACGGACTTGACTTTCTCATTCGGGAAATTCTTCTGGATGAATTCCTGAGAATTCTTCGGCAATTTGTCGAAATCTACATCCTCTGGTGCCGCATTTACTGAAACCGCCGCGGCCGCGCATGCAAAAAATAATAAAAATCTTTTCATAATATAAAATTTTGGTTGTGGTTGACATGCGCAATCCGTGCAAATTCTGTTCCATTCGATTCGCCCGCATAACGGCACAGGACGCCGCAGCAGCACTATTTGCACAAAGATTGGCGGCATGGACTGAAAACAGCCGCACGCGAATCCTTTTTACCCTGAACGGTACGCGTCAGAATCTCGGCCGCAATCTGACTGAATGTAATGCCGTTGCCGCCGTATCCCAATGCGAAAAGCAAACGTCCGTCACCCTCGAACGAACCGATAATTGGCAATCCGTCCGACGTGGAACTGAAAGTTCCGGCCCATAAGAATTCCGGCTCGAACGGAACCGACGGATAAAGACTTCGGAATCTTCTTGCGAGCATGGCCGCCTTACCCGGAAGCAGCAGACGACGCAATACTGCGCTGTTGCACGGCACGTCGCCTCCTCCGACAATTATTCTGTTGCCGGCATCCGTCCTGACATACAGATACGGATTGCGGGTCTCCCAAATCAGGCTGCGCTCCGGCCACAGACACTTCCTGTCCACAGGTTTGGAAACAATGGCGAAAGTGGATGTCAGCCGCATGAGTCTTTGAGGAAGAAATGACCCGGCCTCGAATCCGGAGGCGACTATGACATATTTGCATTTCAGCCTTTTTCCATTATGTGCCACCACGGCACATCCGCCCGAATCACGCTCGACGCACTTCACCGGCGTATGTGAAAAAAGCCTCAGCCCAGCCTGTCGTATATCGCGTTTCATCAGTCCGACAGCGGCCTTGTATGTATCTATCTGAGCCGAGACACGATTCATCAATGCGCCGGGAGCATCCACGCCGACAATTCTCCGCAGTTCATTCCTGTCGAGAAAACAAACCGGCAAACCGTATCTGCGACGAATCCCGTATTCCTCGCGTATCATATCCAGCCCTTTTCCGTCGCTTGCCAGAAACACGCTCGGCACCTGCCTGAAATCCGCTTCCACGCCCGCTTTCACGAACAGATTCCGCATTTCGTCTATCGATTCCAGACATGACATGAATGCCGTAACAGCATCCTTCTCCGGCATCATCTTCGCCATCCTGCAAAGCGGTATATCTATCTCGTACTGCAACAGAGCCGTACTCGCACAGCTACTGCCTGTAGCCGGAGTACGTTTGTCAACAAGACAGCAATCTATCCCGGCCCGCAACAGATGATGAGCAATCAATGCTCCGGTGATACCTGCCCCGATAATGGCGACTCCGGTCTTCTCATCTGTTTTCAGAGGATGGCAGTAATTCCATAACCGATTTTTAACCAACCAATAGGGAGTTCCTGCATATAAGTCCATATGTCACGTATTTTCGAACAGGCGCAGCAATTTTCATGCTATAAAGGTTCCCTGTCTCAAATACGGCGGAATATTAAAAAGGAATTATATATAACTTTACAGTGCAGCACGTTCAACGGATTCATAATAGGGGTCTTCGCGGGGCGAGGCTCCGGCCCGCACGCTCTACATGAGCGCATAACCGGTAAATTTTATATAATTTCCTATTTAAAAATGTCTGAAAGAATCAAAACAAGGGTTCACAGGCCGCCCGCCGTCAAACCACTCCAACTGCCCCGCATCTCCGGTAATACGGCCGATGACATGCAGCGCAGAGCCGAAACAGCGCAGATAGTCCGACGCCAGTTCTTCGAATCTGGCCTGCCCGACGGTGAAAAGCAGTTTGTAATCCTCGCCGCCGGATACTGCCTGCCCGATTGTCCTGCGCGTAGGAATTTTATCGAGATGCACCTGAGCGCCAACCCCTGAGCGCTCCATAATACGCGGCAAATCGGAATATATGCCGTCCGATATATCCATCATGGCATGCACCTGAGACATCCGCCCCAGCCATATTCCCTCGCGGACCTGGGCGACGGGATGATGATGCAGACGGGCCAGAGGCGTGTCGAACCTTCCGGCCAGAACATCGGCCAATCCTGCGGCCGAATCCCCGAGCAGGCCGTTCACCGCAATCAAATCTCCCGGCACCGCACCGCTGCGCCGTTTTATATTCTCGTTTTTCACCCGGCCGATTGCCACCACGTTCACAGTTATCCCCTCCGCCGAACCGACAGTGTCGCCGCCTATAAGCTCGACACCGTACCAGTCGGACAGCCGTCTGTATCCGTCGACAAAACCGCATGCCCAGCTACGGTCGCAATCTTTCGGAATGGCGACGGACAACAGCGTGGCAACGGGAGCAGCTCCCATAGCAGCGACATCGCTCAGATTCACGGCCAGGGATTTGTATCCTATCTGGGCGGCGGAGGCAGCCCGGCGCAGAAAGTGCACACCCTCGCACAGCATATCGGTAGTGACGACCAGCGATTCGTCCCCGGAGAGCGGAATCACGGCGCAATCGTCGCCAATGCCTTCGAATGCGGAGTCCGGACGAGTAGAAAAACCGCGGGCTATATAATCTATCAGTTCTTTTTCGCCGAAAGAGGTCATAAAATTTATTTTACGCAAAATTATGTTTTTTTTCGATAAACCGTAGTATTTTTGTATTCAATCTGAAAGACAACCCGTACGATATGAAAATATTAATCATAAACGGTCCCAACCTGAATCTGTTGGGCAAAAGAGAGCCGGGAATCTACGGCAGCCAGAGTTTCGAACAATATCTTCAAACACTGCGCAGTACATTCGGCGACAGGGAAATCGAATACTTCCAGTCCAATGTCGAGGGAGAGATTATAAACTCGATTCATGCCGCCGACGGAACATTCGACGGCATAGTGCTGAACGCAGGCGGCTATACCCACACATCCGTGGCCATAGCCGACGCAATCAAGGCGGTGAGCGTTCCGGTCGTGGAGGTTCACATCTCGTGCATTCTTGCCCGCGAGGAGTTCAGGCACAAATCCCTGCTGTCGCCAGTCTGCAAAGGCTCGATAATGGGATTCGGTCTCGACTCATACAGACTCGGAATACTGTCTCTGGAAAAATGACATGGAATTAAAGCGCAAGGTCGTCAGCGGATTCACATGGGTCGCAGCCGAAAAAGCGGCTTCGGCAATACTGCAACTCGGTGTGAGCCTGGTGCTGCTCAACATTCTGCTCCCGGACGACTACGCCTCCATAGCAATCATAGTCTCCATAATCGCCATTCTCAACACGTTCGTCGACAGCGGATTCTCCCAGACCCTGATTCGTAAGACCGACGCCACGCAGCGGGACCTGAACTCAGTATTCTACTTCAACATCACAGTCGCCGTAATAATATACGCCGTCTTCGCACTGCTATCCGCCCCGCTGGCACGGATGTACGGCGACAGGCGCATAGCCGAGCTCGGACCCGTACTGTTTCTCGTAGTTCCGCTCTACGCGTTCGGAATCATACAACAGACCGTACTGTCTAAGAAAATAGACTTCAAGAAACTGTCGAAGATAACGTTCGTGTCATATTTCCTGGCCGACATAACCGCCGTTGCAGTAGCTCTCTGCGGAGGCGGAGTATGGGCTCTGGCGGCACAGAGAATGGGAATCATCGGCTTCAAGACCATCATCCTGTGGATATCGGGCGACTGGAAGCCCACAGCCGAGTTCTCACTGTCGCCAATCCGTGAAATGATGTCGTACAGTTCGCGCATATTTGCAACCGACCTTATAAACAACACATACAACAATGCGGCGGCGCTGTTCATGGGCAAGATTTATCCTGACGATCTGGGCTATTATGACCGGGCCGTCAAACTGAAAGACATGCCCGTAGACGCGACCATGAAGTCGGTGCAGAGCGTGACGTTTCCGGCCCTGGCCGAAATACGCGACAACGACGACAAGTTCTACCAGAGCACTCACAAGATAATCAGCATACTCTCTTTCTGCATATTCCCCATGATGGCAGGTCTGATAGTCACGGCACCGGATATTTTCGCTCTGCTGCTGCCCGAGCGCTGGCTGCCGTCGATACCGTTTTTCAGAATACTGTGTCTGGCCGGCATGATGACGCCGCTGGCCATATTCTTCAACAATACGATGAAGATAAGAAGCGACGGCGGAATAATACTGCGGCTTGAAATCATCAAGAAGTGCATCATCACCGTCGTTCTCGCCGCAAGCATCGCCATTGGCGCCATGGCCATAGCATGGGGACAGGTCGCAATCGCAGCAGTGGACATGACACTCAACCTGTGGCTGAGCAGACGGTACAGCCGCTACATGTGCTCCGACTTCCTCAAAGACGTAATACCGGTCGCCGCAATCACGGCGATAATGTCCGCATGCGTCTACGGAATAAGCCTCGTCGGCATGCCGCTGGTGCCAAGACTCGCGGCCGAAATCCTCGGAGGCATCGCCGTATACGCGGCACTTGCCGCGACACTGCGCTTCGAAGCCTGGACCGAAGTGTCGCAGGTCCTTAGAAAGTTCATATCGAAAAAAGCGTAACCACTTATTTATGAAACGAATCTTATTGTTTCTATTGTTGACCGAAACAGTCTTAATAGTCCAGGCACAAGACAGAATAGATACCTTGTACTACAACAAATCCGGTAAAATTATACGCAACACTGTTTTCGCCGACTATTACCGTATAGCTTTATATCCTTCGGATTCGGTCGAGAACAAAGAATTCAAAGATTTCTACAACGACGGGAACCGCAATATAAAAAAAGAAGGGTGTTTTCAGACAATAGACAGCCTCGACGACAACAAGACCGTATTCGACGGCGACATAGTCTCCTATTTCAGAAACGGAAACATTTCTGAGAAATCGCATTACACCAATGGCGTTCTGAACGGAGAAGTCCTCAAATACAACGACAACGGAACTCTTGTCTCCCAAACATTTTATATAGATGGCAAACTGTCCGGAGCACACAAGACATATAATAACGACGGCTCCTGCAAAATAGTGGAATACCGCGCAGGAGAACCGCTCCACGACTTTTACATTCTATCGGATTGCAACGGCAATACTCTGAAATACCGAATCGATGATGATTCCCAAATTATGGAATCACCCGAAATTTCGGAGCGATTCATCGATTATCATGACGGAACTCCGTATGAAGTGTATTTCAAAAACGGCCTTACTGTCGCATCGTCCAATGCCATTGTAAGGGACTACGGCAAATGGCACAAACTCAATATAATCATATCCAACAACTCCACAAAGCCAATAGAATTTGCGCCTGAAACAGATATTACAGCATACTCCGTAAACAATGACAACATAGGAATATATTTGCCTATATGGTCTTGCGATGAATACATGAAACAAATTAATGCCGGACAAACATTGGCAACAATACTAATGGCCATTGGAGAAGGAATGTCAACGGCCGGAGTCGGATACTCTACATCTACAACTCACGGATACAGCAGCAGATACGGATACTATACACAAACGACCGACACCTATAATCACTTGGCGGCACAAATAGCCAGAGCCGCTTCACGACAGCGCATGGCTAACTTCTGCCAAAACTTACAAGATGAAAAAAATATTAAACAGCTTGGATATTTGAAACGCAACACGATTTATCCGGGTGAATCCATATCGGGTTATGTTCTTGCCGAGCGTATCAAAGGTTCAAAAGTAGTTTTTATCATCAATATTGACAAAGCAGAATATCTATACGAGTGGGACTTCAACAGAAAAAGAACTTATACTCTCGAACCGTGTTATCATATCGAACCGAACTACATCCTGATGCTAAATAAGCACAACCGACAACACTCGGAATTATATTATTAATCAGGAAATTATATGCAATTTTGCAGTGCTGCGCTCCTGCGTAAGCGCGCGGGCCGGAGACTCGCCCCGCGAAGGATCGCCCTTTTCATTCGCTCTGCACCTTCGCAGGCTTCTTACCAGCATCACACGCACTGCCTCCGCATTAAATGGGGCTTAGTCTCCGGCTATCATTATAAACCTGGAAAATATGCCGTACTGTAAAGTTGTATATAGATACCATTTCATTGTAAAAATTCCGCCGGAGAGCACTCTCCGGCGGGCTTGTATTTCCAGTATTTTCAAGTTTGCGGCAATTCCCGCAACTCTTTATTTTTCCGATGCCAGGCGCTCCTTTATCGCCTTGCTTTCGGCTTCGTAACCGGGTTTGTCCAGAAGTGCGAACATGTTCTTCTTGTACGCCTCCACTCCGGGCTGGTCGAAAGGATTCACGCCCAGCATATAACCGCTTATACCACATGCCTTCTCGAAGAAATAGAGCAGGGCGCCGATATAATATTCATTGATTTCGGGTATGTCTATCCTTATATTCGGAACTCCGCCGTCCACATGAGCCAGAATGGTGCCCACCTGAGCCATGCGGTTGACTTCGCCGACACGCTTGCCCGAAAGGAAATTCAGTTTGTCGGCATCGTTCTCCTGCTGCTCGATTACCACGGTGTGACGCGGCTTGACGACATTAATCACAGTCTCGAACAACATTCTCTCGCCATCCTGAATATACTGTCCCATGGAGTGAAGGTCCGTCGAGAAGATAACGCTCGCAGGGAAGATTCCCTTGCCGTTCTTGCCTTCGCTCTCCCCGTAGAGCTGTTTCCACCACTCGGCAAAATACTGCAACTTAGGTTCGTAGCTGGCCAGAAGTTCGATTTTATATCCCTTGCGATAGAGCAGATTACGAACCGCAGCGTAACGCGCAGCCACATTATTCTCGAAAGGCACGCCGGCCGACGTGCTCTCCTGCATGTCGCGTGCGCCGCGGACAAGCTCGTCTATGTCCACGCCTGCCACTGCGAGCGGAAGCAGACCGACGGGAGTAAGCACCGAGAAACGTCCGCCCACATTGTCCGGAATGACGAACGTGCGGTAACCCTCCTGCGTGGCCAGTCCTTTCAGGGCCCCGCGGGCGGCATCCGTAACGGCCACGATGCGTCTGGACGCCTCCTGTTTGCCGTAACGCTTTTCGATTTCCGCCTTCACTATGCGGAATGCTATGGCCGGTTCGGTAGTGGTTCCCGATTTGGATATTACTATCGCAGCGATGGAATAATCCTTCACGGCCTCCATCAGTTCATACGTGTAGTCTTCGTTAAGCGTCTGTCCGGCAAAAAGAACCACAGGTTCGGAACCGCGGCGGTTCAATGACGCAAATGAGTTGCTAGCTGCCTCCAAAACCGCCTTGGCCCCGAGATACGAACCTCCGATGCCTATGACGATGACAGCGTCGGCAATCGAACGCAAATCCTGAGCCGTCCGTTTTATCTCATCCAGAAACTCCGGCGTGATTTCAGAAGGCAGGTTCACCCAGCCGAGAAAATCGCTGCCGGGGCCCTTGCCGCTGTAAAGAAGGTCGAGAGCTGCGGCAGCCTCGCCCTGAGCCTGTTCGACCTGCTGCGGCGACACCGCAGCGGCGGTTTTTGCAATATCCAGTTTAATCATATCCATAATCATTTATATATAAGTTTTTTACTGTTTCCGAGTGCAAAATGTCCTCTAAGAAAGAATGCGCACAAATGTATATAAATTTTACTTAAACTTGGCTTATTCGTCACTTTTTTCTAACTTTGGCGCAGATATAGACTCCTTAAAATTTACAATTTTGAAAACAATAAAAAGCGCACTCATTTCCGTCTTCTACAAGGACGGGCTGGATCGAATCGTCAAACTGCTATCCGACAACGGAGTCGAGATATACTCCACTGGCGGCACACTCAAATTCATCGAACAAATCGGCTGCAAAGCCACTGCCGTGGAATCGCTGACCGGCTATCCTTCAATTCTGGGCGGTCGCGTGAAGACTCTGCACCCCAGCGTTTTCGGCGGCATACTGGCACGTCGTGACAATGCTACGGACCGTGAGCAGCTCAAAGAGTATTCAATTCCCGAGATAGATTTGGTGATTGTAGACCTCTATCCGTTCGAGCAGACCGTCGCAAGCGGAGCGCCAGAGCAGGATATCATAGAGAAAATCGACATCGGCGGAATATCGCTCATACGCGCCGCCGCAAAGAACTACAAGGATACGGTTATCGTGGGCTCGGTCAACCAGTACGACGAACTGCTCGACATTCTCCAAAACCAGAATTGCGCGACTACGCTCGAACAGCGCCGCCGCTTTGCAGCCTGCGCCTTCGCGGTAAGCTCGCACTACGACAGCGCAATTTTCAACTACTTCAACCGTCAGGAGCAGCTTCCGGCATGGAGAGGCGCGTTCGACGGAGGACGCACGCTCCGCTACGGCGAGAATCCGCATCAGAAAGGCGCGTTCTTCGGCGACCTCGAACAGACTTTCGTACAGCTTCACGGCAAGGAGATTTCATACAACAACATGCTCGACATCGACGCCGCAGTGAACCTGATAGCCGAATTCGAGGGACAGACCGCATTCGCAATCCTCAAACACAACAATGCCTGCGGTGTGGCAGTGGCGAAGAACGTCGAACAGGCGTGGAAAAGCGCGCTGGCATGCGACCCCGTCTCGGCATTCGGAGGAGTGCTCATCTGCAACGGAACTATCGATGCGGCGACAGCAGAGGACATAAACAAGATTTTCTTCGAAGTAATCCTCGCACCCGCCTACGAGCAGGAGGCTCTGGACATCCTGTTCTCCAAGAAAAACAGAATCGTACTCGAACTCAAAAGCACATCGCGCACGCCCGTGCAGTTCCGCTCGATACTCGGTGGAGTAGCCGTTCAGGAAAAAGACCTCAAAGTAGGCGGACAGGACAGCGAAATCACCGCAGTGACCGCACGCAAAGTGACGGAAAAAGAGTTGAAGGACCTGATTTTCGCCAACAAAATCGTGAAAAACTCCAAAAGCAACGCAATAGTCATCGCCAAAGACTCGCAGCTGCTTGCAAGCGGCATCGGTCAGACATCGCGCGTCGACGCTCTGAGACAGGCTATCGACAAGGCAAAGAGCTTCGGATTCGACCTGCGCGGCGCAGTGCTGGCCTCGGATGCCTTCTTCCCGTTTGCCGACTGCGTTGAAATCGCACACGGAGAGGGCATAGACTGCATCATACAGCCGGGCGGCTCGGTACGCGACAACGACAGCATCGAATACTGCGACGCCAACGGAATGGCAATGGTATTCACCGGACTCAGACATTTCAAACACTAAACAGTTTCGGGGCGTGGGACTTTTTTCATTGACACAGGAACTCGCTATTGACCTCGGAACGGCCAATACGCTCATCATCCACAACAACAAGGTCGTTGTGGATGAACCGTCCATCGTGGCTATCGACACCCAGACGGGCAAAGTGGTTGCCATAGGCGATTTGGCCAGACAGATGCACGGACGCACTCATCAGAACATCCGCACAATCCGCCCGCTAAAAGACGGCGTGATAGCCGACTTCAACGCCACGGAGATGATGCTGCGCGGAATGATACAGGAAGTGCGCCCGAAAGGGCAGATGTTCTCGCCGTCGCTGAGGATGGTTATCTGCATTCCGTCGAGTTCCACGAACGTGGAAATCAGAGCCGTCCGCGACTCGGCCGAGCACGCCGGCGGACGCGAGGTCTACATGATATACGAGCCTATGGCTGCCGCCCTCGGCTCCGGACTCGATGTCGAGGCTCCGGAGGGGCACATGATTATAGACATCGGCGGCGGCACGACCGAGATAGCCTGCATATCGCTGGGCGGTATCGTTTGCAGCGAGAGCATCGACGTGGCCGGCGACGTGTTCACCGACGACATCCGCAACTACATGCGTCAGAACCACAACATACGCATAGGCGAGCGGACGGCCGAGGATATCAAGATAGCAATCGGCTCGGCAATCACGGAACTCGACGACGAGCCGGAGGACTTCGTTGTCACAGGGCCCAATCTTGTCACGGCACTGCCCACTACGATAACACTGTCGTACAGTGAAATAGCATACGCGCTCGAAAAATCGCTCGTCAAGGTCGACGCCGCGATAATGAAGGTCCTCGAAACCGTTCCGCCGGAACTCTACTCGGACATCTACAAGAAAGGCGTCTATCTCGCGGGTGGCGGCGCCCTCATCAAAGGTCTGGCAAAACGTCTGAGCGACAAGTGCGACATTCCGTTCATCGTCACCGAAGACCCGTTAAGGGCCGTGGCGCGCGGTACGGGCATAGCGCTTAAAAACATAAACAAATTCTCCTTCCTTATGAAATAGGCAACTCGGATGCGACGGCTGCTGTTGTTCATACAAAAGGTATATGTAGGGCTGATATTCATCGTTCTCGAAATATTGGCCCTGCATTTCTATTGTTCGTCGACCAGCTACACCAGAGCACAACTGCTCTCGGCTTCGAATGCGGCTGTCGGCTCGGTGTACGGTGCGCTGTCCGACATAAGACACTATTTCGGCCTTAGAAAGGAAAACGCCGAACTGCTCGAACAGATAGCAGGTCTGCGCGACGAGCTGGCGCAGTTCCGCGAGCAGATACCCGACACAGCGATGCTCGCCGGCATCCTGTCCTCGCGGCAGAAGTACAGCCACATCACCGCCCGCGTAATCAACAACTCGGTGAACAGACGTGAAAACTACCTCACAGTAGACAAGGGCGAGAAAGACGGCGTGGAGCCCAACATGGCGGTTCTCTCGGCCAACGGAACGCTTGTCGGATATGTGCTGAGCTGCTCCGAGAGGCTGTCGGTGTGCATATCCGCACTGAACACAAGTTTCCGGGCCAGCGGCTCGCTAAGCGGCAGCAATCACTTCGGCTCCATATCGTGGGACGGAACGGACAGAAGCCGCATAACGCTGTCGGAAATCCCGAAATACGCCCCGGTAAACATCGGGGACACGATAGTGACGACTTCATATTCATTCATATTCCCGGAAGGTATCGCTATCGGAACAGTCGAATCATTCAGGCTCGTCGACAACACCGCATCGTACATCGTCGACGTCAGGCCGGCTACCGATTTCACATCGCTCCGCCGCGTCATACTCGTGAAAAACGCCGACGCCATGGAGCAAATATATCTCGAACAGGAAGTTTACGGAGGATACTAACAGATGCACACCACGGTAAGATACACAATCATGCTGCTCTCAGTTGTAATGCTGCAACTGTTCTTCATCGACACGCTGAATCTGGGCATGTACGTCAATCCGCTGCTGTACGTCTCATTCATCATTCTGCTACCGATGAATATGCCGCCCGTCGCCGTCCTAATGTCCGGCCTGGGACTGGGCGTGATAATGGATGTATGCACGGCAATGGGAGGCGCATGCACCGCCGCGACGATGCTCAGCGCCTATATGCGCAGTTTTCTGCTCGACATCACGATGGGCAAGGAAATCGCCTCGGAGGGGGGCATGCCGTCACTCGACTACCCGTCGCCCGGGAAGTTCATGCGCTACGCAGGTGCCATGACGACGATTCAGTGTTTCGCTTTTTTCACTCTCGAAACCATGACCCTGTCATACTTCCACCTGACTCTGCTCAGAATCCTGCTCAGCAGTGCGGCAACATTCATTTGCGTGATAGCCGTCACCATGATGTTCTCCCGTAAAAAGTATTGATACGATGAATACATTCCTGCGTGTCAGAACACTTCAAGTATTCGTAATCGCCGTTTTCGCGGTTATGATTGTCCGGCTGTTCCATATACAGGTCATCGACAGCTCCTACAAAGAGAAATCATCCGACAACGTCATCCGCCGCGAGGTGCTCTATCCGCCGCGGGGCGAGGTGTTCGACCGAAACGGACACTATCTGGTCCGCAGCAAAGAGGCCTACGACCTGATGATTATCCCGCGCGAGGTGAAAAAATTCGACACTCTGCTGATGAGCCGCATCGTGGGAGTCTCCGTCACCAAACTGCGCAAGGAAATCGAAAAAGCATCGCGCTACTCCATGCGTAAGCCGTCGGTTCTGTTGTCACAGCTGCCCAAGGAGGCAAAAATCAGACTCGACGAACTCGGATTCGCCGGATTCTATACGGTATACCGCACGGTACGCTCCTACCCGCAGAGCGTAGCAGGAAATCTTCTGGGATATGTAGGCGAGGTAAACGACAGAATCATCGAACGCAACCCGTACTACCGGCGCGGCGACTATATCGGCATGAGCGGCATAGAGCAGGCCTACGAAGAGGAGCTGCGCGGTCGCAAAGGCGTGAAACTCAATCTTGTTGACGTACACGGCATTTCGAAAGGCTCTTTTCAGAACGGGATTTACGACACTATGCCTACGGCAGGGTTGTCGCTCGTCAGCTCCCTGGACCTGAAATTGCAGGCCCTCGGCGAACAGCTTCTCGAAGGCAAGGTAGGCAGTATCGTGGCCATAGAGCCAGCCACCGGCGAGATACTCGTGATGGCGAGCAGCCCTACCTACGACCCCGACCAGCTGGTCGGCCGACAGAGAGGCAACAACTACATGAAACTGCTGCGCAACAAGCGGCAGCCGCTTTTCAACCGGGCTGTAAGTTCCCGTTATCCGCCCGGCTCGACATTCAAACTCGTAAACGGCCTCATCGGATTGCAGGAACAGGTGCTCAAACCGCAGTACAGATATCCGTGCCACAACGGATACACCATAGGACGAGGTGTGAAATGCCACTCGCACTGGTCTCCCGTAGATTTGCGCGAAGCCGTACAGACGTCATGCAACGCATACTTCTGTTATGTTCTGCGCAACATAATGGACAATCCCAAGTACGGAAACATAAAAAACGCTTTCGCCGAGTGGGAAGAGTACGTGCGCAGTTTCGGATTCGGCCGCAAGCTCGGCTCCGACTTCACGGGTGAGGGAAACGGATATGTTCCGACAGCCGATTTCTACAACCGCAGCTACGACAACCGCTGGAACTCGCTGACCATAATCTCGCTGGCCATAGGGCAGGGCGAACTCGGCTGCACCCCGCTGCAAATGGCGAATCTGGCCGCCACGTTAGCAAACCGCGGCTACTACTACATACCGCACGTAATCAAAGCCGTGGAGGGACGGGACAGTCTGCCGGAACGTTTCTACGAAAAACACTACACCAAGGTGGACCCACAGCACTTCGTACCGATAGTGGAGGGCATGTACCGTGCCGTGCACAAGGAGGGCGGAACGGCAAGAGCCGCAGATGTGGCGGGACTCGAAGCGTGCGGCAAAACCGGTACGGCACAGAATCCGCACGGAAAGGACCACTCCACATTTCTGGGCTTCGCCCCGAAGGACAATCCGCGGATAGCAATCTCGGTATATATCGAAAACGGCGGTTTCGGGGCGACGATAGCCGTACCTATCGCAAGTCTCATAATGGAACAGTATCTCAACGATACCATAACCAGACCGCAGCTGGTAGACTACGTGAAGAACATGAAAATATACTATCCGCACTATGACCGCTAACAAACGAATCGAAGCCCTGCTGGGAAATATCGACTGGTGGTCGATTGCGATATACATGATACTGATAACCGCCGGCTGGCTGAACATATACGCATCGCTGTACGACGACGCGCACGTCATGGCATTCAACATACACAGCCGTTACGTCATGCAGCTCCTGTGGATAGGGGTCTCGCTGGCCGCGGCGCTCGCAATACTGCTCATCGACGACAAGTATTACCACATACTGGCATATCCGGCCTATGCCGCAGCGCTGATAGTGATGTGCATCACGCTCACCCCGCTCGGAAAGGAGATTAACGGCGCCAAAGCATGGATAGTCTTCGGCCCCGTGGCGCTGCAACCGACTGAATTCATGAAGTTCGCCACGGCTCTGGCCATCGCCCGCTACATGAGCCACTACTCCTTCTCGATACACAGATTCTCCGACCTTCTGCGCATAGGCATACTTCTGGCCCTTCCGGTAGGCATCATGGCTCTGCAACCGGACATGGGTTCGGCCGTGGTATACGGCGCATTCTTCTTCATGATGTACCGCGAGGGGCTGAACAAATGGATTTACATAATAATGGGCCTGACCGTGGCGCTGTTTCTGTCGTCATTCTGGCTGACACCGGTCGCACTGACACTGATAATGCTCGCAGCATGCACCGCCGGCGTAGCCATACAGACTGGCACCGTAACGGACAAGATACGCTATCTGGCATGCGTAATCTGCGGCAGCATGATTCTGTTCTACGCATGCAGAATCGGACTTAAATACGAGCTGTCGTATTACCTCTGTCTGCTCGTATGTATCGCCGTATCGCTGGTCTGGGTCATAGCATACGCCTTGAAAGGACGGCTGAAAGTATTCATGTACATCGCCGTATTTTTCGGGTCGCTGGCTTTCGCCTCGGCCAGCGACTATGTATTCGACCACATGGCTCTGCACCAGCAGAAACGCGTACTCGACCTGCTGGGCATAGAATCCGACTTGCAGCACTGGGGGTATAACGTAAATCAGTCGAAAATAGCTATCGGCTCCGGCGGATTCGCAGGCAAAGGCTTTCTGAAAGGCACTCAGACGAAGTTCGATTTCGTACCCGAGCAAACGACCGACTTCATCTTCTGCACCGTAGGCGAGGAGTGGGGGTTCATCGGGTCGCTCGCCGTCCTCGGACTGTTCTGTGCACTGATTCTGCGCCTTATAAAGATGGGGGAGAGGCAGGGTGAACCGTTCAGGCGCATATACTGCTATTGCGTGGCCGGAATATTCTTCATGCACACCTTCATCAACGTCTGCATGACGATAGGACTTATGCCCGTGATAGGAATACCGCTGCCGTTTTTCAGCTACGGCGGCTCGTCGTTCCTGGCATTCACAATAATGTTTTTCGTCGCCGTCCGTCTGGATACCGGAAGCAGTCAAATCAGCTCGATGAGAACCTGACTCGATATATAACGGATACTGAAAAAACATATGCCTATGATAAGATAAAACGCATTAGACACATATCGATAAAATAATAAGCGTTAGCTTTATTCTTGCTTCCTTAAAATCGCCAAATAATTAAGAGCAGTCGGGAATAGAAGTTGATGCTCACGTCGTTTCGGCGTGGGCTTTTACTTGTTCGACTGCAAGCGGTGTTTGGCGATACCCAAAGGAAGCGAATAACGGAAAGGTCCACGCTTCTTATTTTCACGTGTCGCCTCAACCGGACAACAGGACCTTTTACAACAATAAATCGACATTTATCAAACTAAAAAAAAAGACAACATGAAGAAATTTATTTTATCGATAATCATTCTTTGTTCCATGAATTCCTGCGCGACAATTTTCTGCGGTTCGAAACAAAGAATCACGCTCAACTCGAACATCGACAAGGAGGCCACTCTGACAATAGACGGACGCAGACACGAATACGTCAGATTTCCATACACAGTAAAGATTGCGCGCGGATTCGACGAAACGGTCGTCAACGCACAGTGTCCGGGATACCGTCCGGTGCAGCTGATAATAGACAAGAAGTTCAATGCCGTATCGGTACTGAATCTATGCGACATACTCGGATGGGGAATCGATGCGGCGACCGGCGCCATGATGAAGCCCGAGTTCAGATACTACGACCTCAGATTCGAAAAGGAACCGGACGCAGACACGGAATAAACAGTCGCAAAAAAGGCTGCCTGATTAATCAGGCAGCCTTTTATCTGAAAATACAATCCGTTAGACGAACGGGAATTTAACGACTTTCGCCTTAATGAGCCGGCCACGGATTACAACAGCGATTTCCGTGTCCGGTTTTGAGAATTCGGTCTTGACATATCCCATACCGATTCCCTCTTTAAGCGACGGAGACATTGTTCCTGAGGTCACCTCTCCGATAATATTGCCTTCCGCATCAGACAGTTCATAGCCGTGGCGCGGCACTCCGCGTTCAATCATCTTGAATCCTACGAGCTTGCGGGACACGCCTTCGGCTTTGAGTTTCTCCATGGCCTCACGGTCGATGAAGTCCTTGCCCTCAACGAACTTGGTAATCCATCCCAGACCTGCTTCCAGCGGAGAGGTCGTATCGCAGATGTCGTTTCCGTAGAGGCAGAATCCCTTTTCGAGACGCAGTGTATCGCGGGCTCCGAGACCGATGTTTTTCAGTCCGTACTCCTCGCCGGCTTTCCAGAGAGCCTCCCACAGTTTGTCGGCATCCTCGTTGGAGACATAAATCTCGCAGCCGCCAGAACCGGTATAACCGGTAGCGGAAAGAATGGCATCCTTTATACCGGCAATCTCGGTCTTTCTGAACGTGTAGTAAACCATATCCTCAACCGGCTCCGGACACATCTTCTGAACTATTTTCATCGCAAGAGGACCCTGAATGGCCAGCTGGCATATCTCATCCGACGCATTGTAAAGTTCCTTGCCAGGAGTAAGACCGAAAGCGGCACCCTGTTCGCAGATATGCTTCCAGTCCTTGTCTATATTGGCGGCATTGACAACCAGCAGATATGTGAGCTCATCGACACGGTAAACCAGAATATCGTCTACGATTCCGCCCTTGCCGTTAGGCATGCACGAATACTGCGCCTTTCCGTCGAACAGCGCGGCCACGTTGTTGGTAGTGATGCGTTGCAGAAACGGAAGAGCCTGCGGACCCTTGACCCATATCTCACCCATATGGCTGACATCGAAAACACCTGCGCCGTTTCTTACAGTGGCGTGTTCGTCGTTTATACCCGTGAACTCGATAGGCATGTTGTAGCCTGCAAATTCCGCCATCTTAGCTCCGGCGGCAATGTGGTACTTGGTAAATGGAGTAGTTTTCATATTTGTTACAGTTGTTTGTCAGTTCTGTCTCTTCACACCCAGACGCGGACAGCGCTTGAACTCCCTGGTGCGGTCGAAAAGATAGCGGTATGTCGTATGCATCTTGTGCTTGGTGGCACACACGAACGTCTCCACCATACGCAGCATCACGGGGTTGAAATCGCCCATCCATGCAAGTTCGAGCGACTTGTAATTGCTGATGTTCCCCTGGGCCACCTGACGTTCGAACTCGCAGATGATTCCGGATTCGATGCCTTTGCCCTGGAACTCGGGCGTCACGCCGAATATTATTCCGAAGATGCGGTCGGCCTTGTGCGCTATCTTTATCAGATACCACAGCCTGAGCTTGTTTATCAGATTCATCTTTCCGTTGAAGCGTCCTATGACTCTGTTAAGGTCAGGAACCATGATGAAGAAGCCGATAGGCTCGTCGTTGAAATAGGCGAAATATATCAGTTTCTCATCTATTATCGGACGCATTGTGCGCATCAGTTTCTGGGCGTGCTCCTCATCCATAGGCTTCACACCGGAGAACTGGGACCAGGCCTTGTTGTAAATCATCCGGAAATCGGATGCCACCTGACGCAGATTCGACAGCTTGATATGCTCGAATCTGTATCCCGGATTCTCTTCCAGACGCCGCACACGTTCGTAGACAGTAGGCGGAAAAACTCCTGCCTTGATATTGCGTATGTAGGTATGCTGGTTGAAATAGTTCTGGAAACCGTAATTCTCGAAAAGAGCCTGGTAGTACGGCGGATTGTACGGATTGGCATACAGAGGCTGGAACTCGAATCCGTTCACCAGAAGTCCCCACCACGAATCTCTGTCCCCGAAATTGATAGGACCGTCCATAGCCTCCATGCCTTTGCCTTGCAGCCACTGGCGCGATGCGTCGAAAAGCATGTCGGCGACAATCTGATTGTCTATCGACTCGAAAAATCCGCAACCGCCCGTAGGCTGCTCCTCGCATGCGGCCTGCTCTCTGTTATAGAATGCGGCTATACGCCCGACGACGCACCTGTCACTGTCGCGGACAAGGAAGCGGACGGCTTCTCCGTCCGTGAATTTCTCGTTCTTGGTGGCATCGAAAACAGCTTCGATGTCTGCGTCCAGAGGACACACCCAGTTTCTGTTTCCGCGGTACAGACGTTTCGGTAAGTCCAGAAATTCACGTCTCTGTGCGGCGGAGGTCACCTCTTCAAGGGTATAATTCATGCTTTGCATAAAAATAGTCAGTAATCGAATAGCAAAGATAGAAACTATTTCCTACATTTGGGGAACAATTAAATATTTTTATACCGACATGGAACACAATCCACAGTCGACTGCCGAGTTTTCCGCAATAGACTACCACCACCTGATGCAGCGACGCATCAAGAAAATTCTGCTCGTAAGCAGCAGTTACGAAGGATTCGTGCTTGAAGAGGACGGCCGCATAGATTCACAGATAACGCAGGAGTACATAGAACTGAACCTGAGCAATCCGCCATCCATAACACGTGTCAGTTCATCAATCGAGGCCCTCGAAATGCTGGAAATGGAGTCCGGATTCGACCTTATAATCTCGATGTACAATGTAGGCAAGCTGGACGTATTCAGCTTCGGCAAGATTGTTCGCCATAAATATCCGCACATACCGTTCGTCCTGCTGACGAGTTTCTCGAAGGACATGAAGCGCCGAATCGAGGAGCAGGACCGTTCGGGAATCGACTTCACATTCTACTGGCACGGCAATGCCGACCTGATAATCGCCATTATCAAAACCATCGAGGACAGAATGAACGCCGACAACGACATTCTCAAAATCGGAGTACAGAGCATTCTGCTGGTCGAGGATTCGATACGGTATTACTCCACCTACCTGCCGGCAATATATAAAATAGTATTGCAGCAAAACAGCGAGTTCATACGCGACGCGCTGAACGAGCAGCAGCAGATACTGCGCAAGCGCGCCAGACCGAAAATCCTGCTCGCCACCAACTATTCCGAAGCGGTGGAACTGTACGAGAAATACAAGGAGAACATGCTGGGCGTAATCTCGGACGTGGGGTTCGTCATCAACAAGAACGACCGGAGCGAGGACGAGAAGCTCGATGCCGGCATAGACCTCTGCCGTCTGATAAAGAAAGACAATCCCAACATGCCGTTCCTGTTGCAGTCCTCGCAGGAGAGCATGCGCAAGGTGGCCCAGGAACTCGGCGTAGGGTTTCTGGTAAAATACTCCAAGACGCTGCTGTTAGACCTGACCGAATACATAAGCAAGGAGTTCGCATTCGGCGATTTCGTTTTCAGAAATCCGCATACCGGCGCCGCAGTATGCCGGGCCAAAGACCTCAAAGAGATGCAGCAGTGTCTGACCGAGATACCTGACGAAGTGCTCGAATTCCATGCCTCGCACAATCACCTGTCCAAATGGATGTTCTCTCGCGGACTGTTTCCAATAGCCACCGTACTGCGCGACATAAAACCGTCCGACTACGACTCCATCTCCGTAATACGCAAAAAAGCCTACGATACAATCCGCGACTACCGGTTGCAGATAGGGCAGGGTGTGGTGGCGCGATTCGACCCTGCGACGTACGACGATTCAATATGGTTCGCCCGCATAGGAAACGATTCACTGGGCGGCAAAGCCAGAGGACTCGCATTCGCCAACAACCTGCTGCTCAAATACAAGCTGTACGACAAATATCCGGGTGTCAGAATCACGATTCCGCGGACGGTAGTCATAGCGACGGACTATTTCGACGAGTTCATCAAGCAGAACGGTCTGCAATATGTCATCAACTCGGAAATCTCGGATGCCGACCTGCTGTCCGAATTCGTATCTTCGAGCCTTCCCGAACGATTGATCGTCAAACTGCGCGCATATATCAAACAGGCTAAGCGCCCGCTGGCGGTACGTTCCAGCTCGAAACTCGAAGATTCGGACAATCAGCCGTTCGCCGGAATATACTCGACATACATGATTCCGCTGACCGACAACGAGGACCAGACGCTCCGTCTTCTTGGCAAAGCCATAAAGAGCGTCTACGCATCGATTTATTTCGCCGCCAGCCGAGCATACATAGCCACCACGCAGAACCTTCTGAGCGAGGAGCGCATGGCCGTCATCATACAGGAGATATGCGGCTCGGAAGACAGCGGATATTTCTTCCCCACCATTTCGGGAACGGCCAACTCCACAAATTTCTATCCCATAGGCGGCGAGAAACCGCAGGACGGAATCGTAAAAATGGCCTTCGGTCTGGGAAAACTCGTCGTCGACGGAGGACAGGTTCTCAGATTCTCACCCAAATATCCGAAGAAAGTGCTTCAACTCTCCACTCCGGAGCTCGCGCTGCACGAGACACAGAAGGAGATGTACGCTCTCAACCTGCGGCCGGAGGAGTTCAAGACTTCGATAGACGATGCCGTGAATCTGAAAAAATTCGACATCAACAGCGCGCGCAACTTCCGCACGATGAATTACGTCGCCTCCACCTGGGATGCCCAGAGCGGGCGCATCAACGACACCAACGAGGGTCCGGGGCGCAAAATCATCACATTCGCCCACCTGCTCAAATACGGCACCATGCCTATCGGCCAGATAATAAGCGAACTGCTCGAAATCGGCCACAGGGAGATGCGCTGCCCCGTAGAACTGGAATTCGCCATCAACATGGACGTGCCGTCCGGGGCAAGAAAGATATTCAACCTCTTGCAGATACGTCCTACTGTCAAGACCGACACCGGCCGTACGCGCGACTGGTCGGATGTGGAGACCTCCGATGCCCTCGTCTACGCACAGAGCGCGCTCGGCATCGGACAGATGAACGGAATACAGGACGTGATATATGTCAAAAACGACACTTTCAAATCCACCGAGACCGAAAAAATAGCCCAGGAGATAAGCACCATGAACATCCGCATGCACGGCAGCGGAGGCTACGTGCTGATAGGCCCGGGACGATGGGGGTCGAGCGACTCGTTCCTCGGTATTCCTGTGCGATGGAACCACATCTCAGAAGCCCGTGTGATTGTCGAGTGCGGCCGGGCCGACTTCCGCGTGGAGCCGAGTCAGGGAACGCATTTTTTCCAGAACCTGACATCGCTCGGCGTAGGATACATGACGGTGAATCCGTTCATGGGCGACGGCATATGCGACTTTCAGGCGCTCGACTCAATGACAGCGCAGGACGAAACGCACTATCTGCGTCATATACACTTCGATAAACCTCTGGAAGTATTCATAGACGGACAGAACAACAAGGGAATAATAAAAAAATAATCGCCAGGCAGGTTACAATCCCGAATAATATTAACTATATTTGGCGAAAATTTGAATCGTTTAAACCTAAAACAATTACAGATTATGAACGTAAATGATTTAATGACAGAGTTGGAGCGCAAGCACCCGGGTGAAAGCGAATACCTGCAAGCCGTACGCGAAGTGCTCACAACGGTCGAGGAGGCTTACAATCGCCATCCCGAATTCGAAGCCAACAAAATAGCAGAAAGAATCGTGGAACCGGACCGCAGTTTCACATTCAAGGTGGTATGGGTGGACGACAACGGTCAGGTTCAGGTCAACACCGGCTACCGTTTTCAGTTCAACAACGCCATAGGTCCCTACAAGGGCGGACTTCGGTTCCATCCGAGCGTCAACCCGTCGATTCTCAAATTCCTCGGCTTCGAGCAGATTTTCAAGAACGCCCTGACGACGCTGCCTATGGGCGGTGCCAAAGGCGGCTCGGACTTCAACCCGAAAGGCAAGTCCGACCATGAAATCATGCGCTTCTGCCAGGCATTTATGACCGAACTTTGGAGACAT
>CAYXGF010000024.1:12648-25028 GCA_964464465.1 uncultured Alistipes sp. | reverse complement strand
GCAGAGTCTATTTGTAAGCACGCCGAGCGTTGTGTGGAGGTGCTCGTAAAAGTGAACACTCGAAATTCAAATGGCGAATCAAGCTATGCACTCGCTGCGTAATTTTACGATTTAAAGTTACCTTAATCATTGCGCCCAAGGAGGTGCGACGACGAGTACCCCGCTTTTCGGCTCCGTCCCGTAGGATGAAAAGATTCTGGGGTATCAGACAAACGGGAACGGCACGGCGCGATGTCCGTAACGCTGTGTGAAATCAACGGAATGCGGCCTGCGGTTTAGGAGGCTTCCTGACTGCCGCAGGATTAAGTCTCAGGTGGAAGATAAGCGTGTAGAAAGCATCTGGGTTCCTTGTTTGGACGAGGGTTCGACTCCCTCCATCTCCACGAAAACAAGCGGTCGCAAGGCCGCTTGTTTTCGTATTCGGCGGCCGACGGGTGTTTTGTCTCCTGTGTTGAGGCCTTAATCCTTTCTCGAATTGCGGTTTGTCCTGCCCGCGCGGCCTGCGGCCTGCGCTGGTGTAAGTGTGGCGATTGTGTTTTGATGTGCTTTCGTTGCGAAATCATTAAATATTCGTTGCGAAAGTATTAAAAGAGCCGCTGACTATTGCTTTTTATGAATTAACGAAATATATTTGTGTGTTGAATTATTCATGACAATAAATGTAAACTATAATCTAAACTAATCAATACTAATCATTTAATCAAAGTTGTTATGTTTAAAAGAGAACTTATTGTTTCAAGTTCCTGGCGCATGTGGCTGATGTCGGCGTTTCTGCTGCTCGCTTTCGGTGCGTGTACGAACGATGATTCGAACGAAAGCACTCCGAAAGGCATTACGGTCAATCAGGAGTCTATCATTGTCGACGCTGCCGGCGGCCAGAAGGTGGTTACCGTCACCAGCGGTCACACCGATTTCGATGTCGCGACCGAGGCCGACTGGATTTCCTACATCATTGCCAACAAAGGTTTTCAGCTTACATTCCAGCCCAACGGCTCTAAGTCGGTGCGCGAGGCTGTGGTTGTGGTCAGCGCCCTCGACGGTTCGACCGTTTCGATTTCTGTACGGCAGATAGGTCTTGACCCGGCGCTGGTTTTGGACAAGGAGGCAATACCAGCCGCCCAGAAGGGTGACACCGCAAGCGTGAGCGTCACGTCCAATATCGAGTGGAAGATAGTATGTCAGGAGAACTGGATATATGCCGATGTGAACGATGCCGGCGATGCCGTGTCAATCGTGGTTTTGGAGAACGAGCAGTTCGAGTCCCGTAGTGCGGCGATAGGCGTCGTGCCCGTTTCGGATGACTTTTCGGACCTGAAAAAGGAGATTGTCGTGACTCAGGCTGCACGTCCTTACATGATTGAGGTGAGCGGCGAAGGTCTGGATGCAGGTAAATTGCAGGTGCTGTCGGTTGTGGAGCAGCCGGTCAAGCTCAATGTGGTTGCGAACAGCGATTGGAGCATAAGCAGCACTGCGGAGTGGCTGAATGCAACTCCTGCCGAGGGTGAGGCTACCGACTATTTGGGACAGGACGTGGCGTTGTCGTTTGGCGAAAACGGCGAGACGGGTGACCGCCAGACGGAAATCGTCTTCATGTGCGGTGACAAGACCGTCAAGGTGAAAGTGGTTCAGAAGGGTGCGGCTCTGTTCTTCGACCTTCTCGACAAAAAGATGTCCAAACTGACCAATGCCGAGCAGACCGAGTGGACAGGTTCCTCGGAGTGCAACGGCAGTGTGAGTGCGTCTGTCAGCGATGCAAGCTGGCTCAGCGCATCTGTCGACGGACTGACCTACAAGATTACTGCCGCCGCCAATACTTCGGGTGCGCGCCGTGAGGGTACTGTTACGCTTACCGCGTCGCTTGCCGGAAACGAGGACATCGCTAAGACATATACCGTCGTTCAGCTTCCCGAGGCGGTCGATTTGAGCAAGGACGGAACTGCCAACTGCTATATGGTCAACAGGGCAGGCACTTACAAACTCAATGCTACTGTACAGGGCAACGGCGCCTCGACATACAGAATAAAGCCTGAGGCAATCAATCCCTCGGACGGTGTACTCGTATGGTCTACTTCCGACAAGGAGGACCTCATAGGCGACGTGATGGTCAAGGACGGCAGTCTTTACTTCACCACCAACGGCCAGCCTGGAAACGCGCTTGTGGCAGCGCTCGAAGGCGATGATTTGACCGGCCGGTACATAGCGTGGAGCTGGCACATATGGATGACGCCGGACGATATGAACGCTGCCGAGAACCAGCGCGAGGTGACGGACAGGACCTATGCCGCTCCTGCCACGTGGATGGACCGCAACCTGGGCGCTCTCAGCAACGGTTCGCTCGGAACCAAGGAGGATGTCCACAAGTCGTTCGGTATGATTTATCAGTTCGGCCGCAAGGACCCGCTGCCAGGTGCTTCGGTTGACAGAATACAGGCCGACTGGACGGTTAACCTGTACGGCGACAGTCCTACCAGCAACGCTACCGTTGCGGAGAGCGGATGGGGCGCCAATCAGAATGTGTCGGTCGAGGGAACTGCCGAAACCGTATACTATCATGCTGACGCCTATGTGGACGAGAACGGCAATACCGTTATTCCGACCAGCTCGGAGCACTACAAGGTTATTGCCAATACCGAGGTCGAGGACATAGATATGACGAAGGTCAAGGGCGGTATCGAACTGGCGACGCTCAATCCTGCGACATTCATCGGTTGCGGCGGTGCATCGCCTTACATCTGGTGCATCGCGGGTGCGACGCCTGTTTTCGACGATCCGGAAGGCGGCTGGGGCCATCTGTGGGGCAACTGCGCTACGTCGAAGGATTTTAGCAGCCGTGGCGAAAAGACTATCTACGACCCGTGTCCGGTGGGCTGGAAAGTACCGTCGAGCAGCGAGTTCGCCTTCATCACGTCGCACGGCGACGACCTGGGCCGCAACTATCTCGGAAATGCTCCGTGGAAAGCCAATTGTCTGGAAGTGTATGATGCGTACCGTAGCGGTAATGTATGGAAAGCCCAGCTCTCCGGAAATACGAGTAATTATAATACACGTGTAAAACTCAACAAGAATGTGTGGGGCTTCCACTTCTTCATCGATGGCCACCCTGTCGGAGTCGCGCTGCCTGCGCCCGCAGAAGGCGAGGAGGATACACGCAAGGTGTACGAGGGTTACGAGTCGATTCCCGACGGAGAGATGATGTTCCTGCCCGCGGCCGGATGTATCACTCACGGAGGTCTGATGGCCCGTGTGGGCGCTTCGTGCCACTATTGGACGAACCAGACTGCCGCTGCGAGCAGTAATACCAAGCAGCCTTATCCGGAGGCCGGATATCCTCTTGCGGGAGGTATCGAGGCCAGCATGATATTCGAGTTCTACCGTTCCTGCCAGAGAGATTACAATCAGGTCGGCGTAGGTGCTTCGGTGCGTTGCGTGAAGGTAGAGTAGTCCGGCACTTTATCAGGTGATATAACGACAGTGGAGTTCGGTGTCCTTTGGCGCCGGACTCCGCTTTTTATGCCCGGAGACGGGCCCGCGCAGTTGGATATCACATCGGAATTTCTTACATTTACGGCGCGATAATTTAACCGAATATCATGGAAAATTTGAAATCCGCAGCTGAGATTCTCGCTTTCGGGCGGGGATGTATGGAGACGGAGGCCGCGGCTTTGCACGATGCGGCGGCCCGGCTCGGTGAGGAGTTCGTCTCGGCGGTAGAGGAGATGTATGCCTGCCGCGGCAAGGTCATAGTCACCGGTATGGGCAAGTCGGGCCTTGTGGGCCGCAAGATTGCTGCGACGCTGTCGAGCACGGGTACTCCGAGTTTCTTCCTTCATCCGGCCGAGGCGTTCCACGGCGATTTGGGTGTCATATCCAAGGGTGACGTGGTGCTTGCGCTGTCGTATTCCGGAGAGACGGACGAGGTGCTCAAAATCCTGCCTTTCATACAGGAGAACGGAAATCCCATTATAGCAATCGTCGGCAATACAGGCTCGTCGCTGGCTCGCTGTGCGAAGTATTCGATAGACGTGTCCGTAGCTCAGGAGGCATGCTATCTGCAACTGGCGCCGACATCCTCGACAACGGTTCAGATGGCAGTAGGCGATGCTCTTGCCATTACGCTCATGCGCATGCGCGGTTTCGAGGGCCGCGATTTCGCCCGTTTTCATCCGGGAGGCAGCCTCGGTCGCCGGCTTCTGCTGAGGGTCGAGAATGTGATGCGGAGCGACAGTCTTCCCGTGGTGGCGCCCGAGTGCCCGATGCCGGAGATGATTTCTGTGATGAGCCACGGAAGATTGGGGCTTGTGGTGCTGTGCAGCGGTGATGAGATATGCGGAATCGTTACCGACGGCGATTTGCGTCGGGCCATGCAGTCTCGCTCCGGCGAGTTCATGGCGTTGAAGGCTGCCGATATAGCCTCTCCCGCACCGAAAACGATTTATCGCGGCGAGAAGCTAATCGAGGCCGAACGGAGCATGACCGAGCACAAAATCACATCGCTCCTTGTTACGGATGATAATAAAAAGCTCGTCGGAGTCGTTCAGATATACGATATAAAACTTTGATGCTATGAAGATTGCTGTGGTCGGAACCGGTTATGTGGGATTGGTGTCCGGAACATGTTTCGCAGAGATGGGCGCCGATGTCACGTGCGTGGATACGGATACGGAGAAAATCAGCCGTCTGCGTGACGGAATAATTCCGATTTATGAACCGGGACTGGAAGATTTCGTTAAGAAGAACGTCCGTGACGGAAGACTGCATTTCGCTCATAGCCTGGAAGAGTGCATAGACGATGTGCAGGTCGTGTTCTGTGCCGTGGGCACGCCGGCCGGCAGCGATGGCAGCGCCGATTTGCAATATGTGATGCAGGTGGCCGGGACTTTCGGACGGTGTATCAGGAAATACACTCTTCTGGTGAACAAGAGTACGGTGCCTGTCGGCACGGCCCGACGGGTGGAGCAGAAAATCAGAGAGGAGCTGGCGCGTCGCGGCGAGGATGTGCCTTTCGATGTGGCGTCGAATCCTGAGTTCCTGAAAGAGGGGGCTGCCATAAAGGATTTCATGAGTCCCGACAGGGTGATTGTGGGCGTAGAGAGCGAAAGAGCCAGGGTGCTGATGGAAAAACTGTACAAACCGTTTTTGCTGAACAATTTCCGGGTCTATTTCATGGATGTGGCTTCTGCGGAGATGACGAAATATGCCGCCAATGCGATGCTGGCCACACGCATCTCGTTCATGAACGAGATAGCCAATCTCTGCGAGAGAGTGGGGGCCGATGTGGATATGGTGCGCAAGGGTATGGGTACGGATTCGCGCATAGGCAACAAGTTCCTGTATGCCGGTTGCGGATACGGCGGCTCGTGTTTCCCGAAGGATGTTCAGGCGCTTGCTGCGACCGGACGCCGCAACGGATATCCGATGCGGATTATCGAGGCTGTGGAGGCTGTGAACGAGGAGCAGAAGGGCGTCGTGTACAGAAAGCTGAAAAGTGCTCTGGGCGATATGTCCGGCCGGACAGTGGCTCTGTGGGGTCTCTCGTTCAAGCCGGAGACCGACGACATGCGCGAGGCTCCTTCGCTTGTGGTGGTCGAGAGGCTGCTTGCCGACGGCGCATGTGTCAGGGTTTACGACCCGGTGGCCATGCCAGAGGCGCAGCGAAGACTGGGCGGAAGCGTGGTTTACTGCAAGGATATGTACGATGCCGCCTGCGGGGCGGATGCTGCGGTACTTATGACCGAATGGAAGCAGTTCCGCATGCCCCGGTGGGACGATGTGGCCAGGGTGATGCGCGGACGGCTTATTGTGGACGGCCGCAACATATACGACAGGGCGGATGTCGCGCAGGCCGGATTCGAATATGTGGGAATAGGAAAATGAGAGTGCGGAGATGAAAGGCATAGTATTGGCCGGAGGCAGCGGGACGAGGCTTTATCCGCTGACAGTGGGGGTTAGCAAGCAGCTTCTGCCGGTGTATGACAAACCGATGATATATTATCCTTTGTCCGTTCTGATGCTTGCGGGCATACGCGACATACTGATTATATCCACGCCTCAGGATTTGCCGTCGTTCGAGCGTCTTCTGGGGGACGGGAGCGCGCTGGGAGTCAGGTTCTCCTATGCCGTACAGCCGTCGCCGGACGGTCTTGCGCAGGCGTTCGTAATAGGTGCCGACTTCATAGGAGACGATGCCGTGTGTCTTGTGCTGGGCGACAATATATTTTACGGTCAGGGCTTCACCGCCATGCTCAGACAGAGCGTGCTGCGGACCGAACGGGACGGTGTGGCCACCATCTTCGGATACGGGGTCAGGGATGCCTCGCGTTACGGAGTGGTGGAGTTCGATGCCGAAGGCAGAGTGCTCGGCATAGAGGAGAAACCCGAAAATCCGAAAAGCGATTATGCCGTGGTGGGTCTCTATTTCTATCCGCCGTCTGTGGTGGACATAGTCCGCGAGGTGCGTCCGTCGGCCCGCGGCGAGCTTGAAATCACGAGCGTCAACAATGCGTATATGCAGCGCGGCGAGCTGCATGCCGAGCTTCTCGGCCGCGGATTCGCATGGCTGGATACAGGAACGCACGCCTCGCTTATGGATGCGGGCAATTTCATTCATACGATAGAGAGCCGGCAGGGGTTGAAAGTGGCCTGTTTGGAGGAGATAGCGCTGCGGCAGGGGTGGATTGGCCCGCAGCAGGTAGCAGAGACGGCGCGGCGCATGGCTGGCAATGAGTACGGAGTGTATCTCGAAGGACTTTTGAAGTAAGACGATGAAAGTTGAAAAAACAGATATAGAGGGAGTCGTGATTATTACACCCGATGTTTTCGAGGATTGCAGAGGGTATTTTTTCGAATCGTATTCCAAGCGCGTTTTCGACAGAGAGGTCATACCGGCCGATTTCGTGCAGGACAACGAGTCTAAATCGGTGTACGGCGTGCTGCGCGGTCTGCATTTCCAGAGAGGGGCGGCGGCGCAGGCGAAGCTCGTTCGTGTGGTGCACGGCCGTGTCTGGGATGTGGCGGTAGATTTGCGCCGCAGTTCGCCCACGTTCGGGCGCTGGGTGGCGGTGGAACTGTCGGATACCAACCGCAGGCAGTTTTTCCTGCCGCGCGGTATGGCTCACGGTTTTGTGGTATTGTCCGACGAGGCGGTGTTTCAGTACAAGTGCGACAATCCCTACACGCCGTCGGCGGAGGGCTCCGTTGCGTGGAACGACCCGCAGATAGGCATCGACTGGCCTGTGCCGCAGTCCGATATTATACTGTCCGACAAGGACAAGGCTGCGCCGGGGCTTGAAGATGCGGGTGAACTGTTCGAGTAGCGATACTATGGCTGAAAGGATTCTTGTTACGGGTGCGGGCGGTCAGCTGGGACTGTCGCTGAGAAAGATTGCGGGGGAGTATCCGTCTTTCGGGTTCGTATTTGCGGATTCAGGAGAACTGGATATCACCGATTCGGCCGCTGTGGATGCTTTTCTGACGGAATGCGGGGCTGCCGTGGTGATTAATTGCGCGGCCTATACTGCTGTGGACAAAGCCGAGACGGATGCTGACGCGGCTGCCGCTGTCAATACCGCTGCCGTGATGGGGCTTGCCATGGCCGCTGCATCGCATGATGCTGCGCTGGTGCATATATCCACGGATTATGTTTTCGACGGCACTGCCGCACGGCCTTATGCTGAGGATGCGGAGCCTTGTCCGATGGGGGTCTACGGACGGACAAAGGCGGAGGGTGAACGTGAGATGATGCGGAGCGGCTGTCGCGGAGCGATAGTGCGTACCGCATGGCTCTATTCCGAATTCGGACATAATTTCGTCAGGACCATGCTCTCGCTCTCTTCGGTTCGCGATACCGTCAGCGTGGTGTGTGACCAGACCGGTTCGCCGACCTATGCAACGGATTTGGCAAGGGCTGTTATGACGCTTGTGGAGGGCGGTTTTTGTGGACCTGCACGGATTTATCATTTTACGGGTGAGGGCTGCTGCACGTGGAGCGAGTTTGCAGAGCGGATATTCGGGATTTCCGGTGCGCACTGCCGTGTACTGCCCATAACATCGCAGCAGTACGGGGCTCCGGCTCCCAGACCGTCGTACAGCGTGCTTGCCACGGACAGGATAAGGGCGGCCGGCGTAAAGCTGCGTCCGTGGCGCGAATCATTGGAGGAGTGTGTGAAAATAATTGAAAGACAGAAATAACGCTATGTGGCAACGGACGATTCTCATAACGGGTGGTGCCGGGTTTATAGGTTCGCACGTGGTGCGGCTCTTCGTGAATAAATATCCTCGGTACCTAATTATCAATCTCGACAAGCTGACTTATGCCGGCAATCCCGCCAATCTGACGGATGTGGCCGGACTGCCGAATTATGAATTCGTGCGCGGCGACATATGCGATGCCGTCCTGCTTGAAGAACTCTTCCGGACACGGAGTATCGACGGGGTGATTCATCTGGCGGCGGAGAGCCATGTGGACCGCAGCATATCGGACCCGACGGTTTTCGCACGGACGAATGTGCTCGGTACGCTGACGCTGCTGCAAGCATGCCGCAATGCGTGGTGCGGAGCGTATGACGGAAAACTGTTCTATCATATCTCCACTGACGAGGTGTACGGGGCATTGCCTTTCGGAGAGGAGAAGTTCAGCGAGACGACACCTTATGCGCCGCATTCGCCGTATTCGGCAAGCAAGGCGTCGAGCGACCATTTCGTTCGGGCGTTCCATGATACTTACGGCCTTCCGACCGTTGTCACCAACTGTTCGAACAATTACGGACCAAATCAGTTTCCGGAGAAACTTATTCCGCTGTTTATAAACAATATATGCAAGGGACTGCCGCTTCCGGTCTACGGCACGGGGCGGAATGTCCGCGACTGGCTCTATGTGGAGGACCATGCCGAGGCTATCGACACGGTGTTCCATAGCGGAGAGGCCGGCCGGACATACAATATCGGGGGCAGTAACGAGTTGAGCAATATCGAGCTTGTGCGCCGTCTCATTGCGGAGGTCGATTCTCTTCTCGGCCGTGTGGACGGCGCGAGCGACGGACTCATAAAGTACGTCGAGGACCGGGCCGGACATGACCTCCGTTATGCCATAGACAGCACGCGTCTGCAAGAGGAGCTCGGATGGCGTCCGCGCACGGATTTCGTGAGCGGCCTCCGCAGAACCGTCCGCTGGTATCTCGACAACACGCAGTGGCTCGATGACGTCGTCTCCGGGCGTTACATGCAGGGGCGGTGATGCCTGTCCTGCAACGCAAGTCGAAAAAGAGCAGTCGTATATGTGTGCAAATTGTGTATAATGAGCCTTTGAGGAAACATGGAGACAGAGAACAAACTACGCTGCCGTCATCAGACGGACTTCATATGCATTGATTCCCGTAAATGCGCAGCATGCTGGAAATGTATTGGCGCATGTCCCAAAGATGTGTTGGGAAAGATTGATTTTATCGTCCACCGTCATGTCAGAATCAGGAACGGCCAGGCGTGCATAGGTTGTAAGAGATGTGTCCGCATCTGTCCGCACCAGGCGATAACGGGAATCGGCAATACGAAGTCTATTTAAGGTTTTTCCCGGAATATTTCGTTTTTATGATGCCGTATGCCTCGCGGACAAGTTGCCGTATCACATTGTCGGGGACATCGCCGTTTAGGTCAATCTGAATCCAATAGCGGAGACTTCGATTGATTGGTCTGCCTACGGAGGTGTATATGTTTTGCAGTTCGGCGATTTTGTCCGGCGTTGAGCGGATATCGATATAAGAGAAATCGTCTATATCGGTTAGGCAGAACATATGCTCCGCAATGTAAAATACAAGTATGGAATCATATCGCCTGGCGAACTTTCCGAACGGGGTATTCTCGGTGACGCCGTCGAAAGAGAGGCAGAACTCGCGAAATTCGATTAAATCCATGGTTGATAATAATTTTGGCGGCAGTATGCAGAACCTGGCTTCGCGGATTCAGAGCCATAGTATTGTGGCCCCCCCCACTTAAATAAAAACACAATTTCACTTCCGAAACCGGGTATAAAATTGGGTATTATTGTCAGACTTTGTTTGCGGAGAGACAGGGTATTGACATTGCTGCCGCTTGTTTTCCCCGCGCCTGCCGGCGGTGCCTTGCAAACTACCGCAAGCATTCGTTTTCTTGTTATCAGGCTATCATTGATAGACCAAGTTCTTCCGGATACCTTAATAACAAAACAAGCGCTTAGATTCTATCTAACCGCTTGCAGAAGTTTGCGGAGAGAGGGGGATTCGAACCCCCGGTACAGTAATCCCGTACGTCAGTTTAGCAAACTGGTGGTTTAAGCCACTCACCCATCTCTCCCTCCGGCAGAAATAATCTCTGCTCTTCGAGATGACAAAAGTATAATATTTATATTTATTTACAAAATAAGCAGGCGCTAATTTTTGCTAAAAATAACTTTTATTCTATTTTTGTCATGGAATCGAATTTTCGGCAGGAGCGTTGTTGAGAAGACAGCGTGCATGCAGGTGTAGGTTTCTGCCGGAGATGCACAGTGTATTAACATTTAAATTGAACGGAAAGCTATGAGTCTTTTGACTGAATTCAAGAGTTTCGCCCTGAAAGGCAATGTGATGGACATGGCCGTGGGTGTGATTATCGGTGGTGCGTTCGGAAAGATAGTTTCGTCTTTCGTGAACGATGTGCTTATGCCGCCGATAGGAATGTTGCTCGGCAAAACCGATTTCTCGGGACTGTCTGTTGTGCTCAACCCGAGGGCTGTGGCCGGAGGTGCCGAAGCCGTTACGTGGAATTACGGAGCGTTCATACAGACGTGTGTGGATTTCGTTATTCTGGCTGCGTGCGTATTCATGCTGGTGAAGCTGCTGTCGCTGGCCAAGAAGAAAGAGGAGGCTGCACCCGCTCCTGCACCGGAGCCGCCCGCGCCTACGAAGGAGGAATTGCTGCTGACTGAAATCCGCGACCTGCTGAAAAACAGGTAGTATGTTAAAAAAAGGCCCGACGAGCATGTCGGGCCTTTTCTCTTAGTTGCTTCCGTTTTTCTTTTTCAGGGACGAGATGAGATATACGGTGAATACCGGAAACATCATCATTCCCAGAGAGGGTAGTGCTACTGCCAGAACCTTTCCTATCGCGGTTACCGGAAATATTGCGGCTCCGACCGTTGTGACGCCCATCCATGCCCACCATAATCCGTTGCCGAATGATGTGAGATGCGGGTTTACGCCCATCTCGTAGGCGTAGAAGATAAGTCCGGCCAGATATGTGAAACCGCATACCGTAAGCAGGTATGACAATAGCAGTCCGCTGCTTTTTTTTGTCGCGGCCCATCCGACAATCATCCACATGGCCCACAGGCTGCGTATCAGCGGCAGCAGTTTGAGAATCAGATACCAGTCCTTGCCCGGTTCTGCGTTCAGCCATCCGACTATGTTGAGGTACGGTATGCTTATCAGCAGCATGAACCAGTTGGTAGCCCAGAACCGTCTTTTGTCCTGTGCGGCGTGCAGACGTATGAAAAAGTCTGCGAGAAAGATGATGCATGCCGCAAGCTGTACCTCCATGTATCCTTTGTCTATTGTATAACTTCCGGTCGACAGAATATCTACGGACAGGGATACGATGATTGCGATGCCGGCGATGAGCGACATGATGTTCGAGAATCGGATTATACGTTTCATGGCTAAATTTTAATGACATACGGCAGTAGAGCCAAAATCGTACCACAAACGGTGGTGACAGGTCTTCGTGTGCGGGTGGATGTGACACTGTCGGCATGTCGGATGGTAATCCGCGGGAAATCATGGCGGTAATAATAAAGGCGTGCCTTACAGCACGCCTTTATTATTATCGCCGAAGCGCAATGTCTCTATCGTTTTACCTCGACGGTCTCGTATCCTTCGACTATGTCGCCTATGTGGATGTCGTTGTAGTTCTCGATGTTCAGACCGCAGTCCATACCCGTTGAGACCTCTTTCACATCGTCCTTGTAGCGTTTCAGGGAGCCGAGGCGGCCTGTGTAGACCACTATGCCGTCGCGGATTACGCGGATTGACGTGTTTCGGGTCAGTTTGCCTTCGCGTACGATACAGCCTGCGATGGTGCCGACCTTGGAAATCTTGAATGTCTCCATGACCTCCACCGAGCAGGTGATTTCCTCCTTGGTGAGAGGGGCGAGCATACCTTCGATAGCATCCTTGACCTCGTTTATGGCGTCGTAGATGATTGAATACAGACGGATGTCTATCTCCTCCTTCTCGGCAAGACGTCTGGCGCTGGCCGAAGGACGCACTTGGAATCCCACGATAATGGCATTCGAGGCGGCGGCCAGCAATACGTCCGATTCCGAAATCTGACCGACGGCCTTGTGTATCACGTTCACCTGAACCTCGTCCTTG
>CAYXGF010000024.1:0-12638 GCA_964464465.1 uncultured Alistipes sp. | reverse complement strand
GACTATGATGTTGAGCTCCTTGAAGTTGCCGATTGCTATACGGCGGCCGATTTCATCCAGCGTGACGTGCTTCTGCGTGCGCAGGCCCTGCATTCTCTGCAACTGCTCGCGCTTGCCGGCTATCGCTCTGGCGCTGCGGTCGTCGTCCATGACATTGAAGTTGTCGCCGGCCTGAGGCGCTCCGTTGAGTCCCAGCACCAGCACCGGTGTCGAAGGGGGAGCCTGCGTGACTTTCTGGCCGCGTTCGTTGAACATGGCTTTCACGCGTCCCGTATGTGTTCCGGACAACATCACGTCGCCCACTTTGAGTGTGCCGTTCTGCACGAGCACCGTGGCCACGTAGCCGCGTCCCTTGTCGAGCGTGGACTCGATGACCGTTCCCGTCGCTTTGCGGTCGGGGTTGGCTTTGAGTTCCAGCATCTCGGCTTCAAGAAGCACCTTTTCCAGCAGTTTGTCGAGGTTGATGCCCTGTTTGGCGGATATTTCCTGACACTGGTATTTGCCGCCCCAGTCCTCGACAAGGTAGTTCATCTGCGCGAGCTGCTCCTTGATATGGTCCGGATTGGCTCCCGGCTTGTCTATCTTGTTTATGGCGAACACCATCGGCACGCCTGCGGCCTGTGCGTGGTTTATCGCCTCTATCGTCTGCGGCATGACGCTGTCGTCGGCCGCCACGATGATGATGGCCACATCCGTGATTTTGGCACCTCGGGCACGCATGGCGGTGAAAGCCTCGTGTCCCGGTGTGTCGAGGAAGGTGATGCGCTGCTCGCCGACCTTGACGCTGTATGCTCCGATGTGCTGGGTGATACCGCCGGCCTCGCCTGCTATGACATTGGTCTTGCGGATGTTGTCAAGCAGCGATGTCTTGCCGTGGTCCACGTGTCCCATGACGGTTACGATGGGCGGACGCGGAACCAAATCCTCCGGCTTGTCGGCATCGTCGGTCTCCTCGATGGCCTCCTGAATGTCTACGGAGACGAACTCTACCTTGAATCCGAATTCCTCGGCCACGATGACGAGGGCCTCGGCATCCAGACGCTGGTTGATGGATACCATCAGACCGAGATTCATGCAGGCCGTGATGACCTCTGTAACCGGAACATCCATCATGGTGGCAAGGTCGCTTACCGTGACGAATTCCGTTACTTTGAGAATGCTGTGCTCTCTCTGTTCGCGCTCCATCTCCTCGTTCATACGGGCGGAGACGGCCTCGCGTTTGTCCTTGCGGTATTTGGCGCCCTTCATCTTGCTACCTTTGGCGGTAAGACGGGCCAGCGTGTCCTTAATCTGCTTCTGTACCTCTTCCTCGTTTACCTCGGGACGGACAACGGGTTTTGCGGCGGGTTTGTTCTTTTTCTTGTCCTTCTTTCCTCCGGCTCCGTTCTGTGCGTTGCCGCTGCCTTGCTGCGAGGCTCTTGGCGGCTGCGGTTTGTTGATGTCGACGCGGTCCTTGGTTATGCGTTTGCGCTTTTCGCGTTTGTGCGAACTCGAACTGTCGGACTGGGACAGCGCCGAGACGTCTATCTTGCCGAGAACTTTCGGGCCGGACAGACGGTTGCTCTCCTGCGACGGACGGAAAATGTCGCTGCGGTTCTCAGCCATGCGCTCGTCGTAGGTCTTGTTGCGGAAATCGGTTTCCGGAGCCTGTTTCACAGGTGCGTCCGCAACCGTAGCCGTGACTTTCCCTGCGGCAGGCTGCTCGGCCTTCGCCGCCTGCTGCGTCTGTTTTGCGGCAGGGGCGGGTGCAGGTGCGACGGGAGCCGCTGCCGGGGCCTGGGGCTTGGGAGCGGCGGGCTGTTCTTCCTTTTTCGCTTTGTGTTCGGCGTGCGGAGCCGATAGGTCTATCTTGCCCAATATCTTGGGTTTCTGTATGGTGGTGCCCGGTGCCGCGGAGGATTTGGCCTGCTGCGGCTTGTCGGCATCCTTTTTACGTTCCAGAGATACGCTTTCCTGCTTCTGGACGGAGGATATTTTTTCTCTGATGTTTGTCGACCGCGCCGCGCCGCGACCCGCTCCGAATTCCTTTTCGAGAATCTCGTACACGTCCTGCGTGATGACCGAGTTGGGTGAATTCTCTACCTTCACGCCTTTCTTTTCGAGGTATTCGGTGATTGTCGACAGACCCACTTTGAACTCTTTGGCCACTTGCAGGAGTCTGAGTCTTCTTTCGTTTGACATACCGTTAGGGATTTAAAGGTTTTTAAATATTCGTATGAGTGAAAAAGATTTAAAAAAGTTTAAATCTCTATTCGAATTCTGCTTTGAGAATGTTCTTGATTTCTTTGATTGTCTCTTCTTCCAGGTCGGTGCGCTGCACAAGCTCCTCGTCCGTAACGTCCAGAACGCTTTTGGCGGTGTCGCATCCGACTTTTTTCAGCGTGTCGATAATCCACTGGTCGATTTCGTCGCCGAACTCGTCCAGATTGACATCTTCCTCCTCCACTTCGCGGTATACGTCGATGTCGTATCCGGTGAGCATGCTTGCCAGACGGATGTTGAGACCGCCCTTGCCGATAGCCAGCGACACCTCGCTCTGTTTGAGGTATACGGCTGCGGTTTTCTTCTCCTCGTCCAGAGTGATTGACGAAACCTTGGCCGGATTCAGGGCGCGCTGTATGAGCAGCGACGAGTTTGCCGTGTAGTTGACCACGTCGATGTTCTCGTTGCGCAGCTCCTTGACTATCGAGTATATGCGCGAGCCTTTCATTCCGACGCATGCGCCTACCGGGTCGATTCTCTCATCGTAGGACTCCACGGCCACCTTGGCTCTCTCGCCGGGGATTCGGGCGATTTTCTTGATTGTGATAAGACCGTCGAATATTTCGGGCACCTCCTGTTCGAAGAGTCTTTCGAGGAATTCGTCGGCCGTGCGCGAGAGGATGATTTTGGGAGAGTTGTTTATCATCTCGACCTTCGACACTATGGCCCGAATCGTGTCGCCCTTGCGGAAGAAGTCGCTCGGAATCTGCTCGCTTTTGGGCAGAATGAGCTCATTCTCCTCGTCGTCGAGCACGAGAATCTCCTTTTTCCATGCCTGATATACCTCGCCGGTGATTATCTCGCCCACCTTCTGGCTGTATTTTTCGTAGAGGTTGGCCTTTTCGAGGTCCATGATGCGCGATGCCAGATTCTGACGCAGCGACAGCACGGCACGGCGTCCGAACGAGTTGAGCTTTATCTCGTCGGCCACCTCTTCGCCCACTTCGTATGTCGCGTCGAGCTGGCGGGCGTCGGAAATCGAAATCTGCTGGTTGGGATTCTCCACGGCTCCGTCCTCCACGATGATGCGGTTGCGCCATATTTCGAGGTCGCCCTTGTCGGGATTGATAATGATGTCGAAGTTCTCGTCCGTCTCGAACGTTTTCTGCAACAGGTGACGGAAAATATCTTCGAGCACGCCTATCATCGTGCTCTTGTCGATGTTTTTAAGCTCTTTGAACTCTGCAAAGTTGCTTATCAGGTTGAGGTTGTCCATGTGAGTTTTTTATATATTTTCTTTTATTTAAAATCGAGATATTCCCTTACCGTCCTGACTTCGGACATGGGATATGTTTTTTCAACAAGCACCTCCTGCTTGCGCTTCTTTCCCTCCACGGCGACCTTTTCCGTGTAGCTGACCGTGATGTCGTCCTGCGAGGCGGATTGGAGCGTTGCCAGAATCCTGGTGCCGCACGTCAGCAGCACGTCTACCGGTTTGCCGAGCAGTTTGCGGTACTGGCGCAACAATTTGAGCGGTGAGCCTATGCCGGCGGAGGATACGGTGAGCGAGAAATCGTCGCCCGTTTGCTCCAATTCGCTTTCCAATGCCCGGCTGAGGGCCACGCAGTCCTCGACGCACACCGACGAGTCGCTGTCCAGCAGTATCTCTATTTCCAGCGCTGGCGATACGGACACGTCTACCAGAAACAGTTCTTCTGAGGGTAGAAGGCTCTCGGCCTTTTGTCTAACGTATTGAGCATCAATCATGAGGGTGTCTGTTTGAGTTGTTTGCGGCAATATTATTCAATGATTCAGGGGACTCGCGTCCCCTGTGTCTCGGTTGCAAATATACGCAAAGCGGGTGCAAAATCAAAATAAAACGGAAAAATAATTTTAGGGGTGGCGGAAATATATTTTATTATTTAAGTTATTTTTTTGTTTATTGAAAAAATGATGATATATTTGTATTACGATAATTATGGTTAGAAAATAGACGAAAAAAGGAAATAATGCTTACAGAAAGATACTTCACTACAATTTTATGAAACAAATTTGTCATCAAATGAATGCCTGGGCCGGTTTTGAGGCCCCTGAGGGAAGGAAGGGAGTTTACCCCCCCCCCAGAAATTCAACTGCTTGAAGTTGAGACAGAAGCGGGTTTTGCCAATTCTCTGTCGATTGAATCTCCGGATGATGAGGGATTACCTCAAATAAAAGACCTTGACGGGTGGAACGAATGGATAGATTGAGTATGAAGAAGTTGATATTTGTTTTGGCATGTGCGGCTGTCGCTATGCTGGCATGCAAGAAAGATTCCGTTACCGATAAACCGGTAGTAGGCGGAGATGAAAACATTGAACCCGAAAAGCTGACCTTGGTCGGCAGTGTGAAAGACTGCGAAACCAGGACTCAGCATACGGATGCAGGGACCGGACTTTCTCTCGGTTGGACGGCAGGCGATAAAATCGGCCTGTATGTACTGGCTGACGGCGAGTCGCAGTCTGTGAACCTCCCGTACAAGGCCGCTTCGGAGGGCGCCCGCACTTCGTTTGTGCCTGTCGGAGATGCCGCGCAGTGGAAAGATATTTATGCGCTGCATGATTTTTATGTGTATTATCCTTACAGCGGACAGGCCGGTGACGCTCATTCGGGTGTGACCGTATCGGTTCCTGCCGCTCAGGTGCAGGGTGCGACGGGAGATGCCGCGCATCTGGCCGATTTGGACTTCATGTATGCCCGTCAGGAGCAGATGGTCATGACCGATGACGGAAGCGTGGAGTTCCAGTTCTCGCACCTGTTCTCCGTATTGGAGGTTACGCTGAGTGCCGACAGAGGCAGCATTTCTACCGACGAGGTGATATTCCGCTGCCAGGACGAGGATGAAATATTGGCTGCCGAAGGTGCGACCGTCAATCTGTCGACAGGCAAGATAGATTATTCGAAAGCCGAGACTTCGAATCAGATAAGCGTGAAGCTCGCTTCGCCCGTGACTCTTACGGCCTCTTCCGCAGAGAAGGTGTGGATGCAGATTATTCCGGGTCACGGCGGCAAGCGTTTCGACGTGCTGGCCGTTGTCGACGGCCAGGAGGTGCTGCTGGGCTCCAAGGGCATTCCCGCTTCGGGAATCCCGACAGGCGTGTGTGCGAAGCTGTCGATGACATTGGAGAACGGACCTGTCGATTTGAGCGCCGAAGGTACGGCCAATACCTATATAATAAATAGGGCCGCCGAGGAGTACAAGTTCGACGCTCGTGTCAAGGGCAACGGCAAGGTTCAGACGATAGAGTGGAACTCGGAGGACTGGAAGAAACTTAATGTCAACGTCGCATTTACGGATGCCGACCTCAGAATAGAGCCTGTTTCGGCAGGTCTGGTGTGGTACAACAATCCGCAGACGGCTTCCGGAGAGTGGCTGCGTCAGTCTCCTGTGGACATCGAGTCCGTGGAGCTGCGCGAGGACGGTTATGTATATTTCCAGACACCTGTCGCTTTCGTGAACGGAAATGCGCTTATCGCGGTATACGATGCTGCCGGCGAGATTCTGTGGAGCTGGAATATATGGGCTGTGGAGGATTACAATCCGGATGCTACGGCCAAGACTCTGGGCGAGTACGTTATGATGGACCGCAACCTGGGCGCTATGACCGGAGTGGAGGCCCGCACCGAGACCGACCCGATAAAGGCTGCATGGGCGCTGGGCAACTATTACCAGTGGGGCCGCAAGGACCCGTTCCCTGCTGCAAACAGCATGGCTACCGGAAATCTGACATGGGGTCTGCATACGTATACTCCCGTGACAGAGCTTCAAAAAGGTTCGGAAGGACTGATGTTCTCTCAGAAAAATACCGACAACGAGATGGCTCTGGGCAAGGAGCTCGGCGCGGGATTCCTGATAGACGAGGCTGTGGCCGAAACCGTTAAATATCCTTACAAGTGGGCTACGAACGGCAACGGAGGCGGTTGTACTTCTCCGTACATGTGGATGAACTCGCAGGGCGACAACATGAAGGTCTCACAGCAGGTGGGCTGGCGCTATCTGTGGGGCAACATGAACTGTACGGACGGCGTGAAGACAATCTACGACCCGTGTCCGGCCGGATGGATGGTTCCGGATGCCGCTGCGGTGGGTCTTGCGGTAGGCAAGGCATCGCTTACACCGGCAGGATACGGAGCATACTCGGCGGATTACGACCTGTATTTCCCGTACGGCGGACAGAGAATGGCCGGATTCTCCGGATTCTCGAATATCTCCGGACAGGGTACTGAGATGTTCCTCGCAACATCTACCGTTTCTGAAAAAGCGGCTCCTTTCCGCGGCGTGAGAACCGCGGCTCACAATGGGGCGCCTATCGACAGATACACGGATGCTGCCGTAACGACAGGCAATACATATGTCGGCCAGGGCGTTCAGCTGCGCTGCGTCAAGGAGCAGAAGGTGACATCGGTTCCTGTGAAGGACCTGCACGGCCCGAAAGCCGGATTCCTCGGAAACTCGATTACCGAGGTGTGGGAGAGCAGAACCAAAAACCCGAACTTCTTCAAGGAGAACGGCTACGTACATAACGGACACAGCGGTACATGTACCTCGAACTTCGTTCAGCGTTTCAACTATCTGAGCATGCTCGACTGTCAGGTGCTGGTAGTCTGCGGCGGTGTGAACGACATATCGGAGAATACCGGATACTATATCCCGTTGAAGGATGTGTTCAACAACCTCCGTATGATTGCATACTGGGCCGAGATGGCGGGCATGAAGGTGATTATGCCTTCTACGGTGCCGGCGAACGCCATATGGTGGAAAGACGCTGAGTGGAATGCAAATCATCCGCATGTCGGTCAGTCGGTTGTGGACCTGAACAAGAAGATAAAGGCTCTCACTGAACAGCGCGGGTACATATATTGCGACTACTGGTCGAGCATGGCCGACGAGGAGCTGGGCCTGAAAGTCGAGTATTCGTGGACGGAAAGCGACCGCGTTCACCCCAACGGCGCCGGATATGCGGTGATGGAGTCTCTGATTAAGCCGTGCATCGACAAGGCTCTCTACGAACCTGATTTGATTGGCGGCGACGGACAGTTGGAGGATTTCGAAAAAGTGGAACTGTAACTATTTGATAAAGGAACAAGTCATGAGAAAATCATATATCATAATGCTTGCGGCTCTGCTTGCCGTAGGGTGTGCAAAGGATAATGTGGACACGTCGGTTCCGGCTGACGGCGAGGACGGTATCTCGTTCCGTGCGTCGCTGGATGCGGACGGTACCAGAACTTCGTATCAGGACGGTCCCGACGCGCTGGTGGTGAACTGGTATGCCGGTGACAAGATAGGCGTGTTCGCCAATTGCGGCGAGAGTTCCGTGGCCCGGAATCTTCCATTCCAGGCGCTCGGAGGAGGCAAGGAGTCCGATTTCGAGTGGACGATGAAAAAATTGCGCTGGGCGGATGAGACTTCCGCACACGACTTCTACTCATACTACCCGTATGATGCCCAGAGGGGTGACGACTTCAATGCGGTGAATATAAACATTCCGGCTGTGCAGTATAAAGGCGGAACGCCGTTCGCTCACATAACGTCGATGGACTTCATGTACAGCGCCACGACTGGCGTGGTGAGAAGCGATGCGGCTGTGAAACTTTCGTTCAAGCATGCACTGGCTATCGTGAATGTTAACTTGCAGTGCAACTATACGGTCGATGTTCAAAATCTTACACTGCGTCTTAAAGACACGGACGAGGCTCTTGCTGCCGAAAACGCCAAGATAGATTTGGCTACCGGCAAAATAGACTTCACCGGCGCCAAGACATCGTCCGAGATAACTTACGTAGGTCCCGAACTGATTGTCTCGGGTACGGGCGGCAATATCTATGTCGTTGTTACTCCCGGACATGCCGGCAAGACCATAGAGGTGGTAGGACAGGTAGGCGGCAAGGAGTACACTCTGGCTACCAAGACCGTTCCGGCGGAGGGCTTCCAGAGCGGCAAGATGTACGTAATAAAGGGTACTCTGACTGTCGACGAGAGCGAGGCTAAGGTTATCGAGGATTTGAGCGAGAACGAGACGGCGAACTGCTATATAGTGAACAAACCCGCCACATCGTACAAGTTCCGTGCGAACGTGGCCGGAAACGGCAAGCTGCCGACCGTTCTTTCCAGCAACGGTCTGTCGACGGAGCTTGATGCTACATCGGCACGTCTGCTCAGAACATGGGTGGCCTCGGGCGGCTACAAGAACGGTACGGCGGACGGAAGCGACCCGACGATGAGCCGCCTTGTGGAGCGTTCGTCAGTATGTCTGAAAGTCGAGAACGGTACGCCTTATATCTTCTTCGACACTCCCGACGAGGAGACGTTTGCTGCCGGCAATGCTGTGATTTGCGCGATGGACGACAGCGGCAATATAGTATGGAGCTGGCACATATGGGTAACTCCCGACTACGAACTCGGTCAGGGCGACTTTACCGCCATGGCCAATGAGAAATGCGAGACCGCAGTGTTCATGGACCGCAACCTCGGTGCTCTGTCGAACGGAACGGATGCAGGGTACACTGCCTTGCAGAATGCTCAGGCAGCATGCGGACTGCTGTACCAGTGGGGCCGCAAGGACCCGCTCTGCGGCGTGGGCGTCGGCACGGATTATCAGCCGATGGGCAACTATCAGACTGCTGCGGGAGAGATTCTCCGCACCAAAGGTGTCTACAATTTCGAGACTGCCGAGAATTCGAACAGCTACGAGGCACGACGCACGTATGTCGACGAGTCGTACAACCTGGCGGCTTCGATAAAGGAGATTGCGGCTCATCCGGAGTATTTCTATACGCCGTTCGGAAACAAGGGCGGACAGAGTTACGGCGAATATTGGGCTACCGTATTCGCTCCGCGCAGCATGGATGCCATAGTGAACCCTATCTGGGGCAATCCGGGCGGAAATAAACGTGACCTGTTCTCCGGAAGCAAAACTGCCTTCGACCCGTGTCCTGCCGGATACCGTGTGCCGGATGTCAATGCGCTCGGATTCATCGTGCGAGGCGGCACCCTGCCTTTGAACATTTCGGTTCTTATCGGCGGCGATTTGAATGCCATGAACATAGATTATTCGAAAACTCCTTGGAACGTTGCGGACAATAAGATAAATGCTGATGCCACACGCGGCATATACGTCTATACCGGTTCTGAACTCTCAGCCGGACAGACCGATGCGGAGCGTGTCAACACCGCCACAACGTTCATACCGATGTTCGGAAGATGGTGGTACAGTACCGGTGATGCGGACAAGGCCGTCAGCACGGTGCTTCTGACGACTGTATATTCGACCAACGGCCCGGGTCTGACTATCTACACAAGAAGCACGAACGCGGCCTTGAACTCGAACATTGTCAGCCTCGGCAGCGACGGCGGTCATTCGGAGTGCGCTCCTGTGCGATGCATGAGAGTGCGTCCCGGACAGTACGGCGATCCGAACCAGATTGACGACCGGAACAATAAGATAGACGATTTCGGTAAATGGAATTCGTGGAGCGAGTAATTAATTGTCAAGTGAAAAAAAGAAGAATAATTATATGAAAAAGCATATTGTTTTATCATTGTCGGCAGCCGCAGCCGTGATGCTGTCGGCCTGCTCGAAGGACGACGCAGGTGTGCTGTCCGAGCCGCAGCCCGACTACGGGGTGCGTATCACCGCCGTATCGCCTCTGACACGTACCGCATTTACGGATAACGGCGAGCAGGGTGTGTCCGTAAGATGGAATCAGGCCGATGCCATAGGCGTGTTCGTGAAGGTGAACGGACAGACGACCGATGCCAATATAGGTTACTCGGCGTCGGAATCGGCTGCAAGCACCGGTTTTGTGCCGATGGAGAAAAATACGGTGGCCAAGTGGACCGACGAGACCTCCGCGCATGATTTCTACGCTTATTATCCTTACTCGAAGGAGCAGGCAGAGCCGACCGCAATACCGGTGTCGGTGCCTGCCGTACAGCAGCAGCTCAGTGCCGGCAGTCTTGCCAACCTGAATAAAATCGACGTGCTGTACGCCGCAGTCAAAGGGGCTGTCATGCCGGAGAACAAGGCTGTCGACTTCTCGTTCAGACATCCTCTGTCGATACTCTCCGTTACGCTTAACTCTGACAAGGGCGTGTGCGTGACGGACCAGATTATTGTCCGTTTCCAGGATAAGGACGAGATACTGGCAGTGGAGGGTGCGACTTTGGATATTACGGCCGAGAATCCCGCTCTCTCGTATTCTGAGGCAGCATCCGTATCCAACGAGATAAAGGTAAGTTTGCGCTCGCCGCTCAAACTCACTCCCGAGTCGGAAGACAAGGTGTTCATGCTTATCACTCCCGGACACGGCGGCAAGAAGTTCGACGTGCTGGCCGTGGTGGACGGAGAAGAGGTGCTGCTCGGTACCAAGGGTATTCCTGCTGCGGGTATTCCCGCAGGTGTTACCGCGATGCTCGATTTCACGGCTCCTGGCAAGGAATATGTCGAGAAGATTATAGACCTGAGCGAGCTCGGAACGGCTAACAGCTATGTTGTCAGCGAGGCCGACGTGACCTACAAGTTCAGGGCCGATGTCGCCGGTAACGGCGTACTGCCCGCAGGCTTCGACGCCATGGGCCTCTCCACAGCGCTGGAACCCAAGTCGGCGCGTCTGCTCAAAACGATGGTCGCTTCCAATTTTTACAAGAACGGTACGGCCGACGGAACCGACGAGACGATGAGCAAACTCGTGGAGGTGTCGTCCGTGCAGCTGCGCACCGAGGGCGGAGTGCCTTACGTCTATTTCAAGACTCCGAACATTTTCGATTTCGCAGCCGGCAATGCCGTGATTTGCGTCACCGATGCCTCCGGAGAGATTATCTGGAACTGGCACATATGGGTGACTCCCGACTGGCAGCTCGGCGAGGGTGACATAACGCTTGCTGCGAACGCCGGATGCGAGAACGCTGTGATTATGGACCGCAACCTGGGTGCGCTCTCGAACGGCAGCGACGAAGGCTACGATGTGATGGAAAATGCACAGGCCGCGTGCGGACTTATGTATCAGTGGGGACGTAAGGACCCGTTCACTTACATCAATGTGGGTGTTAACAATAACGCCATGGGCAACTACCAGAAGGCCGACGGTGAGATTGTGCGCACCAAGAACGCTTGCGAGATAGAGACTGCGGCAGGCTCAGGACGCTATGAAAAGAAACTGAGCTTCCTGACCGACGAGATGACGCCCGACATGGCATCGGCCATAAAATATGTCACGGCCAATCCGGAAACATTCTTTACCCGTTTCGGCGGTGCTACCGAATATACTGCGTCGCTGTTCGAACCCAACAGCCGTGAGGACCGCTTCGGGCTGTGGGGCAATCCGACTAAGAATACGTACACCAAGTTCTCTGCAAAGAAGACGGCTTATGACCCGTGTCCGGTCGGATACCGCGTTCCTGACCCGCACGTGCTCTCGTTTATCGTCCGCTCGCATACCGGAATGAATATCGGCAAGGCGGCCATGGAGCAGGGTGACCTGAATTCGTTCAATGTGGATTATTCCAAATCGCCATGGGACGAGAGTACCAAGAGCGTGAACTTCGCGCAGTGCGGCGGCTTCTACGCCTACACTGGTTCGGCTCTTAACAAGGACCAGGACCCCAGCGAGAGAACCAATACGCAGACTACGTTCATACCGGTATTCAATACGCTGTGGTATTCCACCGGCGAAGGAAACGGCAAGAACGAGCACACTTCGCTTATGACGACTATGTTCAACGGCAACCGTCCCGGATACAATATCCAGAACAACGGATATATGGCATGTTTCGGCTCGTACGACTATCATACGACCGGCTGTCCGGTGCGTTGCATGTCCGAGCGAGCAAAAATCGGAGATGCCGACCAAATCAATGACAATAACAATAAAATCAACGATTTGAACAAAGTCGAACCGTGGAAGTAGACATTTGAGAGAGTGTGTAAGCCCATAAAATGAAATTACAGATATGAAAAAACAGTATATTATATCGCTTTCGGCAATCGCATTGCTGATGGCTTGTTCGAAGGACGAGGCCGATATGCCGGTCGTGCCTTCGGAGCAGGATTACGAGGTGCGGATAGTCGCCGCACAGTCCGACACGCGTACTCTGTTCTCCGACGAGGCGAACAAACTGTCCGTAAATTGGAAACAGGGCGATGCGATCGGTGTGTCCGTTTCGGTGGACGGCACCGCAGCCTCGGATAATGTGAACTACACGGCATGTGCTTCGGGATTCAATACGGCATTCGATCCGGCAGACCCTATGAATTCGGTGGCCAAATGGCAGGATGCCGCCTCCAAGCATGATTTCTATGCCTATTATCCGTATTCGGCGGACAATACCGACGTCACTGCGCTGACGGTGTCGGTGCCTGCGATTCAGTCGCAGGCTAAACCGGGGGATTTGACGC
>CAYXGF010000023.1:0-25211 GCA_964464465.1 uncultured Alistipes sp. | reverse complement strand
ACGGGATAGGTTTCGCCGTTCACTTCGATGGTCTCTTTTGTCGAAACGGCGGACCTGCACAAAAACACATGGTCGTTGGACATGTCCTTGAATGCTACCAGACGATAATTTTCGGGATGAATTCCTTTTTTCATTGTGTTTTGTTTTTAACTCGGTTTATTTTTCAGCGCACAAATATAGGCAAAGTTTTTGGAACGTGCAACCGCTACGCACAGTTTTTTGCTATTCGTATCGTCCGCTTTTCAGCATGCGCACCTCCGCGTCGGTCAGGAAGCGCCATTGTCCGCGTTTGAGGTTTTTCTTTGTCAGTCCTGCGAAATATACGCGGTCCAGCCTGCTTACGCTGTATCCGAAATGCTCGAATATGCGCCTTACAATTCGGTTGCGGCCGGAGTGAATCTCTATTCCCACCACTTTTTTTGTCTTGTCCGTGAAAGCCAGGTCGTCGGCAGCGATATCGCCGTCTTCGAGAGTTATGCCTTCGACTATGGCCTGTGCGTCGGCCTGAGTCAGCGGTTTGTCGAGCGTGACCTCGTATACCTTGCGCTTGTTGTAGGCCGGGTGCGTCAGCTGCTTGGTCAGGTCGCCGTCGTTGGTGATGAGCAGCACTCCGACGCTGTTCTTGTCCAGACGTCCGACAGGGTAGACCCTCTCCGAGCAGGCGTTGCGCACTATGTCCATGACCAGACGGTCGGCGTGCGGGTCTTCTATCGACGTGACGAAGCCTTTGGGTTTGTTCATCAGTATGTATACTTTCTTCTCGCTGCTCAGTCGCTCGCCGTTGAACCGTACTTCGTCGCCGGGCATTACTCTGGTGCCGAGCTCGGTCACAGCCTGGCCGTTCACCGTAACGACACCTGCACGTATGTAATCGTCCGCCTCACGGCGCGAGCAGAGTCCCGACATGGCCACGAAACGGTTCAGACGCAGGGCCTGTTCCTGTTTCGGCGCCGGGTATTTGGGATATTCACCGCGCATGCTGTCTCCGCTTTTGAACGCCTTCTTACCCGAGACCGGACGCGGGGTATTGCCCCGGCGCGGTTTTGACGACGCGAATCCGGCGCCGTATCTCTTTTCTCCGTCAGGCGTGTCCGTCTTTCTGTCTATCGGCTTGCTGCGACGCATGTTGGACTCGTGCAGCTTGTTGTCGGCCGTAAAGTTGGGGTTGAACGAACGGCGCGTCTGCGGCTTTTTGCCGTCGCCGGACGGTTTCGAAGGGGCGGCAGTGCGGCCTGCCGGCTGTGCGGTCTGGATACGCACTCTTTTATCCTTGGCGAATCGGCGATAGCTTTCCGTGCCGCCATTCTCAAATTCTTTCATTATTTTTTTCTGTTCGTTATGTTTCTTTTCTGGTTGTCTGCGGTTTGCTGCCGACATTATCGTGCTGTGCCTGCACCGCCTTCCGTTGGACGTGTCAAAGGTAGCGTTAATTTTGCTATTTCAGTCCCTGCGAGGGTCCTTTTTATAATATGGAACGACTTAAAACATGCGGCGATGCGCCTCTATCGTATACTTCCCCACACGGCCTGGCGGTTGCCTCTGACGATTCGCCATTTGACGAAGTTGTACAGGTGATATGCGAACGGCGCGTAGGTATCGGTCCAGAGGAACAGCCGGTCCCTCGGCGTGGTGGAGCCCAGACAGACGGCCTTGCCGTAATATTCGCGCTGCATGGCTCTGTACCGGATGTCGAAGCTGCGGCGCGATGTCCGCTCGCTGTTGTAGCGGCCGTTCATGTAGAGCAGGTAACCCAAATAATATACCATTTTGCGGACGGACTGCTCGTACATGGCGGTGAGCGAATGCTGCCGTGCGAACTCCATGCGGCTGTGTATCGCGAGCATGATTTCCACCCAGCGGACGTCGAATCCCCTGTGCATCACGCTTCCTGCGTGTATGTAATGATAGTACAGGCAAGAGTCCGTGTGCGCCACGCTTTGTGCCGCGTAGTACGCCTGGTGAAGCACCGTCACATCCTCTCCGGTATAGGACCCGACCGGAAAACGCACCTTGTCGAAGATGTGCCGGGCATAGAGCTTGTCCCATATGTAGCATGACGACAGCCCGTATATGTCGGAAAGCATCTGCTCCCGCGTGTATACTTTCATGTCGCGCGGCGGCAGTGCTGGCTGCTGCGCAAAATCGCCGGCACAGCCTTTCTCGGGTCTGCATGCGGCGATGTCGCATCCTTTGCTCAGACACATTCCCAGAAGCGTTTCTATCATTCGGGGATGCATGTAGTCGTCATTGTCGCAGAATGCTATCCACTCGCCCCTCGACGCTTCGATTCCGTTGTTGCGGGCAAGCGACACTCTGCCGTTTGCCTGGTGCAGGACCCTTATCCTGGAATCCTTCTCGGCGGCTCTGTCGCATATCTGCGGGCTGTTGTCTGTCGAACCGTCGTCAATAAGGATTATTTCCAGGTTGGAATAACTTTGCCTGCGAAGGGAGTCGATGCATCTTTGCAAATACTTTCCGGCGTTGTATACCGGGACTATTATGCTGACAAGCGGATTCATCATTCATTAGGGGTGTTGCGTGGCAAAGATACGAATAAGCCGAGGATAAAAGCAAGCTCGCTTGCATTTTGCCGAGGCGAAGTATCTTCGACCGAAAGTCAAAGATACGAATAAGGAGTGTGCGTAAAAGTAAACTGAGCTGTCTGCTTTAAACGTATAGCGCGAATGACTGGTGATATGCGGTCCTCAGGACCGTGCGAGCCGTAGTCTCTGCTCCGCGGAGGCTCGCTGCGCTCTCCCCGCAGGCTGCGACATGCGTCCTGTGGGATTAAACCGGATATTATCGAACGTGAATGTATTTGCAGCGTTGCCGGGGCGGGGTATCGGAGGCCGCAGGCCGAGGTTACGGTCAGGCGGGCGCGATGCAGGATTTGTCAGTATTTTGTGGTCGGTAGGCAAAAAAGGGTGTGTTATTTTATCGACATATTATGCAAATTTCATATATTTGTATGCCGTTAAGGTTTTGATATGTGATAAATTTAACAGATATGACTTACGATTTCGATTTTACGCCCTCTCGCCGGCATACGAGTTGCGAGAAATTCGACCGATGTTCCGAGTTGTTCGGACGTGAAGATGTGATACCGATGTGGATTGCGGATATGGATTTCGAGATTGCGCCTTTCATAACGGACGCAATTGTCGAACGGGCTTCGCACAAGCTCTACGGATATGAATTCCGCGACCAGGCCTATGATTCGGCCGTTATGGGATGGATTGAGAGACGCAACGGATGGACTGTTTCTCCGCAGTGGCTCCGTTTCTCCCCTGGTATAGTCGCCGGATTCTCGTTCGCCATGCGGGCTCTGAGCAAGGAGGGGGACGGAGTGGTTGTGCAGACTCCCATCTACCCGCCGTTTCTCACGCAGACGCGGCTGAATGGCAGACGTGTGATAGAGAATCCTCTGAAACGAACCGATGACAGTTTCGAGATAGACTTCGAGGGTCTCGACCGCGCACTCTCCGATGCCCGCATACTGCTTTTCTGCAACCCGCACAATCCGGCGGGCCGCGTCTTTACACGTGAGGAGCTGGAACGTGTGGCCGAACTGTGCCGCAAGCACGATGTGTACATAATCTCCGATGAGATTCACTCAGACCTCGTATTCAAACCTCACAGGCATATACACATAGCGTCGCTCAGCGATGATGCCGCTTCGCGGACTGTCACGTTCGTCGCCCCCAGCAAGACCTTCAACATTGCGGGTCTCTCCACTTCCGTGGGCATAATTCCCGATGCTCGTCTGCGCTTGCTGTTCGATACCGAGTTCGAGAAAACGCATGCCGGACAGGGCAATGCGTTCGGCCGCATAGCGTTGCAGGCAGCATACTCGCAGGGTGACGAATGGCTCGACCAGGTTCTGGAATATATCAAGGGCAACATAGACTATATGCGTTCGTTCATTTCGGAGAATATGCCCGGGATAAAGACCTTCCGCACCGAGGGTACATATCTGATGTGGCTCGATTTTTCGGCTCTGGGCATGTCTCACGCCGATTTGCACAAATGGCTTTGCGGCAGTGCCGGTCTGGGACTGAACGACGGAGCTCCGTTCGGAGAGCAGGGGCAGTGCTGCGCCAGACTGAATGCCGCCACCTCGCGCGCCGTATGCCGCAAGGCTATGGAGCAGCTGCTTGACGCCTACCGCAAACTTTGATTTAAGGCAAGCATAATAGAAATCCCGGCCGGTAACTTACCGGCCGGGATTTCTGCTTTTAGCTAATAGTCTCCTGTTTTTTTCGGAACGGTCCGCTTTAAGCCCGAGGTAAGGGCGGTTGATAACTTGCGGTCCGAATCCTTTTGCCGGAACGAATCTGAACTTCGCCGGCCGGGGAGGGCTGGGGTTAAACCAATCCCTGCGCAATCATGGCGTCTGCGACTTTTATGAAGCCTGCGATATTGGCGCCTTTCACATAGTCCACGTATCCGTCCGGTTCGGTTCCGTATTTGAGACACGCCGCGTGAATGTCGTTCATTATCGAGTGCAGACGCTCGTCCACCTCCTGCGGAGTCCATTTCAGACGCATCGAGTTCTGTGTCATTTCCAGTCCCGATGTGGCTACTCCGCCGGCGTTCGAGGCCTTGCCGGGGGCATATAATATTTTGGCCTGCTGGAATTTGTGTATAGCTTCGGGGGTAGACGGCATGTTGGCGCCCTCGACCACGCACATGCAGCCTGATGAGAGCAGCCTGTCGGCATTCTCGCCGTCCAGTTCGTTCTGCGTGGCGCACGGCATGGCGATGTCGCACTTCACGCCCCAGGGACGTTCGAACTCATGGTACTGCACTCCTTCGAAGTGCTCGGCATACTCTCTTATGCGGCCTCTGTATACGTTTTTCAGCTCCATAATCCAGGCCAGCTTCTCGGCGTCGATTCCCTGCGGGTCGTAGATGTATCCGCCGGAATCCGACATGGTTACCACTTTGGCACCCAGTTCCGTGGCCTTCTGTACTGCGTACTGCGCCACATTTCCTGAGCCGGAGACCGTTACGGTCTTGCCCTCGAAACTCTCGCCCTTGCGTGCGAGCATCGCCTGTGCGAAGTAGCACACGCCGTATCCGGTCGCTTCCGGACGCAGCGGCGAACCGCCCCATTCCAGCCCCTTGCCGGTGAGAGTTCCGGTGAATTCGTTGCGCAGACGTTTGTACTGTCCGAACATGTAACCGATTTCACGGCCTCCGACGCCTATGTCGCCTGCCGGTACGTCGGTGTCCTGGCCGATGTGCCGGCTGAGCTCCGTCATGAAACTCTGACAGAACTTCATAATCTCCTCGTCGGATTTTCCTTTCGGGTTGAAGTCCGAACCGCCTTTTCCTCCGCCCATCGGCAGAGTGGTGAGGCTGTTTTTGAATACCTGCTCGAAAGCCAGAAATTTGAGAATGCTCAGATTGACGCTCGAATGAAACCTTATGCCGCCCTTGTAGGGACCCAGCGCGCTGTTCATCTGTACGCGGTATCCGCGGTTTATCATCACCTCGCCTTCGTCGCTGAGCCATGGCACACGGAACATCACCACGCGCTCCGGTTCAGCGAGCCGCTCCATGATTTTCATATGTTGAAGCTGGGGATGAGTCGCAATGTAAGGAGCCACGCTCTCGACAACTTCTCTTACAGCCTGATGAAATTCTTTCTCTCCGGGGTTCTTGGCGATAACGGATGCCATGAAACCCTCGACGTAGTTCTTAACCGAGTTTTCCATAATAAAATTTTTAATAAATAATCGCTCCACAAAATTAGTCAAATAAACCGGTTTCGCAATAGTGGAGGAACGATTAAGCCGGAAATTCTTTAATTTTTTAAAGAATTTCCGGCTTAATGAGATTCGGTCCGGTCCGGATGTCCTATTTAAGATGTCCTTCGGCGATGAGATACTCCGCAATCTGAACCGCATTCAGTGCGGCACCCTTGCGAATCTGGTCGCTGACGCACCAGAATGTGATTCCGTTGTCGCATGCCAGGTCCTTGCGGATGCGTCCTACGTATACGTCGTCGCAGCCGGCCAGGAACAGAGGCATCGGGTATTTCTTGTTCTCAGGTTCGTCCATCAGCGTCACTCCTGCCGCGGAGGCGAAAGCCGTGCGAATCTGCTCCACGCTCAGAGGTTCGGCCGTGCGGACCCATACGCTCTCCGAATGTGCGCGCATTACCGGAACCCGGACGCATGTGGCGCTTGTCCTTATGTCGGAGTGCATGATTTTGCGCGTCTCGTTGAACATCTTCATCTCCTCCTTGGTGTATCCGTTGTCTGTGAACACGTCTATGTGGGGAATGACATTGTAGGCCAGCTGGTAGGCGAATTTCTCCACCACGGGCTGCTCGCCGGCGCCTATCTGTGCGTATTGGGCAACAAGCTCGTCCATCGCCGCCGCACCCGCACCGCTTGCCGACTGGTAGGAGGCGACGCGCACGCTCTCGATATGCGACAGACTTTCGATGGCTTTGAGGGCTACCACCATTATTATAGTGGTGCAGTTCGGATTGGCTATAACTCTTCTGGGCGGATTGACGGCATCCTGCGCATTGACTTCCGGAACCACCAGAGGCACATCCTCGTCCATTCTGAATGCGCTGGAATTGTCTATCATCAGCGTTCCGTACTTGGTAATGGTCTTCTCGAACTCGCGCGACGTGCCTGCACCGGCACTCACGAACGCAACGGCTATATCCTTGAAGTCGTCGTTGTGCTGCAACTCTTTGACGACAAGTTTCTTGCCGCGAAATTCATATTCGCGTCCGGCACTGCGGGCCGAACCGAACAACACCAATTCGTCGGCGGGGAAGTTCCGCTCGGCGAGTATTCTCAAAAATTCCTGTCCGACAGCTCCGCTGGCTCCGACAATAGCAACTTTCATAATCGATAATCGTAAAAAATATTAAACAGTAGTTTTCTAATCGAAAAATTCGTCTTCGGCTGTTTGTGCGCTCACCAGCGGTGCTGCCGTATCTTTCATGTCGCAGTCGAAGGACTGCACTCCTGCGGCCGGCACTGCGAAACGGTCTGTCTGACGCACCGGAAGCGACGGGTCTCCGTATACGCGTTTCATGAACTCGCCGAATACGGGCAGTGCGACCACCGAGCCTTCGCCCTGACGTGACAGATGCACGCTCTGGTCCTCGCCTCCGACCCATATGCCCGCAACTAAATTCGGGGTTACGCCGACGAACCATGCATCGCGGTTCTCCTGCGATGTTCCTGTCTTGCCGCCAATCTCGCCCGTGAAACCGTACTGCCAGCGCAGACGGCCTCCCGTGCCGCTGTTAATCACGCCCTGCAACATGGTGAGCATCGTGTATGCGTTCTGTTCGCTAATGGCGTCGCTGCTCGTCGGCACGAATGTCGAGATGACATTGCCCTGACGGTCCTCGATTCTGGTGACGAATATGGGTTCGGTGCTCACGCCTCGGTTGGCGAAGGTGGTGTACGCCCCCACGAGTTCCAGAAGCGAGGCCTCGGACGTTCCCAGACACAGCGCATAGACCGGGTCTATGTAGCTGCGGATGCCCATGTTGTGGATGAAATCCGCCACGGCCTCCGGCTGTTTGGCCTGTTTCATAATCCAGGCCGAGTAATTGTTGCGGCTGCGCGCGAGACCCCATTTCAGAGGATGCAGCTCGCCGGTGTATTCCACCTTGCTCGCCTCCTTGGGAACCCACGGTTCGCCCGAGTATGTCTCTATGGCTACCGGAAGATTCGGGACCATGGTGCATGGCGTATATCCGAGATGGTCGATGGCGAACGTATATATGAACGGCTTTATGGTCGAACCCACCTGACGTTTGCCCTGCTTGGCCATGTCGTATTTGAAGTATTTGAAGTTGGGGCCTCCGACATATGCCCGGACTTCTCCGCTTTGCGGCTCGATGGCCACGAGCGACGCACGCATGATGCGTTTGTGGTGAAGAATCGAGTCGCGCGGCGTCATCACAGTGTCGCGTTCGCCGCGGTAGGTGAACACCTTCATTTTTGCCGGAGTGTCGAATGTCGCGTTTATCTGGGCATCGCTCGCACCGCTGTTTTTAAGGGCGCGGTAGCGGTCCGAATAACGCATGGCGTTGCGGATGATTCTTTCGCGTTGCTCCTTGTCCGTCTTCTGGAACAGCACTTTGGTGGCCTTGTATTGTGCGTCCATGGCCGGCTGGATATTTTTTTCGAGCTGAGTCTGCACGGCCTGCTCCGCGTATTGCTGCATTTTGGAGTTTATCGTGGTGTAGATTTTAAGACCGTCGCGATAAATGTTGTACGGCTGTCCGTCAGCCTTGATGTTCTTGTCGCACCAGCCGTAAAGAGGGTTTGTCTGCCAGCGGCGCAGCTCGTATTCGTAGTCGTAATCGTTTGCGTAGTGCCTGCGCACCGGTTTTTTCGCCGTCATCACCTGACGCAGCATCTCGCGGAAATAGGTTGCCGTACCGTAGTTGTTGGATACGGGTTTGTAGTTCAGGACTATCGGCGTGGCGGACAGCGAGTCGCGCTGTGACCGTGATATGTATCCGCTCTCCTGCATGCGCTCGATAACTTTGTTGCGTCTCTCTATCGAACGGTCGTAGTTGAGCACCGGGCTGTATCGGGTCGGGGCATTGACTACGCCGACCAGCAGTGCCGCCTCCTGAATGGTGAGCTCCGAGGGCTGTTTGTCGAAGAAGGTCTGCGCCGCCGATTTTATGCCGAAAGCGTTGCTGCCGTATCCTACGGTATTCAGATACATGGCGATAATCTCCTCCTTGGTATAATTGTATTCCAGTTTGACGGCCGTTATCCACTCCTTGAACTTGGATATTACAAGTTTGCCTTTTCGTACGATGGAGCTGTGATATACCGTCGTGTCGCGCGGAAAGAGGTTTTTCGCCAGCTGCTGCGTGATGGTGCTTCCGCCTCCCTGGCTGCGGTTGCCGAGTGCGAGCGTCTTTATTCCCACGCGGGCCAGCGAGATGAAGTCTATGCCCGAGTGCGAGTAGAAACGCTGGTCCTCGGTTGCTACGAGCGCTGCCACGAGTGCCGGCGAGAGTTCGTCATATGTGACGTAGGAGCGGTTCTCCACGAAGAACGAACCTATCATCTTGCCGTCTTCCGAGTATATCTCGGTGGCTATGTTGCTTTTCGGATTTTCGAGTTCGCTGAAAGAGGGCAGCCGTCCGAACAGTCCGGCAGATGTAAGCAACAGCATGAAAATCACAATGGCGAACGGCGCAGCGGCCACAATCCACAACCACTTGACGATTTTCCGCTCATCCGTTTTTCTTGCTTTTTTCCCGGCCATGTTTATCTTTTTTTGCTTTATATCTGACCAACAAAGATATGACTTTTTTGCTTAAAACAACGCTACGCCGCGACCGAATATTGCAAAATGGCCCCGTACCACACCTCCGCGGTATGAAAAACTGGACATGCTTTCTGAAAGCATGTCCAGTTTTTTACCTCCTGCCTCAGAATTTCAAGTATGAAAGTCAGGGCGCCGCCTGCCGTAAATCGAACGCTTGCAGCGAAATATGCAGCCTATTTCTTTGCCGGACGCAGACCCGAGAGCCAGCGTTCGAGAGATTTGTCTAATTCAGGACGGAATTCGGACAGACGTTTGGGGTCGAAGCCCCAGCCGTGGCCTCCTTTCGGGAAGATGTGCATTTCGGCGGGAACGCCTGTCTCTATGAGTGCGTTGTAGTACATTGTCGAGTTGCGCGGTGCGACGACTCTGTCGTCCGAGCACAGTGCGATGAATGTCGGAGGCGTATGCTTGCCTATCTGTTTTTCGGTGGAATAACGTTCCACCAGCTCTTTTTTGTATCCTGCACCCAAAAGACTTTGGCGGGTTCCGTTATGGGTATAGCGCTCGTCCATCGTGATGACGGGGTAAATGAGTATGGAGAATGCCGGACGGTTGCCCTCGCAGGTGAACAGGGTCGAGGCGCTGGCTGCCAGGTGTCCTCCGGCCGAGAATCCGATGATGCCTACCTGCGAGGAGTCGCAGCCCCACTCAGCGGCGTGGGCCTTGGCATATTCGATGGCGGCGAGTGCGTCAGCGACCGGTATGGCGTGGTGTCCGTTCGGAAGTCTGTAATGCAGCTCCACGGCGGCTATTCCGCGTTCGGTCATCCACGCTGCCACGTCGCGCCCCTCGTTGAAGCTCGAAACGAAGCTGTAACCGCCTCCGGGACATATGACTGCGACCTGTCCGGTGGCTTTCTTCCTGTCGGGCAGGTAGATTGTGAGCGTAGGGTCGGAGATGTTGGTGATGAATCCCGATTTGTTGATTACGGCGTCTCCCGACAGACCGTTGCTTTCTGCGGGGGCGTCCGTATAGAGGCGAACGGTGAAAGGTGCGCGCGAGGCTGCCGCCGAGAGGAGTGCCGACGCGGCAATCAGTGATAATAAAAATTTTCTCATATTTTGTCTGGTATTGATTCCGTCATATTTTCTCGGCCACGAAAAACAGGTCGAAACACTCCCTGCCGACCGGTGCAAGGAAATAATCCTCCATTCTTATGCCGCCGGTGAGCTCCCTGTTCTTGTTCAGAAGGCGCCTGCGGTTCAGCCGGTTGAGAATGTCGTAAGGAATTCTGAGCAGCTGCGCCGGCAGCCGGTATTGCAGGTTCAGAATGTCGAATCTCGTGATTTTCCTGACGCTCCGGCGGTTGGCTTCGTAGTATTCCTCCACGTTGCCGCCTCCGAATACGCCCATCTGCCGCACCGTCCCGAAATATTGCGAGAGAAGTCCGTGCAGCTGCTGTGCTGTGTATTCCCTGACGTGCCACGGGTTGCGGGTCAGTGAGCGTGGCGCATTGGGTGTGGTGACGATGAACTTTCCGCCCGGTTTCAGAACGCGGTGAATCTCCGCCACGAGTTCCGAGTCGCGCTTTATGTGTTCGATGACCTGAAACGAGACCACGAAATCCATGCTTCCGCTCTCTATACCGTCCAGCGGCGGAACATTCATGCGCCGGAACTCGACGTTGCCGTATCGGGAAAAATCGACGCCGCGGCCGCTGTCGAACTTGTCCACCGTGATGAACCTGCGGGCCGCCGCAGAGAGGATGCTGACTCCGTATCCGCTGCCGGTTCCTATTTCCAGGACATCGCCGCTTATCATGCCTGCGGCCTCTGTGTAGGCCAGAAGCGAGCGCTGGAACACGAAGTTGTCGCTCGCGTCCAGACAGACTCTCTCCGCACTCGGAATACCTTTCATCGCTCCGTAATATTTATACCGTTGTCATCGACCTTCACCTGTCCGCTTTTGAGCAGTACGCCCAGCGAACGTTTGAACTGTTTCTTGCTCATCTGCGTGATTCGCGCCACGTCCTTGGGCGAGGAGCCGTCATTCAGAGGCAGATGTCCTCCTGCCGAGCGGATGATTCCGAGAAGACGTTCTGCGGCGTCCTTCACCCCGTCGTAGCCGCTCTGTTGCAGAGTCACGTCGATGCGTCCGTCCTCGGTGATGCGGCTTACATACGCGCTGAGCCGGTCGCCGGTCTGTACGTGACGGTACAGCTGGTTGTCGTAGAGCATTCCCCAGTGTTTGTTGTCTATAATCACGCGGAACCCGATGTCGTTGCGCGACGCCACGATTATGTCCACCTTCTGGCGTGCGCGCACCGTTATGATGTCGTTGCTGACCGCGTTTTTGAGTTTCATTGTGGCCACGGCGCGGCCTGTTACGCTGTCTTCGTATACGTATACGAGACATCCGCGCGACGGTATGACTCCGCCTACCTGGTTGCGGTTCGGCAGAAACAGGTGTTTGGCCGAGAGTCCCCAGTCCAGAAAGGCTCCGTGCGCGTTCTTGTCCACCACTTCCAGAAAAGCGATGTCGCCCACCACGGCCGTAGGATGTTCCGTTGTGGCGACCAGGCGGTTCTCCGAATCGTGATAGACGAACACCCGCATCGAGTCTCCTGTCCTGTTGCTCAATGAAACATAACGGTTCGGCAGCAGCACCTCCTGCCCCTCGTCGTCCGCCAGATAAAGCCCGTAGTCGGATATGCGGTTGACGGTAAGCGTATGGTATCGTCCGGCATTTATCATATCAGTAAAAAAATGATTCAGCACAAAGATACTCTTTTTATGTCGGATTTATCGTCTGAACATGCAAAAACCTGCATTTCGATGACCTATTTACGTAAAACATGGCTACGGCCGGAGCATGCCGGTACGGTTTAGGCAGAGGGTGCCGCCTTCGGGGGCGAATGACAAAACGTTGCGCAGGGCGACGTTTTTCAAAAATAAAGAGCTATCTTTACGCGTTTTATTTCCGGAAAAAAGCGAACGATTTGGAACAGGATAAAATAGAAATATACGGAGCCAGAGCCAATAATCTGAAAAATGTCGACGTGACGATACCCCGCAACCGTCTCGTCGTCGTTACCGGGCTTTCCGGCAGCGGCAAGTCGTCTCTGGCCTTCGATACTCTTTACGCCGAGGGTCAGCGGCGCTATATGGAGACACTGTCCACCTATGCGCGTCAGTTCGTGGGGAGCATGGAGCGGCCCGACGTGGACAAAATCACGGGACTCAGTCCTGTCGTGGCCATCGAGCAGAAGACCACCAACAAGAATCCGCGCTCGACCGTGGGCACCATAACCGAGATAAACGACTTCCTGCGTCTGCTGTTCGCCCGCGCCTCGCGCGCTTACTCCCCGTCGACCGGAGAACTTATGGTCCACTACAACGACCAGCAGATTCTGTCATTGATAAACAGTAACTTCAACGGCCGGAAAATCGCCGTCCTGTCGCCGGTGGTGCGCGGCCGCAAGGGGCATTACAGGGAATTGTTCGAGAATCTGAGCCGCAAGGGGTACCTGTATGTCCGTATCGATTCCCAGATTAAGGAGCTTGCGCCGGGAATGCGTCTGGACCGCTACAAGATACACAACATAGATTTGGTAGTCGACCGTCTTGCCGTCGGCGATACGTCTTCGGACCGTCTTCTGCGCGCGCTTTCGGAGGCTATGCGGCAGGGCAAGGGCAATATGGCCGTATACGATTACGATACGGAGCAGGTGCGGTATTACAGCCGTCATCTGATGTGCCCCACTACCGGCGAGGCTTTCGAGGACCCGCAGCCGTACACATTCTCGTTCAACTCGGTGCAGGGGGCGTGTACCCACTGCTCGGGCCTGGGCGAGGAGGTGCGTTTCGACAGGGACAGAATCATTCCAGATACTGGCCTCAGCATACGCGAAGGGGCCATAGCGCCGGTGGGGAAGTATCGTTCGAACATGCTCTTCGCCATAATCGAGGCTCTGGGACGGCGGTATGACTTTTCCATAGACGACCCTGTCTCCTCTCTTTCCGAGACGGCGTTGAATGCCATTCTGTACGGAGACAGCGACCCGGTGACGGTTCTGAGCAGCGATACCGAATACTCGCGCGGTACGCAGATGCTCTCCTGGGACGGTATCGGCGAGTGGCTGTCCGAGCGTGAAGAGGAGGGCGGCAAAGGCGAGAAATGGCGTGAGCAGTTTCTGATGCGTGAGGAGTGCAGCGTCTGCCACGGAAGCCGGCTTAACCCGCAGGCCCTGCATTTCAGGATAGGCGACAGGAATATAGCCGAGCTTTCAGCCATGAGTCTCGATGATTTCGCTGTGTGGATGTCGGGCATCGAGACGCTGCTCAGTGAAAAGGAGCTCAGGATAGCATCCGAGATAATAAAGGAGATACGCGAGAGAGTCCGTTTCCTGCTCGATGTGGGACTCGGCTATCTTTCGCTCGGACGGGCCACGCGCTCGCTGTCGGGCGGCGAGAGTCAGCGCATACGTCTTGCCACGCAGATAGGCTCCAAGCTGGTGAATGTCCTTTATATTCTCGACGAACCGAGCATCGGGCTTCATCAGCGCGACAACCGCAGGCTTATAGATTCGCTCAAAGCGCTCCGTGACGCTGGTAACTCAGTGGTCGTGGTCGAACACGACGAGGATATGATTCGCAATGCCGACTACATAGTGGATGTCGGTCCGCTGGCCGGACGCAAAGGCGGCGAGATAGTGGCTGCCGGAACGCCGGAGCAGATAATGGAGAGTTCATCCGTGACTGCCGACTATCTGTGCGGAAGACGCAGGATAGAGGTCCCGGCCGAAAGACGCCGCGGTAGCGGTGCGTGTATAGTTCTGCGCGGGGCGCGGGGCAACAATCTCAAAGGCATCGACGCCGTGTTTCCGCTCGGCATGATGGTATGCGTTACGGGCGTGAGCGGCAGCGGCAAGTCTACTCTTGTAAACGACACGTTGCGGCCGATTCTTTCGCGGCAGCTGTATCACTCTTTCGATATGCCGCTGCCTTACGACGGAATCGAGGGCGTGGAGAACATAGACAAGCTCATAGTGGTGGACCAGTCGCCTATCGGCCGCACGCCGCGCAGCAATCCGGCCACCTATTCCGGAGTCTTCTCCGATATCCGCAAGCTGTTCGAATCTACGCCGGATGCCCAGATTCGCGGGTTCAAGGCCGGCCGTTTTTCGTTCAACGTGCGCGGCGGCCGGTGCGAGGAGTGCCGCGGCGCCGGAGTGCAGACCATAGAGATGAATTTCCTGCCCGACGTATATGTGCGGTGCAAGTCCTGTTCGGGCAAGCGTTACAACCGTGAAACGCTCGAAGTCAGATACAAGGGCAAGAGCATCAGCGATGTGCTGGACATGACGGTCAATATGGCTGTCGAGTTTTTCGAGAATATCCCGTCCATACATGTCAAGCTCAAAGCCATACAGAGCGTAGGACTCGGTTATCTTACTCTGGGACAGCCATGCACCACGCTGTCGGGCGGCGAGAGCCAGCGCATAAAGCTCTCCACCGAACTTGCCCGGCGCGATACCGGACGTACTCTCTACATTCTGGACGAGCCGACTACGGGGCTGCATTTCGAGGATGTGAAGCAGCTTCTGCACGTGCTCGACCTGCTTGTGCAGAGAGGCAATACGGTCATAGTAATCGAACACAACCTCGATGTGATAAAGGTGGCCGACCATATAATAGATATCGGTCCGGAAGGCGGCGCTGGCGGCGGCCGGGTTCTTGCCACGGGCACCCCGGAGCAGATAGCGGAGTGTCCGCAGAGCTATACGGGAAAATATCTGAAAGAGATGGGCTTGTGATTTTTTGCAGAATCGAATAAATTGACTATTTTCGACTCATAAATTTTAGGTATTTATATACAATTTTACAGTACTGTATATTTAACCACAGGGTCATAAGTAAGTACCGGAGACTGTCTGTTTTTTTTAATGTGGAGACAGTGCGTATAATGCGGGGAAGGAGCCTGCGAAGGTACAGCGCGAATGAAATGAGCGGGCCTTCGCGGGGCCAGGCTCCGGCCCGCGCGCTTTGTGAAAGCGCATAACTGTAAAATTGGGATATAGAATACAAACAGTTTCCGTGTCGACGGAAAAAGGGATGCAGGAATTTTCAGTAAATGCCGCAAGTTGGTCGGAGACATTCGGCCCTGTAAGCATAGGATTCGCGGCTAAAATTTTCGTTAAAGTTGATTATAATTATGGTAATACAATCAAAATTTATGTATCCAAAAACGGAGGCCCTTTCGTATATAAAGGCTCCGATTATTACATGATAAATTTTTGATACGACACCAGGCCGCTCTTCGTCTCAGAGTCCCGCAAAGGCATGGAGCACAAACGGCGATGCTTTCGCTTAGGAGGGTGGTGCGACTGTACGGCTGCCGGTAGCACGGACAACTTTCTGAAAGAGATTTTGTAGCCGGAGGGAAAAGTAGGCAGGTTTCTTGCATTACCGCTCATAGCAACAAAATTACGATGCTATGAGATATATCCGTTTGATTTTAGCGGTAGCGGTACTGAGTGCCGGCACCGCGTTTGGACAGAGCCGCGCCGACGAGCAGTCGCGCGAGCAGAAACACATGGAGCGTGTGGAGAAACGCAAGGCCAGAATCGAGCAGTACACCCGTCATATCGATTCGCTGGTTACGGTACGTAGCTTCACCTTCACACCCAACACTTTCCAGCGTCAGCCCGCCGGACCGATGCGTCAGATAACCAATCCCAATTTCGAACTCAATTTCTATCCTGACTGGATTGACGTGTGCCTGCCGTATATTACGGGGGTCGTGCCTCCGTACCGGGTTACGGTATTCAATTATGCGTTGCCCAATGCCACTATAACCGATTTTATGGCCTCGCCTACGGACGACGGCTGGCAGATAACCTTTTCCTCGTCTCTGTTCAGCGCCAATACGTATAAATTTCAGCTGCTTATCACTTCCTCGACAGGAAGCGCCACACTGAACGTCACATCCGAAATGTTCAACACCGTCAGTTACTGGGGGCAAATCATCGGTAACTGATTCCCGATTCTTTTTCTGCATTTGCCGATGCGCCGGATATTCCCTCCGGCGCATCATTTATTGTATGCGGACAGTGGCGGCGCCCCGGCTCGTCTATCTGAAATCCGCAGGCATGCCGAGCATCCTGTATGCGAGAACCTTCGCAATGCGGCGGTGCCCCTCGGCGTTCGGATGCAGCATGTCCGTGCGCGGGTTGTTGAAATAGCGTTCGTGCTGTTTGCAAAGAGGGTAAAGACCGCTCTCGCTGTTGATGTCGATTACCGCGACCGCCCATACGCCTGCCGCCTCCTTCACTGCCTGCACGTAATCGTCGATGAACATGCCTGCGGTGTTGGAGTAGCTCTCGTCGGGCTGTACGTTTGTTTCCGAGAATCGCGCGTATGCCCTGTGAATTGGCGTGAGCAGAATTATCTGTGCCTCCGGAAATGTTTGTTTGAGATATGACATTACGCTGTTTATGCGTGCCCTGAATGTCTGCGGGCCGGTGCAGAGAGTCCTTTTCAGGCATGCGCGCATCTGTCCTCCGCCTGCTTCGACCTCGCACGGAGCCACGTCATACCACCTGCCGAGCGGAACGGCGGCGTTGAAATCGTTTGTCCCGGCGAAAATCATTATCGCATCGCAGTCCGGATGTTCCGACGCGAGTTTTTCGGCCTGTGTCATTACGTCGCTCCACTGGTTGCCGTTTATGCCGTACACCAGAGGCTCTATCCCGAGCTCCTCGGCCAGATACTGCCAGTAGTTTTTCTTCGTGCCGATGTGACGTATGTCGGTCATGGAGTCACCGAGGAACGCCACCTTGCGGCCCTGCCACTGGTTCAGTGCCTTGTATCGCCGAGCCGCCTGTCCTGCCGCCGGAAACAACAGCAGCGCAGCGGTAATAAAAATCAGGAATCTTTTCATATGCTTTCGTATATCAATGCCACCGCATGTACCGCCACTCCCTCCTCGCGGCCTGTGAATCCGAGATGTTCGGTTGTCGTCGCCTTTACGGATACGCACTCCGCACCGATGCCCATGCACCCGGCCAGTGTCCGGCGCATGCTGTCGATGTGAGGTCTGAGCTTGGGGCGCTGCATGATGATTGTGCAGTCCACGTTTCCTATGCTGTATCCGGCCTGCGACAGCAGCTGCACGGTGCGGCGCAGGAGCACCAGAGAATCGACCCCCTTGTAGCTCATGTCCGTGTCCGGGAAGTGCAGCCCTATGTCACCCAATGCTGCGGCCCCCAGCAGGGCGTCGCAAATAGCGTGTATGGCCACGTCTCCGTCCGAATGCGCCACAAGACCCTTTTCATGCGGAACCGTCACTCCGCCGAGTCTCAGGTTCAGCCCTTCGGCCAGCGCATGAACATCGTAACCGTGTCCTATTCTGAATTTACGCTCCATATCTTAAAAAAATGAGCATGCAAGATAAGCGTATTTTCCGGATGTTGATATATTGAGACGTAATAAAAAAGCAATTATTTCCGAAATTTCTCGAATTCTTGGAGGATATTTGCTGCGGCCCGGTCAATATCAATAGTGTCGCGTGGCATATATGCTGTATGCACAATGTTATTTTTATCTAAAACGAGCACGACAGGAGTGGGCAGGAATTTAAGTTCTCTGCGTATTAAATCTTTATCATCTGCATAAATATATTCGAAATATTTATTCCTTTCTTGAACTATATTAGGCCGTATCATGCTTCCGATTACGGTTACTGTATTTCGGCTTGATTTAGAATCTATTAAATTCGTTAACGCAAAACTCGCATCGACACAAGAACTGCAATCGAAGAAGTTGAATATCATTACTATTTTAGCTTCCTGCCGTTTGTCCGTTAAAAGGGAATCGATCGTCGAAACGACTTTCCCTTCCATATCTTTGTAGTAAAAAGATTGACTTGTGATTTTCCTTTTATTACTACAACTGCATTCGATGATTATGAACAGCGAAGTTAAAACAAAAAGTTTTGTATTATATGTCTAATTTTCATACTTGAAAACCTCTATTTTTGCTTCTGAACTGTTGAACGCATAAATATGACTGTCGGATACGCAAATGCTTTGATATGTTTTTGCAGGCAGCACGATAGCGGAAACTACGGAAATATCGGGGAAAAGAGAAAGATGCAGCAATGTGTTTGCGCTGTATTGTTCACCGAAACGGCTGCATATTATAAAGAGTTCGTTGTTCCTGCAATAGGCATCTTGCGTGAGTACGAAAAAAGATTTTTCATTGCTGTTTTTTTGCCTGCCGATATATGCGAGGTTGTTCCTGAATATTTCAGTATCGGATAAGTCGAACCGTTCCAGAAGCTGTCCTGTTTCAATGCTGTATTTTTCGATGAACGGCAGAGCCTCCGGAATGCTGATTATGCAGTCGCCCGCTTTGACCAGATTTCGCGCATTGGTTACAAGAGTCCTGTCGAGAGAACCCGTATTCTCCAATTCGCCGTAATAGCGGCACGAATCCGCCCCTTGTTTCGCAACGGACATCATTATACCGTCTTCTGTCTGTGTCGGAAGTATAAAATCACTGTCGGTGCACAAAAAACGCTTGTCTACGGCAAAAGGAAACCGTGTCGACCGTATGTAATCCGGACCGTAAAATGCTTTTATACATCCGTTGCCGAAATCCGAAATGAAAACGGTGTCGTTGTGAATGTATAAATCCGCCGCTATCAGCAATTCGTTTGCAGCTCTTCCTTCTCGTCCGATGGTTGAAATATCATGCAATGCAGTGTCTAATATTGCAACATCTCTTCGATTTGCATCTAATATATAGATATGTTCTTTATAGAACTGCATGCACCGTACATTCGAGAAATACGAAGAGTCAGGATAGATGCTTATCGATTTTTCGACGCATAAATCGTATTGCGGCAAATCTGTCAAAGACTTACCGCAAGAGATAAAAAATACAGATATTAAAATCAGGTAATTTTTCATTGACGGCAACTTGTTTTATGTTCATTACGACTCAGGGCGCTTGGAAATGCTTGTCCCTGCTTTTCTAATAATAAGCAAATATAGACAGCTAAGTGTGGGTTTGCAAATTTTTTCAACCTATTTTTTTGTTTCTGTTATAGGAGATTGCTATTTTCGTGTTCCATAATGATTGCGGTTTGATGAAAAGACATCGAACGGCAAGTGTAAACGGATAACAAAAAACATTTAAGAGACATGTCTGACATATCATCGCTTTCACCGGCCGAAGTATGGCGCCATTTCGATGCCATCACACGAGTGCCGCGTCCTTCCAAAAAGGAGGAGAAGATAATCGCATTTCTGGAAGAGTTCGCTCGCATTCGCAATCTGCCGTGCCGGAAGGACGGAGCCGGCAATATCTGTATAAGCAAACCGGCGAGCGCAGGCTGCGGGGCCTGGCCTGCGGTGACGCTGCAAAGCCATATGGATATGGTCTGCGAGAAGAATGCCGACACGGAGTTCGATTTTGAGAACGATTCCATACGGACTGTTATTGACGGAGACTGGGTGCGTGCTGCCGGCACCACGCTGGGTGCGGACTGCGGCATAGGTATGGCTGCGGCGCTCGCGGTGCTCGATTCCGACACGTTGAAACACGGTCCCGTGCATGCGCTTTTCACCGTGGACGAGGAGACGGGGCTGACCGGAGCGTTCAATCTGGGCGACGGCATGATTTCGGGTCCATATCTGATAAATCTCGATTCGGAGGACGAGGGTGAGATATTTATCGGCTGCGCAGGCGGCATCGACACCGTGGCGGAGTTCGCGTATGCGGATTGTCCGCCGGCCTCAGGGTTCGAGACGTTCGAGATTCGGGTTTCGGGACTCAAAGGCGGGCACAGCGGCGACAACATAGGTGACGCACTGGGCAATTCCAACCGCATACTGGCCCGTCTTCTGTGGAACGGTATTTCCGACTGCGGCATGAGGCTGTGCAGTATCGACGGCGGTAATCTGCGCAATGCCATTCCGCGCGAGGCGTCGGCTGTGGTCTCTGTTCCGAGCGGGGAGGCGCGGCGTTTTGCCGACGGGGTACGGACTCTGGCGGATATGATTAAGAAGGAGCTTGAAGATACTGATGCGGGGCTTGCCGTTACGATTGGCCCGGCGCCTGCCGGACCGACGGTCGACGATACTGTCGCACGCAACCTGATTTACGCTCTTGCCGGAGTTCCCAACGGAGTGTTGGAGATGAGCCGTACGGTGGACGGGCTGGTGCAGACGTCGACTAATCTGGCCTCTGTGAAGATGTCGGAGAACCGCATCACTGTCACGACATCGCAGCGTTCATCCGTGGAGAGTGCCAAAATCATGGCCGCTCGCAGTGTGGAGGCGGTTTTCGCCCTCGCGGGTGCCGAGGTTTCGCATTCGGACGGCTATCCCGGCTGGACTCCCGACCCGCATTCCCGTCTGCTGGATATAACGGAACGGAGCTATCTGTCGCTGTTCGGTACGCCATGCAAGGTAAAGGCCATTCATGCGGGACTCGAATGCGGACTGTTCCTGCAAAAATACCCGGATTTGGAGATGGTGTCTTTCGGACCTACGCTGCGCGGAGTACATTCGCCGGACGAGCGTCTCGAAATCGCCAGCGTGGACAAGTTCTGGCGTCTGCTCGTCGATGTGCTGGAAAACCTGCGATAGGGATACCGTATATTATACCTTACAGTCGGCCGTTCATTTCGAATGGCCGACTTTTTATGAAGGGGTTATGTCCGTTTCTGTGACTGCCGGTCCCGGAGCCGGGGTTGCTGTCTTCATTCAGTGGCGGACTCTGCATGAAAAAAAAGAAGAACGGAATTCTCCGTTCTTCTCTCTGCTGTGCTCCCTCAGGGGCTCGAACCCTGGACCCCAACATTAAGAGTGTCGTGCTCTACCAGCTGAGCTAAGGAAGCTGTTGCGGGTGCAAAAGTATGAAACTTTTTTGTTTTTACAAAAAAATACCGATGTTTTTTCACTTGTTTTAAAGAAATACATGGCATATCTTTGTGATGACATGAAAAAAATAGGTTTGATTTCGGATACGCACGGCACATTCGACGGTGTGTTGCGCGACTTTCTTGGCGGAGTGGACGAGATATGGCATGCCGGCGACATAGGCTCGGTAGAGACAGCCGACAGTATTGCGGCATTCAAGCCGCTCAGGGCTGTGTACGGCAATATCGATGACGGGGTCAGCCGGCGGATGTTCAGCCGGTTCGAGTATTTTTCCTGCGAGGGTGTGACGGTTCTGATGACGCACATCGGAGGCTACCCCGGACATTACGAGAAGGAGTCTCTGCGGAGGATATCCGAGCTTCATCCGCGCATTTTCATATCGGGACATTCGCATATTTTGAAAATTATTTACGACCGGCGCAACGATACGCTGCATCTGAATCCGGGCGCTGCCGGATGCTATGGATTCCATAATGTTAGGACCGCTCTGAGGTTCGTCATAGACGGTTCCGACATACGGGATATGGAGATAGGCGAGTGGCCACGGCAGTAGCCGTACAAAATATTACCTCATCCGATTGCGTTATATTTTCGACAAAAATGAGGTAAATTATGCAAATCAGACAATCCAAAAAACTCGAAGGTCTCCTTGCACAGGCGGCTTTCGATGCCGAAAAGAACAATTTCGAGACTCTTCTTCTCGACAGGGTTTTTGCGCAGCTTCTTGCGGAAGAGAAGTGTCACGCAGTGCATATTCTCACTCAGGAGCTCAAAGACTGGGAACTGTACCAGTTGAAAATAAGGATAGACCAGAAAATCGAGGGCGACATCTCGGCCGAGAGACAGAACCGCGCCGAATTTTTCGCGGACCTCTCCGGTCGTTTGGAGCAGGTGTGCGGGGTGTCGGCCGTCGCCAATACGGGACATCTTCTGCTGCTCGTTCTGTCGGACAGGAGTTCTGTTTCGTCGCGTGCCATGGAGATGTACGGTCTGACTGTTGAGAAAATCGAGGACCTGCTTGTGCAGCTTCCCGCGGAGGAGGACTACTACGACGATTTGCGGTCGCTCGAACGCAGTATAGATTTGACCAGCGGCGAGGACATATCCCGTCCGGCGGATAGCGCGGCGGGTTCGATGCTCGACAAGTTCGGCGTGAATCTGACCGAGGCCGCCCGCAAGGGGCGCATAGACCCGGTTGTGGGACGTGAGAAGGAAATCGAGCGTCTGATTCAGATACTGGGTCGCCGCAAGAAGAACAATCCGATTCTTCTCGGAGAGGCCGGGGTAGGCAAAAGCGCCATCGTCGAGGGACTTGCACTCCGCATTTCGTCGGGAGATGCGCCGCTGTCCCTGCGCGATAAGAAACTTTACTCTCTGGATGTTGCGTCGCTTGTTGCTGGTACCAAGTACAGGGGGGAATTCGAGGAGCGCATGAAATCATTGCTCGAACAGTTGTCGGGCGACAAGAGCGTCATACTTTTCATAGACGAGATACACACCATAGTGGGGGCGGGCAGCACTCAGGGCAGCCTCGATACTGCGAACATTCTCAAACCGGCTCTTGCCCGCGGAGAGTTGCAGTGCATCGGAGCCACAACCCTGGACGAGTATCGTGAGAATATCGAGAGCGATGCGGCACTGGAACGCCGTTTCCAGAAGATAATCGTCGAGCAGACCTCCAAGGAGCAGACGCTTCAAATCCTGCGCAACATCGCGCCGCATTACGAGCGACACCACATGGTCCGCTATACCGACGAGGCACTGAAAGCCTGCGTGGAGCTGACCGAGCGCTATATCACCGACCGTTATTTTCCGGACAAGGCTATCGACGTTATGGACGAGGCCGGTTCCAAGGCGCACATATTCGGTTCCCGGGAGCCGGAGAGCATCGCCGAAATCGAGCGCGGACTCCGTCAGGCCTCCGAGCAGAAGCGCCAGGCCATAGATTCGCTTGTTTATCAGCAGGCGGCCGAGGCCCGTCTCAAAGAGATGGCCTTGAAGTCGAGACTTGTCGAGAAGCGGGCCATGTGGCAAAAGCAGCTCAGCATGAACCCGACGGTCATCACTGCGGAGAGCATCGAGGAGGTCATCACCTCCATGACCGGCATTCCTGTCGAGAAAGTCTCGCAGGGTGAGAAGATCCGTCTGGAAGGCATGTTCTCGCATCTTGACGGCCGGGTTATAGGCCAGAGCGTGGCCATCGACAAGATTACCCGTTCGATAATCCGTTCGCGGGCCGGTCTGAAAGACCCCGGAAAGCCGATTGGGGTATTTCTGTTCGTGGGTCCGACGGGCGTCGGCAAGACCCATCTGGCCAAGGAGCTGTCGGCCTGGATGTTCGACAGGAAGGATGCCCTGATTCGCATCGACATGAGCGAGTATTCCGAGAAGCACAATGTGTCGCGTCTGATAGGTTCGCCTCCTGGATACGTCGGTTACGGCGAGGGAGGCCAGCTGACCGAGGCGGTAAGACGCCAGCCCTATTCGGTGATTCTGTTCGACGAGGTCGAGAAAGCTCATCCGGATGTATTCAACATCATGTTGCAGATTTTCGACGACGGCCAGCTGACCGACGGTCTGGGACGCAAGGTGGATTTCAAGAATACCATTATAATAATGACCTCCAATGTCGGGTCGAGAGCCGTGGCGTCCCGCAGTGCGGCGGTAGGGTACAACACCTCCAACAGCGGCCGAATCGAGGAGATGAACATCGAGACCGAATACCGCAAGGCCCTCGGTCAGACTTTCGCTCCGGAGTTCATCAACCGCATCAACGATATCGTAATCTTCAATACCCTCTCTCAGTGTGATGTCGAGCGCATCGTGGGGCTTGAAATATCGTCGCTCGGGGCACGTGCGTCCCGTCTCGGTTACAGCATCTCCATTTCCGACAGTGCGGCCCGCGAACTTGCGGCCCTGGGCTACCAGCCTCAGTACGGAGTCCGTTCGCTCAAACGCACCATTCTCGACCGTGTCGAGGAGCCTCTGGCGCAGATGATAGTCGGCGGCGAGATTAAGCGGGGCGATACCGTGGACGTGGATTTCGCCGACGGAGCCATCCGGCTGCTCGTCAAGGCGGCATAATGAAAAAAAGGGGAACGATTGATTCAATCGTTCCCCTTTTTTTGCAAATTAACATATGTGTCAGAATTTTCCGGCGAGGGCGGCAGCCTGGGCGCAGCCGTCGGTATTGGCAATATCGCCCGCGTTGAAGACGCCCGGAATGCAGACTTCACCCGCGAGATTCCATTTCAGCAGGTCGAAAGAGCGTTTCAGCGGCATGGTAACTCCGTCCATGACAGTCGCATCGTCTTCCTCGCAGCACGTTATGATGCCGCACTTCTTGCCGGCCACATCCTTCCCTCCGACAACAAGCGAAAACACACGGTCGATAACGCCCTTTATCTGTGCTGGAATCGAATACCAGTACACCGGCATGGCGTAGACCACGGCATCGGAATCGAGAATATGGGGCGCGATGAGATTGAAATCATCGTCGAAAGAGCAGGCCTTGCCACTCTTGTAGCATGTCATGCAGGCCCGGCAGCCTCCTATTTTCATCATCGCTGCGTCGAAACGCACCACTTCGTGCCCTCTGTCTTCCGCGGTCCTGACAAAGGCATCGACCATGGCGAACGTATTGCCGTTCTTGCGCGGACTTCCCGTGATTACCGTAATTTTCATTTTTCGATTGTATTTGAGTTCTGATTATAGGCTTTGGCCACGCATTTCCACTCGCCGTTCAGTTTGAGAAGCAGAAGATAGTCCGTAAAGTCGATGCGGCCGCCCCACTTCTCCTCCAAGACCCGCACAACTGCCACGGTCTCCTCGACGGCAAGAACATCTATGCGGGCCTTGAAGTTCTCGCCCGCACCGACGGTGTCGACATTGTGATAGAACTGCTCAATGGAACCGTGTTCCAGCGTGCCGTCCAGAATGCCGAACAGTACGGCATCGTCCGTGAAAAGTTGTTTCGCATAAC
>CAYXGF010000022.1:0-26403 GCA_964464465.1 uncultured Alistipes sp. | reverse complement strand
ATTTGTCCGTAACCGGCGAACGGCGAGACCCAAACCAGCCGGTATCCGTGTTTTTTGGCATACATGTCCACACACTCTACGGTCCAGCCTTTGGTTCGCGAGGCGCATACGATGATTTCGCAATTCTCGTCTTCGACCATCCGACGCAGATATTCGTCTTGTCCGGAACTCGGATCTCCCATGCTGGCGATTCCTACCTTGCGGTTACGATAATCCAGAATCGCATAGATGTCGTTGCCCGGCTCTTCTATGGGTGCGAGAGCTGAGATATTCAATTTGTCGAATATACGTTTGATTACCTATGTCTTGCCGATTCCGGCGTTGCCCCAAATGCAAATAATTGTTTTCATTCTGTCGTTTGTTTGCCGTACAACTCCTACGCGGCAGGTTATATATAAAAAGAAAGTGCGGAGCTGATTTTCGTTTATTCGTTAGAGGCTCTGACAAAACCCAAGAGAAAATAAACGACGCAATGCCCCACACTTGAACAGATATGGGACATCGAGGCATACGGATATACCTCGTCCATAATCTATACAAGAAATGAGTGCTGTTCGTTGTCCTTTCTCTTTGAAAACTGTCAGATTTTCTAACGAGGACTATGCGAAAACACTTTCCAATATGTTTGTCCGGCATGTTATGCTCAGACGCTACAAAATTAGGAAAAATTTCGCTCCAAACAACACTCACAGTGAGACATTGCGTATGCAATCGGGAATGTATAGTAAATATAGCAGTCCATGCCTGAAAATTCAGGTCGCAGACACTATGTTTATGTAAGGACTGGATGTTTATATTTTGTTCAGGCTTTCAATAAAATCTTGCAAACAGCGGGTAAAAACGGTCGTTCGGCTGCAAGTTTCGCTGAAAGATGTATGTTGAGGTTGTGGCGCACACAAGGTTATCAGCCTATTAAATGCCGATTCACCCTTGCCTGCAAAGCAGAGGTTCGGGGCATTTGGTGTAGTTTACCCGCTGTTTTGTATGAAAATTAAAAAAAGGAATTATATACAACTTTCCAGTATCGTACATTTAATGGATTCAGAATAAGGGGCGGAGGCTGCGGAGGTCCATGCGAATGAAATGAGCGGGCCTTCGCGGGGCGAGGCTTCGGCCCGCACACTTCAAAGAAGCGCATAATTGTAGTCTTCCTATATTATTACTCCGGACTCCGCAATACAGCTGAAATGCAAATTGCAGTTCCTGCTGTAAATTTTGTTGAACATTTTGCGGCGGGGCAAAAGAAAAGAGGCTGCGAATTGTCGCAACCTCTTGATTTTAATGTGGGCCCAATAGGGCTTGAACCTATGACCCCCTGATTATGAGTCAGGTGCTACTAACCAACTGAGCTATGGGCCCCCTTGTCGAAATCCGTATCCCGAAGTGATGTAAAGCCTAAGGTGGGTTTCGAGACTGCAAAAATATACATTAACCCGAAATTTGCAAAGACTTCGGCGAAAAAAATATATATTTTTTCTTTGATGAAATATTCACTATATTCGCAGATTAAAGATATGACACTACTGCGGAAATGGGATTCATCAGAAAATTAGCGGGGCAGACGGCTGTGTACGGTATCAGTACGGTTGTGGTCAGGTTTCTCAGTTATCTGCTCACGCCCTATTTCACGTATATATTCGGCCCTCATACGTACGGTATCGTTACGGACGTGTATTCGCTCATACCCTTTGCGCTGGTTGTGCTGACGATGGGAATGGAGAGCAGCTATTTCCGTTTTGCTGCCAAGGACACCTCGGAGCAGTGGCTTAAAAAGGTGTTCGGTACCACGTGGGGGGTGACCTCGCTCGCCGCTGCGGTGTTCTGCGTGCTCGTGGCGGTGCTGCGTATCCCGGTTTCGGAGATTATGGGACCGGACTATGTAAGGCATCCGGAGTATGTGGTTCTGGTTGGGCTGATTGTGATGTTCGACGTGTGGGCCTGCATCCCTTTCTCGCGTCTGAGAAGGCAGGGCAGGGCGATGAGGTTCGTGGCTCTCAAATGTCTCAATGTGATGATGAACGTAGGTCTGGCGCTCGGTTTCGGCGCTGCCGGACTGTATGAGAGCGAGCTGGGCGTAGGCTGGGTTTTTGTGGCGAATCTTGCCGCCAGCATCGTTACGTTTGTCGCCGTGATGTGTACGGGCATAGTGTCGTTCCCGGTTATAGACCGGCGGCTGCTCGTCACGATATTCTCCTATTCGATACCCTTGCTTATAGGCGGCATTGCCGGGACTGCGAACGAGTTCATCGACCGTCAGTTCATAAAATATCTTGCCCCGCAGGCGGGCGAGGCGATGGCGCAGTTGGGCGTGTACGGCGCCGTGACCAAGGTGGCTGTCGTGATGACGCTCTTTACGCAGATGTACAGGCTGGCGGCGGAACCGTTCTTCCTGTCGGATTTCAAAAAGTCGGATTTCGTGGAGACCAATGCGGCGGCGATGAAATATTACATGATGGTGTCGATGCTGATATTTCTCGGAATCGCACTCTTCAAGGATATCTTCGCCCTGATTGTGGGACCGGATTTCAGGGAGGGCATGCTGATTCTGCCGGTAGTGTTGGGCGCCGGGGTTCTGAGCGGAATGTGGCTCAATCTGTCGTTCTGGTACAAGAGGGAGGAGAAGACGGTTTTCGCGGTCGCAGTTACGTTCGTTGGTCTGATGTTTACCGTGGTGTGCAATGTGGTGCTCGTTCCGCGCTGGGGATATTACGGTGCTGCGTGGGCCCGTCTTTTCAGCGAGGCGGCAATGGTTGCGGTAAGCTGGCATCTTAACAGAAAATATTTCCCGACGCCGTACCAGTGGGGGCGTATCGCCCAGTATGTGGGTCTCGGTCTGGGACTCTATGCAGTCTCGCAGTATGTCGGGGCGCGTATGGATTATGCCGTGGCAAGATATGCGGTAAGCGCCGCGGCGGTGTGCGTGTATGCTGCATATGCGGTGTGGCGCGAGAAAATATGGATGAAATTGAAAAACAGATAGAGATATGAAGGTGAATATAGTAAACCGTTCGGCGTTTGGGCTGCCGGAGTATGCCACGGCTCTTTCGGCCGGCATGGATATAAGGGCCGATTTGGAGCAGAGCGTGGTATTGCAGCCGTTGCAGCGTGCCATGATTCCCACGGGGCTGTCCGTGGAGCTGCCCGCAGGGTTCGAGATGCAGATACGTCCCCGCAGCGGCCTTGCGGCGAAGCACGGGGTGACGGTGCTCAACTCTCCCGGAACGATAGATGCGGATTACCGCGGCGAGATAAAAATCATACTTGTGAATCTTGGCGGCGAGCCGTTCGAAATCAAGCCGGGTGAGCGCATCGCGCAGATGGTTGTGGCGCGCCACGAACAGGTGGAGTGGTGTGCCGTGGAGGAGCTCGGTGCCACGCAGCGCGGAGAGGGAGGATTCGGAAGCACCGGAAAAAAGTAGGAGAGTGTCATGAGGTTTTGCGATGTCGTAGGTCAAAGCGAGCTTAAAAGGCTTCTTGTCCGGGCTGTGGACGAGAACAGGGTCAGCCATGCGCAGCTGTTTGCCGGAGCGCCGGGCTACGGGGCATTGCCACTGGCGCTGGCCTATGCCCAGTATGTCAACTGCACGTCCCGGCAGGGAGGCGATTCGTGCGGGAAGTGTCCCTCGTGCTTGAAGATGTCCGCCCTCGAACATGCCGACCTGCATTTCGTGATGCCCGTCAACAAATCCGGCAAGAAGAGTGGCGAGGCTGTGCTCAGCAGTGCGTTTCTGCCGCAGTGGAGACGTCTGATGGCAGCGACCGGAGGGTATTTCTCGGAGCAGGACTGGTATGCCGAAATCGAACTCGACAATCAGCAGGGGCTTATCTCCAAGGCGGATGCCGACGAGATTATCCGCACGCTCTCGTTCAAGAGTTTCGAGGCGGAATATAAGGTGGTCGTTGTGTGGCTGCCGGAGAGGATGCGCACGGAGGCTGCCAACACCATACTGAAAATACTTGAAGAACCGTGGGAAAAGACGCTTTTCCTGCTTGTGTCGGCATCTCCGCAGCAGCTTATACCGACAATACTCTCGCGCACGCAGCAGGTGCTCCTGCCCGGAATCGAGAGCGGGGAGTTGGAGCGTTATGCGGCCGTGAAGTTCGGAGCGGACGCGCAGCAGGCCCGTTCGGTGGCGCATCTGGCGTGCGGCGACCTATTGCAGGTCCGGCGCATGATGTCCGGAGAGCAGACTGACGGCGATGAGGATTTCCAGCTGTTCGTGCAGCTGATGCGCCTGAGCTACAACGACAAACATCTGGAACTGATACAGTGGGCCGATTCGGTGGCCTCGCTGGGCCGCGAGAGGCAGAAGCAGTTTCTGGTGTCGGCATTGCGTTTGCTCAGGGAGAGCTATATGCTCAATGCCGGAATGGGGAACATAAGCTACCTGTGGGGGCAGGAGCGGGATTTCTGCGTCAAGTTTTCGCCGTTCATAGGCAATCACAACATAGAGAACATCGTTAGTGAGATAGAGGATGCTCTCGGCCAGATTTCCCGCAACGGCAACTCGTCGATAGTGTTCACGCATTTCGCATTGGCGGTGAGCAAACAGATAGTGAGATTATAGGAATGAATGATATATGGCACGGGTGGTTTTGATAGCCGGCGGAAACATCGGAGATGTGAAGAGCCGTTTGCAGGAGGCGCAGAAGATGATTAACGACAGCGTGGGGGCTGTGATGCGCTGTTCCCACAGATACAGGTCCGAGGCCTGGGGATTCTCGGCGCCCGAATTTACGAATCAGGTTCTGGTGGCCGATACCGACCTGTTACCGGAGGAGGTTTTGGAGCAGGTGCAGCGCATAGAGGCTGCGCTGGGCCGCGACCGTGAGGCCGAGGCGCGCGAAAGGGAGCGGTCGGGACAGAGATACGCCTCACGGACCATAGACATAGACATACTTCTGTACGACGAGCTGATTGTGGATACGGAGCGTTTGAAGATACCGCATCCGAAGATGACCGAGCGGGAGTTCGTGCTCACGCCGCTTTGTGAAATCATGCGCGAGCGCAGGCATCCGGTGCTGGGCCTCAGCATCGGCGAGCTTCGTGACAAATTGCAGGGTAAGGTATGAGAGGAGGTCTGATTGCATTGTTGGCGGTGTTGCTGCTGTCGGCCGGCTGCGTGAAGGTGAAGACCGACTGCGACTACACGATTGTGCCGCACGTGCAGACCGAGCGCGGCGGAGACGAAAGCACTCCCGAGGGGCTGACGGCCTATGCGCTGTACGGCTCGGCGGAGAAGTGGATAGTGGCTTCGTATGCGGATGCGCTGGCCGGGATATTTACGGATACGCTGTCGAACCAGACCCGGAGCTACTCGCTTGCCGCGGTGCAGGACGGGCAGGGTAATATAAATATGCGTCTCACGTCGTCGCCCGTGGTGATAGCGGTGGTCGACGAGGCCGACGGAATGTATGCGTGGCGCGGCGTGACGCTGACGGACAATCTGTGGACGCTTACGGTTCCGGTGAGATTCCGGACGTGGCGCACGGACTATACGTACAGCGAGTCGAAGTGGACCGTCGTCAACGAAGCCAATGCTCCTCTGGGTGAGGAATGATGAAAAATAAACTATCTTTGTGCACCGGAAAAATGTTTTGATATGGACAAGGCGACCCGCATACTGATGAATCTTATTACTGTGGCGTTCTTCGGCGCCGCTTTTCTGCGGTGCGCCAGCACGATGACGCCAACCGGTGGACCGAGGGACTCCATCCCTCCGCGTGTGGTCGGCATGTCGCCGGAAATCGGTGCGCGCAACTTCACCGACAAGAAGATATATATCGAGTTCGACGAGTACGTCCAGGTCAAGGACCAGAGCAAGGAGTTCTTCACCTCGCCGTTCATGAAGAAAAAACCGACCATAACGCAGCGCGGCCGCGGAGTGCAGATTTCCATACAGGATACGCTGCTCGAAAACCAGACCTATGCGCTGAACTTCGGCAGCTCCATACGCGACAACAACGAGGGCAACATACTCTACGGACTGCGTTATGTCTTCTCCACCGGTCCGGCCATAGACTCAATGTTCATGTCGGGCTATGCCGTGGATGCCCGCACGGAGGACTCCCTGGGCAAGACGTTCATATATTTTTACGACGCGGCCATGGATACCATCGCCGAATACGATTCGCTTCTGTTCAATGCGCAGCCTTCGGCCGTCGCCCGTGCGGAGAACAACGGCATATTCGTCGCCCAGAATCTCAAACCGATTCCGTATAAGATATATGCCGTGTATGACAAGAACGACAACCAGAGCTACGAGCCGGGAATCGACAAGGTAGGGTTCCTGGACACTCTGTGCAATCCGGCGTCGCTGCCGGCCTTCGCCTACTGGTTCGATACGCTGCGGAAATATCCGAATGCGGAGCCTCAGTCGTATTTCAGGCTCTTTACCGACAAACAGTTCCTCCGTCAGAACCTTACGGCGCAGGAGCGTCCCGGACGTCATCAGGCCATACTGCGTTTCAGCGCGCCGCATCCGCGGATAGAGAGTCTGAGTTTCGACAGCATACCTTCCGATTCGGTGATTATCGAGTATATGACGCGCGGAAAGGATACCCTCTCGCTTTGGTTCGCATGCGCTGCGGAGAGTATTCCGGATACCATAAAGGGTACGATGGTGTACTTCAAGCACGACTCTATAAACAATCTGGTTCCCGATACTGTGAAATTCCGGCTCGGATGGAAATATTTCGAGAGCAAGGAGGAGGCCAAGCGCCGTGAGAACGAGGAGAAGGAGCGCAAGCGTGCCGAGGAGGCCGGCGAGGAGTATGTTCCGGAGCCGCAGCCGAATACGTTCAGGTTCAAGGTGGATGCCGCCGCGGAGATAAATCCGGAGAAGAACATCCCTATCGAGTTCGCCATGCCGCTGGTGCGCATGGACAGCGCCGGAATATCTCTTGTGAAACTTCTGCCGGAGGAGCAGAGCGAGCCGGTGCCGTTCACCATACGCCAGGATACGGCCAACATGCGCCGGTGGACCATCGCCGCACCGTGGCAGGAGGATGAGAAGTACAGACTGCTGATACCCGCGGGAACATTCGTCAATGTCGCCTCGGAGAGCAACGATACGCTCCGTGCGGATTTCGGCATAGTCAAGGCCGACAAGTATTCGACGCTGTCCGTGAGTGTGTCGGGCAAGACTCCCGACGCCAGGTATGTGCTTCAAGTAATCGACGCCTCGAACGGTCAGGTCATCAGGACGCGCAAGGACGTCACCACGGGGCACTACGAGTTCAAGTACATACCCGAGGGTGCCGTGCGCATACGCGTGACGGAGGACATGAACGGAAACGGGGTGTGGGACAGCGGCGATTTGATTGCGCGCCGTCAGCCAGAGCGTGTGGAGATGTATGTCTCGGAGCTGGGCGAACAGAATATCCCGACCAAGGTGAACTGGGAGATGGATGTCGATTTGGACATGAACGCCATATTCGCGCCCGTGACGATTCAGAGCGTCGTGGAGCGCATCGAGCGTCAGGATATGATGCTTGCGCGGAAAATCATGGAGGAAAGGGCGGAGAAAGCCAGAAATAAATCGCAGAAGCAGGACGGCGAGCAGACGCAGTCGGGCGGCAGCATGGGATTCGGCAGCGCTCTGAGCGGAGTAAGATCCAAAGTGGGTTCGGTAATGAGATAGCCTATGGGACGTATGATGAAATACATGCTGCTGACTTTCATGCTGCTGACCGTTTCCGGCATCGGGTCGGGAATCATGGCTCAGCACTATGTCGGAGTCAAGGGCGGCTGGGGCGGCGCCATGGGGCGTTTCTATCCCAAGCGCGAGACGGCAATGTTCTGGGGACGTTATACGGGCGGCGTGACATGGAAGTATTACAGCCCCCAGCAGATTTTCGGCGGCGTTGGCGCCGAGTTGGAGTATCAGCAGAGGGGATACATGTACTACTTCGGCAACAAGACTGACTCGACGACATATTATAAGCGTACCGTCAACTCCATAACTGTTCCTCTGCTGTGGCAGCCGCATTTCTATCTGTTCTCGCGCCATGCGAGGGTGTTTGTCGAGGCAGGTATAACATTTTCGTACAATCTCGGAGACTCCTACGTCGAGACCGGAACCAAACGCGGCGGCGTGGTCGACAGATACCATTACGGATTCATGGTGGCGCGGGATTGCCGCATGGCTTACGGGCTGTGCGCGGGAGGCGGTCTGAGCGTTTTCGCGGGGCGGGTGGAGTTCTGCGCCTCGGCACGCTATTATTACGGATTCTCGGATATACTGCGCAACCGGACAAAATACTACGGCAATCCGCTGCGCTCGGAGCTGGACAATCTTTTCATCACGTTCGGCATGTGGGTGCGTCTTGGCAAGGGCGGCATCCTGGCGCCTCCGCTTCGCAAGAATCCCAACCGCAAGGCTCTGCGGGAGGCCGAGAAAAACGAGTTCATGAACATAAAAATCGATTAGACAAAGTATGGATTCAACACGTCAGCAGAAAATATCGCGTCAGTTGCAGAAAGATTTGAGCGAGATATTCATCCGTGAGGCCGCAGGGCTTTTTCACGGCATCATGGTTTCGGTGACCTCGGTCCGCGTAAGTCCGGATTTGGGTTATGCCAAGGTTTATCTGAGCGTATTCCCGTTCGACAGGCACGGACAGGTTATGGAGACCTTGCAGCAGCACGGACGTATGATTCGCGGTGCGCTCGGCGACAGAATCCGCAATCAGATGCGCATCGTTCCCGAACTGTCGTTCTTCCTGGACGATTCGCTGGAATATATCCGCAATATAGACAATCTGCTCAAAGAGAATTAGGAGGGGCGGCATGCGCGGACTCGAAAATTTCTTCGCCCGCCGGTTTCTGTTCTCCGGTAAGTCCCATTCGGTGATAAATATCATTTCGAGGGTCAGTGCCGTGGCCGTGGGCATTCCTGTGGCCGCGATGGTGATTCTCATGTCCGTGTTCAACGGATTCGAGACGCTTGTGAGCGCCATGTACAGGGAGTTCGATCCGGAGATTCTTGTACGGCCTGCCCGCGGAAAAGTGTTCGATATGGCGGACATAGACACGGCCGCCGTAGCATCCGTTGCCGGAGTGAGTGCCGTGAGCGCCGTGTTGGAGGATGCTGCGCTGTTGGAGTACCGGGGTTCGCAGATTACGGCTACGGTGCGCGGTGTGGACGGAGGGTTCGGGCGTGTGGTCCCGATGGACGGGATGATTGTGCGCGGCGATTTCAGACTGCTGCACGGAGAGCTGGACGAGACGGTTGTCGGTCAGGGCATAGCTTACGAGCTGGGCGTGCGGACGAGCTTTTACGAGCCGCTGCGTTTCTATGTCCCGAGGCGGGGAAACTACTCCGCCATACTTCCGGTGGACGCTTTCCGCAGCGGCGAGGCGTACCCGTCGGGGGTGTTCGCTCTGGATGCCGAGACCGACGGACAGTATGTTATCGTTTCTCTGGATTTCGCCCGCTCCCTGTTCGATTATCCGGACAAGGCTTCGGCTCTGATGATTGCCTTGCAGCCGGGGGCCGACACGCAGCGTGCGATGCGCGGCATCTCGGAAATCGCGGGGCCGGAGTTCGAGGTGCTGGACCGTTACATGCAGAAGCCGTCGGTGTACCGTATCATGGTGTATGAGAAATGGGGCATATTCTTTATTGCCGCGATGGTGCTGCTCATAGCGTCGCTTTCTATTGTCGGGTCGCTCGTGATGCTCGTAATCGACAAGCGCGACAGTGTGCGCACGATGTCGGCGATGGGGTGCACGCCCGCTTTCATACGAAGCGTATTCCTGCGCCAGGGGCTGATGATAGGCGGTGCGGGGGCTGCCGGAGGGCTGACTGTCGGAATACTTGTGTGTCTGATTCAGAAATGGTTCGGCGTAGTGCGTATTCCTGCCCGTACATTTCTTATAGACAGCTACCCTGTGGTCATAGAACCGGTCGACCTGCTGTGTATCGTGGCCGTGTTCGCTGCGATTAACTATTCAATTGCTAAATTTACCGTTTCCAGAGCGGTTTCAAAATCATATTTGATGTTATGAGACGTGAGGTGTCGAGACTGTTGTCTGTACTTGTAGTTGCGGCTGCTGCGGTGTGCTGCGGCAGGCAGCGCATAATTCCGGACCAGGAGCTGGCGATGATATTCCGGGAGGCTTTTCTCGCCAATTCGTATGTAAGCAACAACCGTATCAAGTCGGATACGGTGGATGTTTACGGACCGATATTCTCAAAGTACGGTTACACGGTCGAGGACGTGCAGTATACAATCGGAAACTTCTCCAAGCGCAAGAGTGCGCGTCTGAGCGACGTGGTGAACATGGCGATGACTGCTCTGGACGAGGAGAGCGGAGCATTCCGCCGGCGTGTCGCGGCGCTGGATTCGGTCGATGCGATAGCCCGCCGCCGGTTCGCAAAGGTAGTGTATACGGATACCCTGCTGCGAATCAGGAAGGTGAAGGATACGACGGGCATGATTCTGCGGATTCCGGTTGCTGAGCCTGGGGATTATGAAGTCGCTTTCCGCTATGCGCTCGATTCGGCAGACAGAAACAATAATCTGCGCTTCGATTTTTACATGCTCAGTTCCGCCGGACGGCACCGTTCGGATGTGGTGTACAGGCTCAAACGCGATGTCAGGGAGAGTTACAAACGCAGTTTTGCGGCCGATACCTCGATTCGTTTCCTGGTGCTCGACCTGAATCCGTACGGCAAAAAATTCGAGAATCCCGGCCTGCGTATAGATACACTTGTCGTGAAGCGGTATCTGCCTGCGGACAAAGGTATGGACTCGCTGTACCGCTCGCTTTTCGACTATGCGGTGCCGGTCGACTATTATAATTACATAGACATTTATGCCGCGCGCAGGGATTCCGCCAATATGGTTCAGGATTCGTTGCGGACGGAGATTTCCGCGGACACGGTGCGCTGCGATTCGATATGCGCAGAGTAGCCTCGCATTATGTCTACCGGGCCGGCGAGCTGGTGCCGGATGCTGTCGTTACCGTTGACGATAGCGGGACGGTTGTGGCCATCGAGAGTCATGCGCGCATCGATTCGATGTGTTCGGTGGAGTTTTACAGCGGGATTCTGATACCCGAAATGGTGATGCGCGCCGTGGACTGGACCGGATGCGGGAACAAGGATTTCGTTCTCGCACGACTGCGCGGCGACGGAGTGCGTATCACGGACGGCATTTGCCCGGATGAACCGTTTGAGATGCGTCGTCTGACGCAGACACATTCGCTTAATCTTTTTATGGAGCGTTACGGAACTTCCCTGCACGATGTGCTGATGGCAGTTGCCTGTGAGCCTGCCGGTTTCTGTGCAGGTGTACGGTGCGGAGTCGTACTGCTTACGGGAGTGGATTATCTTTCGCAGCGTCTTCTGGCTCATGCTTCGACGGAGCGCATTGTCTGAGCCGCGGTCCGGCAGAGCGTGACCTTAAATCATCGCGCACGGCCTTAAAGGCGATAATGCACAGAAGCGGAAAAACGATTGCTACGAGGCGGTTGTACCTCCAAGCCTCGGCCGGTTCCAGGTGCAGGACACTCCACAGGGCACGTGCCATACCGCATCCCCAGCACCGTACTCCGAACAGATTGTCGAACAGACACAACGTGTGTCCGTGCATAATCGAGTGTCGCGGAACGATGTACAGTGCTGCGGCTGCGATTAAGTATGGCGGCGATTTAAATCCTCTTGATGATTTTGTCATCGCTGTCGGTGAACTTGCCCATCACAATCGTGATGAGGTCTATGAGAGCCCAGATGCCGCACCCGCCCGCTGTGAGCAGCTGTGCCACTCCGGTGCCTGTTTTGCCGACATAGAACCTGTGTATGCCCAGTCCTCCGAGGAAGAAGCAGAGAAGGAACACCACGAGCCAGTCGTATTTCGATTTGGACGGGTCTTCCGGCAGAGTCTCCGGAGCTGCGGCGCATCCGCATTTTGGACAAACTACTGCGGCATCGACCATTTCATTGCCGCACTTACTGCAAAATTTAGACATAGTAGCGTTTAGTTTTGTTCTCCTCCGCCGGCACTTGTAGCGCAGGAGCAGTTTCTTCTGTTTGGGGCATTGTGCCTGTGCCCGTTTTTACAAAAATATGCAATGTCTCCGAAAAATGCAAGAGTGCGGAGCCTGCGGGGAGAGTAATTCGGGCGTGCAGTTTTTTTTCTGCGCGGGAATTGTTACATTTGTGGCAATATTGGAGTGTTATGGACCAGACGATTTATACGAGGGAGGAGTCCTATTCTCCCGAGACGATAGAAAAACTCAAAGAGCATTACAGCGCCATACTCTCGCTTCTGGGCGAGGATGTCGGCCGCGAGGGGCTGTTGAAGACTCCCGAGCGCGTGGCCAAGGCCATGGCTTTCGTGACCAAGGGTTATGCCGAGAATCCGCGCGACATACTGCTGTCGGCGTGCTTCAACGAGGATTACAAACAGATGGTGCTGGTAAAGGATATAGAGCTGTATTCGATGTGCGAGCATCATATGATGCCGTTTTTCGGCAAGGCGCACGTGGCCTACATACCCAACGGCCGCATCACGGGGCTGAGCAAGATAGCCCGCGTGGTGGAGTGTTTCGCCCGCCGGTTGCAGGTGCAGGAGAGACTGACGGTGCAGATACGCGACTGCATCCAGGAGGTGCTCGAACCGATGGGCGTGGCGGTGGTAATCGAGGCCAGCCACATGTGCATGCAGATGCGCGGCGTGCAGAAACAGAACTCCGTGACCACGACGTCGGCTTTCACCGGAGTGTTTCTGTCCCAGCACCGCACGCGCGAGGAGTTCATCTCGCTGCTGGGAAGTCATTTAAAATAAGGGAATCATGAGGCGGTTGTTACTGTTGTCTGTTTTGGCTGTCTGCCCGCTGCTGTCGTTCGGCGGCTTCGACGAATATTTCGAGAACGCGACCATGCGTTTCGAGTTTTATCATTGCGGAGGCGGAGGCGCTCCCGAGAGTTATCATTTCGACGAACTCGTGCGCGAGCCGCACTGGGGAGGCTCGACACGTTATTTGGTCGACACCACCATGTACGGCAACCAGATGTTCCGCATAGTGGACCTGCGGAGCGGCGGGGTGATTTATTCGCGCGGCTACAATACGCTCTTCAACGAGTGGCTCACAACGGATGAGGCGAGCGTGCATTCTCGCTGCATGCCGGAGTCCGTCGTGTTCCCCTTCCCCAAGGTTCCGGTGCGTATAGAGCTGTATTGCAGGGACAGCACCAAACAGTTCCGTCTGGGATTTTCGCAGGAGATATACCCCGACCGCGGCTTCATACGCCGCAGCGGAGGTGTACTTGAAACGTTCGACGTGCTGAATTCCGGTCCGACGGACAGATGTGTCGATATAGTTCTTTTGCCCGAAGGTTATGCGGAGGGCGAGCGGGAGGCTTTCGAGAAGGCATGCCGCAGATTCGTCGACGAACTTTTCGCGTTCCCGCCTTACAATTCGCTTCGCGGCAGGTTCAATGTGCGCGGAGTGTGGGCGCCGTCGCAGGACAGCGGTGTCACTATGCCCGGTCAGGATGTGTGGCTGCGCACGGCCGTGGGGGCGACTTTCTGGACATTCGGCATAGAGCGTTATCAGACCGTCGAGGACTTCCAGCGCATAAGGGAGATTGCGGCGAACGTTCCGTATGACTGCATATACATACTGTCCAATACGGCCAAATACGGCGGAGGCGGAATATACAACTTCTACGGCATATCTTCCGCCAATCATCCGCAGTCGACCGGCCGCGTGTATGTCCACGAGTTCGGGCATCTGTTCGCCGGGCTGGCGGACGAGTATGTCGGAGGCGTGGCCTACAATGACATGTATCCTTCGGATGTGGAGCCGTGGGAACCCAATCTGACCACGCTCGTAGATTTCGCATCGAAGGATTGGAGCCGCATGATGGACGCTTCGGTGCCTGTCCCGACACCACTTTCGGCCGGCGGCGCGCGCGTGCTGGGCGTGTACGAGGGCGGCGGTTACGTCTCCAAGGGCGTGTATCGTCCGTGGCCCAACTGTCTGATGAACAACCTGCATAAAATAGAGGAATTCTGTCCGGTGTGCGATTTGGCCATAAGACAGCAGGTGGACAGGTTATGCGAATAAGAATATATCCGGAAAATCCTTCTGAGAAGGCCCTGCGACAGGTTGCCGGGATACTCTCGGCTGGCGGGGTAATCATATATCCCACCGACGGAGTCTATGCTTTCGGTTGCAGTGCGGGAAGCGAGGCCGGTGTCAGGCGTATGTGCGCCCTCAGGGACCGGGACAGGCGTTCGCTGACGCTGGTGTGCGACTCAATATCCACTGTGGCGGGGTATGCGAAGGTGGACGATGTGGCGTTCCGGGTGTTGAGGCGCAATACTCCGGGATGTTTCACTTTCATCCTGCCGGCATTGTCGCGCATGCCTGCCGGAGTGCTGGGAAAAAGGCGTACTCTTGGTGTGCGGATTCCGGACAATGCCGTGGCGCGGGCGCTGGTTGAGTATTCGGGTTCGCCGCTGCTCTCGATGTCGGTGCGTTGCGCGGGCGATGATGCGGAGTATATGACCGATGCGGAACTGCTGGACGAGAAGTTCGGAAAACATGTTGATGCCGTAGTGGACGGAGGATGCGGCGCGCTTATGCCGACTACGGTCGTGGATATGACCGGCGGCGGGGAGCTGATAATACGGCAGGGTGCGGCGGAATTGAAATGATTGGAAAATGGAGAGAGGACGATTATGAGTGACAGACTTTTTTGGAGCCGTGCGGCAAATTGCGGACTATTGCTCGGAGTAGCGGTGTTCGCGGTCAGTCTGCTTTCGTGGGCTTTGAGGCTCGAAGGCAGGGCCTGGATTTCGGAGATGATGCTTTTTGCGGTGCTTTGCGCCGGAATATCCATTACGGGCAGACGCAATGCCGCGTCTGCGGACGGAGGCGGCTACACTTTCGGGCGCAGCGTGGGCTTTGTTTTCGCGCTGATGTTTTTTACGGGCATTGCGGCAGGTGCCGGCGATTTTATTCTGAGGGCGTTCATAGCACCGGAATATTACCGCGAGCAGTTGTGTAAGGCTTTCGATGTTATGTCTCAGACGATTCCTGACGCGCAGACACTCGACATGGCCCGCAAAATGTCGGAACGCCTGCTTACCAGTCCTTTGTTCCTTATATTTTCGGAAATTTTCAATCTTGGTGTGAAGGGCGGAATTATGGGTATCGTGATGTCGGTATTCCTGAAAAAAGAGCCCTCGGAACCGGAAAAACGTGATTGACGATGAGCGTTAACGACAGAAAAGATATTTCGGTGGTAGTGCCCGTTTACAACGAGCGGGAGTCGCTGCCCGAACTGATGCAGTGGATAGACGCGGTGATGCGCCGCGAGGGTTTCTCCTATGAGGTTATAATGATAGACGACGGCAGCGACGACGGTTCGTGGAGTGTCATCGAGCAGCTCGGAGGAGAGTACGGGCAGTTGCGTGCTATGGGATTTGTCCGCAACTACGGCAAGTCTGCGGCCCTGTACTGCGGATTCGAGGCTGCGGAGGGAGATGTGGTGATAACGATGGATGCTGACTTGCAGGACTCGCCCGATGAGATACCGGAGCTGTACCGCATGATAACGGAACAGGGCTACGACCTCGTGTCGGGGTGGAAGAAGCGCCGTTACGACCCGATAGGCAAGACTCTTCCGAGCAAGTTTTTCAATGCTACGGCGCGGGCGGTGTCTGGGATAAAACTTCACGATTTCAACTGCGGGCTGAAAGCCTATCGCCGCAAGGTGGTCAAGGGCATAGAGGTGTTCGGTGAGATGCACCGGTATATCCCCATTCTGGCGTCGAGAGCCGGATTCCGCCGTATCGGAGAGAAGGAGGTGCATCACAGGGCGCGCAAGTACGGCGTCTCGAAGTTCGGCATGGAGCGTATGGTGAAGGGTTATCTCGATTTGATAACCGTTACGTTCCTCTCGCGCTTCGGCCGCTCGCCGATGTATATGTTCGGCTCGCTGGGTACGCTCATGTTTCTGCTGGGCGGTGGCACGACGGTGTGGCTGATTGCCGAAAAACTCTACAAGCAGTTTCACGCGATGCCGCTTCGTCCGGTTACCGAGCAGCCGCTCTTTTTCGTGGCCATGCTCGCCGTTGTGCTCGGCGTGCAGCTGTTTATGGCCGGTTTTCTGGGCGAGCTTATCAACCGGAACTCTTCGGACAGAAATAAATATACGATTGACAGAAAAATCAGATAGACGATGATTCAGAGAATTCAAACACTTTACATGCTGGCCGTCTGTGTCCTGGTATCCGTTGTGATGCTGTTGCCGATGGCCCGTTTCACCATGTCCGATACGGATATGGCGCTGATGAGCTACGGCCTGCGCATAGGCGGTGAGGCGGTCACCGTGACCTGGTGGGCCGGCTGCTCGGCCGCGCTTCTCGCAATATCGGCGCTGCTGCCGCTCGTGACGGTATTCCTGTACAAAAAAAGACTCGTTCAGATAAGGCTGCTCGGCGCGGAGTGCGCTCTGCTTGTCGGGGCGTTGCTTTTCGAGTCCTATTATGTATTCTCGTCGTACAATAATCTTGCCTCTTCCGCTGTGTACGGCAGCTCCAAGACCCATACGCTGCTGTTGCTCGTGCCCGCGCTGGTGCTTTGCGTGATGGCCATGCGTGCCGTGGGACGCGACGAGGCTCTGGTGCGTTCGCTCGACAGAATAAGATAGGTCGGTTAAAGCCCTGAAATATGCTTTCATCCGTTTTTTGCCGGATGAAAAAATCTGTTTTTGTTGTAAAGATAGTTGTTTTTTTGTTAGAAAACAGCTACCTTTGTACAAATATGTGCGCGTGCGAATCGGGCCATTTTCAATTGTAAATACACTAAAAATCATATTATTTTAAAACCGATCTTTATGGGAATCAACAGAAGAGATTTTTTGAAGTCGTTGGGCGGCGCCGCACTTTTGACGGTCGTTCCGCGCAACGTGTTGGGCGGCCCTAATTTCGTAGCACCGAGCGACCAGCTCACAAAAGGTATTATCGGTGTGGGCGGTATTGGACGCAGCTCGTATCATTTCACGAGCGGCAAGGACTGCCGTCTGGTGTCGATTTGCGACGTGGATTCGAAGCACCTGCAAATTGCTCAGACTGCTGCCGATAAGAAGAATTTCGGCAAGTTGCAGGCTTATCACAACTACCGCGACCTGATTAACGACCCCAATGTGGATGTCGTTCATATCGCCACGCCTCCCCACTGGCATGCCATTATGGCTGTCGAGGCTGCGAAAGCCGGCAAGGATATCTGGTGCGAGAAGCCTATGACGCGTACCATAGGCGAGGGCAAGAAAGTCATGGAGGCTGTGAAGCAGAACAACCGTATCTTCCGTCTGAACACATGGTTCCGTTTCAAGGATACGTTCTACGGCCTGGGAACCACTGTCGAGCCGCTTAAAAAGCTCGTCGACAGCGGTCTTCTCGGATGGCCTCTGAAAGTGCGCATCTCCGGCGCCACAGGTTTCACCTGGAAATTCTTCTGGGTGGGCAAGGAGAACCTCAAACCCGAGACCGTTCCGTCGAATCTCGATTACGACATGTGGCTCGGTCCGGCTCAGTACAAGCCTTACAACGAACACCGTACCCATCAGACGTTCCGCGGATACTGGGACTACGACGGAGGCGGTCTGGGCGATATGGGCCAGCACTATATCGACCCTGTTCAGTACATTCTGGGCAAGGACGAGACTTCGCCTATCAAGGTTGAGGTCGACGCTCCGCAGCAGCATCCCGATGCTATCGGAATCTGGCGCAAGATTACCTATACATATGCCGACGGCTGCCAGATAATTCTGGAAGGCGAGGGCTTCGAGAGCGCAGGCAAGGTGCCTTACATCGAAGGTCCCAACGGCAAGGTTTACAAAGGATTCGAGGTCGAGCTCAACGGCAAGCCGGCTCCGGACATCATGAACACCATTTCGGAACTCCCTGATCCCGAACCGCAGAATACGGACTTCATCGGATGTATCAACAGCCGTGAGAAGTTCGCTCTCAACGAGAAGAACGGACACCACAGCTGTACGATAGTCAATATGGCTATCTGCGCTCTGCGTCTGAACCGTACGCTCAATTTCGACCCCGTTACCCAGACGTTTATCGGTGACGATGCGGCCAACCGCCTGCTCGACCAGCCGATGCGCGGCCCGTGGAAAATCTAAACGCTCCGAATCAGAGAAAGAAAAACAAACGATTATGAAGAAGTTATTTATAATACTGGCACTGGCTCTCGCGCCGTTTGCCATGAATGCGCAGGACGCAAGACAGCGTACTGCGGAAACGATTATCGCCGACGGTCTGGCTCAGCTGCCCGCCGAGCGTGTCGGAACGTATAACAACGTCATGTCAGAAATCGCCTCTACCGGTGCTGCCGGTATCGAGACTCTGGCTGCCATGCTGGTCCCCGCTGCCGAAGGTCAGAACGCGACAGTGGAGTATGCTCTGGGCGGCGTTGTGGACTATGTTACTGCCGAAGGCAAGCAGGCTGCTCGCGCACAGGTTGCCCAGGGTCTTAAAGCCGCTATCGAGAAATGCAGCGACAAGGCCAACAAGGCATTCCTGATGAGTCTTTTGCAGATTTGCGCAACTGTCGACGATGCTCCTCTGTTCGTGAAATACGTCAACGACGAGTATCTGTCCGACTATGCTATTCGCGGTTTGATTTCGACTCCCGGAACCGAGGAGATTATTCTCAATCTGGTGGAGAACGATGCCGCTTCCAAGGCTGCCCTGGCGTATGCTGTTGCCAAGAAGGGCATTTCGGAGGCTGAGCCTACGCTTCTTACGTGGGCCAACACCGCCGATGACCAGACTCTTTCGGCAATCTATTATGCGCTGGGTCAGTGCGGTACCAAGGCTTCGTTGAAGACTCTTGCTGCCGCAGCTTCCAAGGCCGGTTATGATTTCGAGGTTACGGACGCTACGTCTGCATACATCAACCTTCTCAATACGCTGGTCGCTTCCGGAGACAAGAAGTCTGCCGAAGGTGCTGCCAAATCGTTGTTGAAAGCTACCAAAAAATCGAATATCAGAAGTGCCGCTCTGGATGTAATCATGCAGGTCAACGGCAAAAACGGTCTCTCTTACATAACGACTGCCCTGAACGACAGCGACCGCGCTTATCGTAACGGCGCTCTGCTCGCCGCAGCAGAGATTGCCGACGAGCAGGTGTATGCCGCCGTTGCCAAGAAGATGGCTTCCGTTTCTGACGAGGCCAAGATTGATATTATCAATTTCCTGGGCGCCAATCATGTGGAAGGCCAGATTGATGCTGTCGTAGCCAAGATTTCCTCCGACAATCAGGCTGTTGCCGAAGCTGCAATCGCTGCTGCCGGCAAAATCGGCGGCAAGACCGCTCTCGACGCTCTCGTAGCTGAAATCGGAGGCAAGAACAATGCTGCCGCTACCGCAGCCCTGCTCGCCTTCAACGGCGACGCATCGGAGGGCCTCGTAGCTGCTTTGGACGGTGATGCCGCTACTCAGGCTGCCGTTCTGCCGATGATTGCGAAACGCCGCATCAGCAAGGCCGCTCCTAAGGTGTACGACCTTATCGGCTCTTCGGACAAGGCTGTCAGCAGTGCCGCTTACGACGCTCTTTCGGGCGTGTCTTCTCCGGCCGACTTCGACAGACTCAGCCAGCTCATGGAGAAAGCTCCGAAAGAGTATGCTACCAAGATTCAGGCAGGTATGAAAAACTCTCTGGCTTCGCTTCCAGCTGACGAGCAGTATGCGAAGATAGCTGCCCGCATGGCTTCTTCGAACAACAAGTCGCTCTATTATCCCGTGCTGGCTCAGGCCGGTAACAAGGCTGCTATCGACGAGTTGCTGAAAGGATACCGTTCGGCTGACAAGAAAGAGGCTTTCGCCGCTTTGTTGCAGGTTGAGAATCCTGCCATGATAGACATCCTTTACGGTATGGCTGTTGAGGATGCCGACAGCAAGGACAAGGCTCTGGCACGCTACACTTCTATGGTCAAGGCTTCGGAGACGCTTACCGGCGTTCAGAAATATCAGCTCTACCGCAAGGCTTTGGAGGCTGCTCCTTCGGCCGGCGTTCAGCGTTCGGTTCTGTCGGCTCTTTCCGACACCCGTTCTCTGCACGGACTCCTTCTGGCTGCAAAATATCTCGATGACAAGCAGGGGGCTACCGCTGCCGCTGCCGCAGTGAAGAACATCGCAAGCAAGAATACGGACCTTAACGGTGCTGCCGTCAAGAAAGCCCTTGAAAAGGCTCGCGACGTTTACGACCAGGAGAGAAAGGACAATCCGAGTGCCGCCGATGCAGGATATGCCGTGGACGAAATCAACGGAAAGATTCTGCCCCGTGTCAAGGAGCAGGGTTATGTATCCGTATTTGACGGAACGACCGATGCCTGGGGTGCTGTTATCGACCCTCTGACCAAGGCTTCGTTGAAGGCCAAGAAACTGGTCAAGATGCAGGCTGAGGCCGATGCTGCCGCTGCCGCCCTGTGGACTGCTACCGCTGACGGCATAGAGTATGCCGGCCAGGGTGCGAGCGTTATCGGAACAAACAAGGACTACGAAAACTTCGAGATGTTCATCGACTGGAAGTCCGATGCTCAGGCCGGTCTCGGAATACGTTCTATTCCGCAGATAAATCTGGGCGGAGAGAACTCGGGCGCACTGGCAGGCAACCAGAAATCGGCTGACAAGTCGCTGGCTCAGGCCGACAACAAGGTTGGTGAGTGGAACACTCTCTACGTTAAGGTTGTCAACGACCGTGTGAATGCCGAAATCAACGGTGTTCCCGTTATCAAGAACGCTATTTTGGAGAATGTCTATGATAGAAATATTCCGGCTTATGTGAAAGGTCAGATAGAACTTATTGCTTCCGCTCCTGTGCAGTTCCGCGATTTCTATCTCAACGAGCTTCCTTCGACTCCGGTGTTCGAGCTTTCGGACGAGGAGAAGGCCGAGGGCTTCGAGGTGCTGTTCGACGGAACTTCGATGCACAAGTGGACCGGCAACACGACGGACTATATTCCTGTCGACGGAACCATCTATGTTACCGCTCAGTACGGTGGCGGCGGAAACCTCTATACCGTTAAGGAGTACAGCGACTTCATCTACCGTTTCGAGTTCTGCTTCGTTAAGGATGGCGTGAACAACGGTGTCGGTATCCGTACCCCGATGGGCGTGGATGCTGCCTACGAGGGAATGGAGATTCAGATTCTGCACCACGACTCGCCTATCTACAAAGGTCTGCGCGAGTATCAGGTGAACGGTTCGGTCTACGGTATCATTCCTGCCAAAAGACAGGTGTCGCCCGAACTCGGAACATGGAACACTTACGAGGTGCAGGCTATCGGTGACAACCTCAAAATCACTGTAAACGGTGAGGTTATCGTCGACGGCAATATCCGTGAGGCCTGCCAGGGACACAATGTGGCTCCCGAGGGCGCTTCGCGCAACGAATATACGGTGGACCACAGAAACCACCCGGGTCTGTTCAACAAGAGCGGACATATCGGTTTCCTCGGTCACGGTGCCGGCGTCAAGTTCCGCAATATCCGTATCAAGGACATGAGTGCAGAGGCTGCTCCTGCCAAGGCTGTCAAGTCTTCGAAGAAAAGCAAATAGCGCACTCTGTTGACACATATTCTAAAAAGGTTCGCTTCCGAAATTCCGGAGGCGGACCTTTTTTTTGCAGAAATGAATATTAAACATTATATTTGTTACGTTATATTATAAATTCTAAAAATCGAGAACCATGTTTTTACCTTGTGTTGTTGGGGTTTGGCAGATTGCTATAATCGTACTTGTAGTCATACTTCTTTTCGGCGGAAAGAAAATTCCCGAAATCATGCGCGGTATGGGCCGCGGTGTCAAGGAATTCAAAGACGCCATCAATACTGATTACAGTGTGGAAAACAAACCTTCCGAACCCAAACAGATAGATTCCGACAGCAAGGAGTAAATCTTTTTGTTCCGGCGGACGTGTGTGCGCACGGAACTTAGGATAACTTTGTACAGTAAAAGACAATGAGCAAGCGGCAGGAGGAAGAGTCGGCCGAGATGACTTTTTTCGAGCATATCGATGCTCTGCGCCCGCATCTGATGCGGAGCGTAGCGGCTGTATTCATCATTATGGTCGTCGCATTCTGTTTCAAGGGTTTCATAATCGATACTGTCCTGTTCGGCCCCCAGAGACCTGATTTCCCGACCAACAGGCTTTTCCTGTGGATTGGCGCGCAGTTTCAGGCTCTGTGTATGTGGATTAACGGCTGGGCGCACACGTCGCTTAGTGTGGACCCCGATTCCCTCGGATTGCAGAAACTGGATTTCTATACCATCAACACCTATATGGCTGGCCAGTTCAACCTGCACATGAAGGTGTCGTTCGTTGTCGCTCTGGCTCTGGGCATGCCTTATTTCCTCTGGGAGATTTGGCAGTTTGTCCGTCCCGCACTCACTCCCCGCGAGATTTCCGGTACGCGCATGTTCGTCCTGTGGGTGTCGGTCTGCTTTTTTGCAGGGCTGTTGTTCGGATACTTCATCATGGCTCCGCTTTCGGTCAATTTCTTTATAGGTTACCAGGCCAGCCCCTCGATTACGAATATGATTGACGTGGGTGATTATTTCTCGACCGTAATCATCGTCTCGATTGCCTGTGCGGCCATGTTTCAGTTGCCTTTGCTGATTTATTACCTTACGCGGATGGGGCTTGTGTCTTCTGCGTTTCTGCGCAAGTACCGGCGTCACGCCATGGTTCTTCTGATGGTTGTGGCTGCAATTATTACACCTCCTGATATTTTCTCGCTTATACTTGTTTCTTTGCCATTGTACGGACTGTACGAACTCAGTATCCGTCTCTCCGAACGTGTGGAGCGCCGTGAGGCCGAACAGGAAGCTGCCTATCAGGCCTCTCTTGTCCGCAGGAAGGAGGAGTAGGGCGAGTGCATATATATGCGCTTAACCTGTCCCGGATTCCTGTATTACGGCCGTTTTTGTGGAAGGTCTTGTACGCGCGACTTCCGGTATACTGACAAGATGTGGAATTGTATATAGCCGCCAGAATGTTTATCTTTACAAGGGGAAGGTGCGACGTACCCGGACTTTTCTGGCGTTATACGGCAGTGATAAAACAGATACAGGATGAAATCGCGCAAAAATTTTTTATTCGGACTGGCGGCAGGGATAGCAGCTGTTTTCTGTTCAAGCATTGTGCAACCGGTCTCTGCTCAGATATGCTATGATAGCCTGATAGATAATTTCAGGATACGGAGAATAGATTTGTATGACAGCATGTATATCATTTATGCCCAGAGGGGAGATTCTATATTTAAGATTTATTCCCGGCAGGAGATGGAGAGACCGCAGGGAGGAGAGATACTTCGTGTTGGAGAGACATACAGATTGTGTCTATATCCATTATTTTCAATAGGCACATTGCGCAGTTCATTAATACTTTACGGGCATTTTGGAGGTCGTGCTGTCAGATATGAGTATAGTCCCGCAGATTATTGTGTAAGGAACCTGTTTTCAGCTTGTAATATATTCGATAAATGTGTGTATCCGGACATTCCGGACAGTATAAGGACATCTGTATATAATCCGGGATGTCCTTATCTTAGAGCGCCGAAAACGCGTCTTCCGAAAGATATCGAAAAAATACGTCGGGGTAATGCCGCAAATCCCAGAAGATAGATTCCCGTAGATATTTTACAGGCTCGCTCATCTGCGGGTCGGAAGGCGGCGGGCAGGTGAAGCTGCGGGACATGCTGACCCCGAGGGCGTAGTTGCCAAGGCTGAGTACAAGTGCTGCCTGGGGATTATAATCGGTATTACAGTTCTGCCGGGATTGCGCCGCTTGGCGTGCTAATCTTGATTTCTGACTTGCTTGCGGTACAGAACGACGATTAGAATCAGTGTCAGCAGTTCTGCAAAGGGCACTGCGAGCCACAGGCCGCGGATGCCGGTGATGTGCGGCAGGACAATGAAACACGGTATCAGGAATACGGCACCTTTCAGAAGCGTGTATATGCTTGACCGCAGCGCTTGCTCTGTGCTTTGATAATAGCCGATGAATGTGATGTTTATAGCAAACAGGATTGCGCATGTGCCGAAGAGCGGCAGGCCTTCTGCTGCAAATCCGAAAGCGGGTGTGTCCGGGGACAGGAACGGCAGTGTCAGCGACTCTGCGCCGAACCACATTATGGCGGAGATGGACAGCCCGCATATTATGGCGGTTATGATGGAGAGGCGGAGTGTCTTTCTGACACGGTCTTTACGGTTTGCTCCGTAGTTGAAGCTGATGATGGGCTGCGAGGCGAGGGCCACGGCTTCGCTTATAGAGAACATAATCGAAAAGAGGTAGCATCCGACGCTGAAAGCCGCCACGCCGTTTTCTCCCAGATACTTCATGAACATGAAGTTGCCTGTCACCATGGTGATGCCCAGTGTGATTTCGGCGAGAAATGTGGGTGTTCCGATTCTTGCCATGTATCCGATATTTCGCAGGGACAGACGCAGAGACTTGACGGACATTTTGAGCCGATAGAATTTCAGTTGCGATGACAGGCACAGGAAGTATATGATGACCATCGAGCCGCCGAGAATGCAAGACAGCGATGTTGCAATCGAGGCGCCCTTGATGCCCATATGCAGGGGAAATACCATCAGATAGTCGAGCAATATGTTTATCACTGCGCATACGACCTGTACCGACATGGCGTATTTCGGAGAGCCGTCCAGACGGATGAGCATCATTCCGACGCATTGCAGGTAAAAGAAAAAGAGTCCCGGCAGCAGCCATAAAAGGTAATCCGTTGCGTAAGGCTCCAATACAGGGCTGCATCCGAGGGCATACAGCACGGGGCGGGTGAAGAGCAGAGATGCGAGAATTATAAGTCCGAATATGACGGCTCCGGCAATGTATGCCTGCGTCATAATGATTTTTGCGGCCTTGATGTTGTTCTCGGCCATCCGGATGCTGCCTATTACCGATGCGCCCGCTCCGAACATGAGTCCTATGCCGGCGCATGTGAGGAACAGCGGTGCTACGATATTTATTGCCGCCAGAGCATTGCTGCCCACGCCATGCCCGACGAACATGCCGTCGCAGATGTTCAGCACGGAGTTGAACACCATGCCTACCAGCGTCGGAAAGAACAATGCCCGGAAAAGCCTGCCTATCTTCTCATTGCCGAAATCGAGTCCGTCTCTGTTCATATGTCTGTGTTTTCCTTCTGTAATCTGTTTGCGCCTGTTTTTTGCAGGTCGCAAAGGTACAACCTCTTTTCTGCAAGTGCAATATGTCGCATGATGTCAATATATCGGGATTGACCGTCGTGGCAGAGGCGGCTCCGTGGAGCCGCGCGGGCCGGAGCCTCGCCTCGCGAAGGCCCGCTCATTGCATTCGCGCATAACCTTCGCAGGCTCCTTGCCCGCATTGTGAACCGGTTGAATGCGACTTGCTGTAATACCTTGTTTAGATACTCCGTTTCGGCAAAATGCAAGCGAGCTTGCTTTGGCGCTCGCTTAATCGTATCGTTGGCTCCGCCTAAAATACTCCCGCTCTGCAATGCATAAATAAATTTGGCATTGCGCTCGCTTAATCGTATCTTTGACCTTCGGTCGAAGATACGATGTCTCGGCATATCCAAACTTTGTTTGGCTCTGCGCTCGACTTTTCGTATCTTTGCACCATGGAAAAAGTGACGGCAGTGCGGGACGGGTTCCGGTCTGCGGCCGTTTCATTCAGGACATGGAAAAATAATTGACAACTATTTATGGAAACCGTTTTAAGTGGTATTCGTTCTACCGGACAGTTGCATCTGGGCAACTACTTCGGTGCGTTGAAGAACTTCATAAAGATGCAGCATGAGGCGCGCTGCTTCTTTTTCATAGCCGACTATCATTCGCTCACTACACATCCCGACCCCAAGATTCTGCACGGCAACGTTACAAACGTGCTGTCCGAGTATCTTGCGGCCGGACTTGACCCCGATGTGGCTACCATATACATACAGAGCGATGTTCCGCAGGTGACCGAACTCTCGCTTCTGCTCAGCATGCACGCGTATGTCGGCGAGCTGGAACGTACGGCCTCCTTCAAGGACAAGATACGCAAGCAGCCTCAGAATGTGAATGCCGGTCTGCTGTGTTATCCGGTTCTCATGGCCGCCGACATTCTTCTGCACAGGGCGGACAAGGTGCCCGTTGGCAAGGACCAGGAGCAGCATTTGGAGATGACGCGCCTCTACGCCCGCCGTTTCAATACGTTCTACGGCGTGGATTATTTCCCCGAGAGCCAGCCGTATAATTTCGGTCACGAGCTGGTCAAGATTCCGGGTCTGGACGGCTCCGGAAAGATGGGCAAGAGCGAGGGCAACGGCGTGTTCCTGTCGGACAGCGACGAGGCCATCCGCAAGAAGGTCATGCGTG
>CAYXGF010000021.1:0-26751 GCA_964464465.1 uncultured Alistipes sp. | reverse complement strand
GATACAGCCCCAATTCCTCCGCCATATCCAGCGCTCTGTCCACAAAATCCCAATAAGTCTTATCTGTTATATTTTTTATACCGGGAGCCAGGGAGCAGCCGCTCTCAGACACGCCGGGAAGCGTATGGACCAATACCGTCTGGATCACGTTATATCCTTTCTCCGCACGGTTTCTCAAATAAGTTCGCATCTCTTCCTCACTGAGTTTCTGCAGCATCAGCCATGCTGTATCTCCCAGCCAGAAGAAAGGTTTATCGCCCTGCAGCAGATATCTGCCGTTTTCGCTTATATGCAGTTTTTCCATTTTCGTGCCTCCTTGTACCTTTTCCTGTCTCTATCTTATTCTAATCGGCTGAATATGGCAACTCATTTATTCCCGCGAGCAATGAGTCAAGTGCCAGGCGGATTGCCCTTTTGCGGCGAGGGGGACGGCATAAGGGCGGCAGGGGTATTTTCATGCGCAGCTCGATAGGCGTTCCGATGAGCCTCATTCACGGCAAGGCTCCAAAGAGGGGTGTTTACACACCCTCCATCTCCGCAATCTTGCCCTTGTGAAGCACCACGCCGCCGAACAGCTGACAATCATAATGAATCATATCCCACTTGACCAGATTTCCGCCGGCAGTCCATGTGGTGGAATACACAGCCTTGTCACCCTGAATGGTCACGAAATCCTTTTTGGCTGCAAGGTTGCGGTCGAAATCCGTCGCCGTGACCTCAACCGTATCGTTTTGGGCAAAACGGCGTGCCGTATCCTTCATTATGGCAAAAGCCTCCGGAAGAATGGCGTCGAGTTTCTCCTCAATCTTCTCGTCGATACGCAGAGTGAGCTTGTCTATTTCACGCGAAATCTCCTCCTTCTCGTCCAAAGCCACTTCGGGCAGTTCAAGCCGGGCTTTCAACTCGACTATTTTATCCTCCTCGTCCTTGATGAACTCGGCGATGGAGAGTCTGAGAGCCGCACTGCGCGCACGAAGCCCGTCATTGCTCAAAGCCTCTATCTGCGGATAAATTTTCTTGATTTCCACAATATACGGTTCTACCTCCTTGCGGTCTTTTTCGCTTTTCGACCCGAAGAAGAACTTCAACAGAGATGCTACAATATTCATTCGATACGTTATTTATTTAGAGAGTGTAAAGTTACACCTTTTTTCGCCTAACACAAATTCGGACATGCTCTTTTTTATCTGTCTGCGCCCTATCAGACACCGTTCGCACAACTTCGGAACACACAATTCGTTATTGAGCTGCAACACGGCCTGCGAATCCAGCGCGCTGAGCATGCTCGCTCCGCCGGCATTCCATTTCCTGGTAACCGAATTGCTCTCGGCAGGCAGAGATTCCAGAAGCTCCAATGCGACAATCCTGCCACGCTCGTCGTTGCGCGAATCGGAATACGCGAATATAAACGGCGCTATCAGATTTATACCAATAAGATAAGCCTTGTCAGGTCCTATTTTCTTATGCGTGTACCGGCTCTCGCGGCCGGGCAGGAAATGCGTCTGCCAATAATCCGACGCCTCGGCCGAGAATATGTCCAGCACATCCTGCGCACTGCGGCACTCCAATATGGCCGAAAATACGAATTCGGGCTTGCACACCAGAGCCGACAGTTCCGCAAGACGCATCACGGGATGATTCTGGGGATTTATCCTGGCGAGATTCCACTGCGCGGGTTTCAGCGGCCGGACTGAGTACTTATGGCAGAAATATTCGAAATCGCGGGACAGAGCCGTCACGTAATCGTCCGTATCATACTCCATAAGCAGTCCCGACACCCCGAGCAGCAGCGACTCCACAGCCTGCACCGAAGACTTCTCACGCATAAGCGTCACGAACGGCACGCGACGCGCGATTTCCAAGAAAGGCTCCTTGTTTCTGTTGTCGCCCATAGAGCGCAGCAACATCACATACAGCGCCTGCGCCCAGTCATAATCCGACTCTATGTATATTTTCTTTATTTCATCGGCTTTACGTGCAAGACGGTCGAGCAGCAGCCCCGTATAAAAACCGGTTCTGTCCGCATCGTTCATTTCGGCAATCGCTCCGGCGCACGAAGCCTGCTCCGCTCCGGCGAGAAGCGTCCCGAAACGTTCTTTCAGATAATCGTCTATCTCGATACTAATCTGACACATAGGCACCCCGCGCCAATCGAGTCTCGGCGTGCACGCTCTGTCTACAACATGCAACACAGCTCTGCCGGCCGGGTCCTCCGCAGCTCCGAAAATCACATCGCCACGGCTCACCACTCCGTCGATAACCACCTCGGCTCCAAGAGCCGAATGCGTGGAGAAATGATGCTCTCCGGGATACACGACACTCACCCGCTGTCCCGATGCGGAGACAAAATCGCGCTCGACAGCGACACCGAACCGCCACATCAACTCCAACAGCCGTGTATCGTTTCCTGATTCCCGCTCCACTTCCCTATCGACACTTAAAACACTGCGACCTACATAATACCCAATTCCAGCATGGCCTCCTCGGACATCATACTCTTGTCCCAGGGCGGTTCGAATGTCAGTATCACATTCACCTCTTTCACGCCATCGATTTTGCCGACCTCCCGATTTATATCTTCGAGCAGCATATCGGCCATAGGGCAATTCGGCGCCGTAAGAGTCATACGTATGGAGGCTACTCCGTCGGGCGTGAAATCTATTTCATAAACAAGACCCAGGTCATAAATGTTCACAGGAATCTCCGGGTCATATATATTTTTCAGTGTCAGGACTATATCCTGCTCCACCTTCAAAATATCCTGAGGCGTCATATCGTTTCAATCTTTTGTTTTTCCGGCGAATGCCAGTGCATACATCCGCATTTGTTTCACCATGGCGAGCAATCCGTTGGCCCGCGTGGGCGACAGATTTTCGCTCAATCCTATGCGTTCTATGAAATACAGGTCCGTATCGAGAATCTGCTGCGGTGTGCGGCCGTTGAAAACTCTCACGAGCAGCGCCACGATACCTTTGGTTATTATGGCGTCGCTGTCTGCCGAGAAAAACACCTTTCCGTCCTCATCGAGACGGGCATCCACCCATACTCTGGACTGGCACCCGCTTATGGCGTACTGCTGCGTGCGGTGCGCCGCATCTATCGGAGGAAGCGAATCGCTCAACTCAATCAGATAATCATACTTGTCGAGCCAATCCTCGAACACCGAAAACTCCTCGATAATTTCCTGCTGAACTTTGTCTTCCATTTTCAGTTTATGCTGTTTAAAACGTTATCGACACCCGATATCGTGTGCCCCGACGAAGCTATCGGGCGGTTGATTTGCATTATGCGTGCCAGAGTGGGGGCCAGACATGTCATATCCACCTCCTCGTCACTGCGCACTGCGGGAATCTTCCAGCCGAGCAGCATCAGCGGCACGCGCGTATCGTAATCGTACATGGAACCGGAAAGCGCTTTGGCATCATCGCGCTCCTGAATCCACCCCGGCATGAGATTTATCATCAAATCGCCGGCGCGGCGCGGATAAAAGCTGTTCTGCATCTTCTCCCCGTAAGAGTCGCCGAAATAACCTCCCAGCATGGCGGACGATGTCAGCACATGCGACACTCCGCGGAACTGCAAGGCGAAATTCGCCGCCCGGTCCTGAACATCTTTCAGCGAAAGATTGTTCTGATAAATCAGATTGTGATTCAGATAGAGCTGCCGGTCTATGTAATCGAGCACCCACTCGCCCACTCCGAACTGTACGCTGAGAAAGCTGTTCATAATAACCTTGAACTGGTCGGCATTGAACCGGTCGGCGGCCTTGGCTCCGGCATCGTACGAGTCGCTCGAACCGTGGTCCGATGCAATAACGAAAAGCACCCTGTCAAGCGGGACCTGTTTGGTTATGCCGTTTATCAAATCCGCAATATCGGCATCGAGCCTGTAAAGCATATCCTCCGTCTCCATAGACTCGGGGCCGTATCTGCGGCACACGTAACGCGACGCGTCGAAACACACGTTCAGTATGTCCACGGCCTCGTCGCTTCCCAACGATTCGTTGGCGACAACCTGCTGTGCGAAATCCGCGACGATGGAATTGCCGAAAGGCGAATAGAGCAGACCGCGGTAATCAATCTTGGCGCCGCTTTCCGGCAGTTCGGCGACGGGCACCCGCGTCAGCCCTTCCGGACGTCTGATATCGAAAACCGAGTAACGGCTGTTGACATATTTGTCTTTGAGTTTGGACAAGGTCCATGAGGAGCCTGCCGCATACGACAGCGGGAACTTCAATCCGTTGTAACGCACCAGCCATCCCGGGAGACAATCCATATAGGCCGTGGAGGATACGAAATTGCCGTTCGAGGAGTCGAACCAATAGGCTTGCCCCCTCTGTCCGCTCATCACGACGGCAGACAGCGGCTCGGCGGCAACAGTTATAACACGACTGCCAGGCGAGGCCGCAAGAAGATTATCTCCGACGGTAGGAAGCACCATATTGCACTGCGAGTAGCGTCCGCCGTCTTCCGAACAATCCAGGCCGAGGGCCGTATCGTCATCGGCGATATTCACACGTTTGCCGGTCACGTAGTCCACCCAACTGTCCGACACCACACCGTGCATGGACGGATTGACTCCGGTAGTCAGGGTCGCCAGCGTCGACGGCGCAACGGTCTGCATATAATTATAATAGCCGTTTTTCATAACCATTCCTTCGGCAAGGAACCGGCCGAATCCCCCGTCGGAAAAATTCGAAGCATAGCGCTCCACCGCATCGCTGCGCATCTGTCCCACGACAATATTGACGACAAGACGCACTCCGTCTTCTCCTGCCCTGAGTCCTGCGCACATGATGGAAGCCGCCACCGTAATCACCGCTTTACGCCACATAAAATACTGTTTTGAGGCGTAAAGATAGTAAAAACTATCCAATAAGACTATCCGGAAGTCTAAATTTTAGGCAACCATATACAACTTTGCGACCCCACCGGCTCCCATTTCCGCCGGTCCACTCTCCGCAACCGCCAGTAACCTGCAAACGGATACGAGCGGCAGACATTTCCAACCATGGCGTTCTTGCCCCGAACTCCAATGGAGCACTGATAAAAAGACCGGAAAAACCTGCGAGAAGCTAAAAAACGACGTCTAACAGAACTCGCTGAAATAAGCAATCTCTTCGGACATGTCGACCTCCGGATAGCGTCGGCAGATTTCCTCGGCCTCGTCCAGGTACCTGCGGCAGAATTTCCCGTACTCCTCGCTGCCGCTGTCGAAAGGCCTGTGCCGGCAGGCGGAAACGACCTTGCCGACCTGCAAGATGACACGGCGCGTCTGCTCCGTGAAGAATGCACCGCTGAACTTTTCCCAGATATAGTCCACAGCATCATCCGACGGATGCGTCATATCGGAGGCATAGAACCGATAGTCGCGCAAATCGTCGTTCATTATCTCGAATGAAGGAAAGTAGTGCGCCGTATCATACCGGCGCACCACTTCATCCACTGCGACCCTAAGCAGGGCCTTGCTTATCGAATTTCCCGAAAAACCGTCTTTGAGATGTCTTATCGGGCTTATCGTAAATATAACATCCTTACCGCACAGTTCCCGTTCCAGAACCGCAGACAGAGCCGCCACTATATCGTCCACAGACAGAAGACGCCGCGAGAAATCCCGTGCCGGAAGTTTATGGCAATTGGCCACGGTACGTCCGCCGTACTCGTACACCCACGCCGTTCCGAGCGTAATCACGGCATAATCACACCTCATGAGCGCCGCCGCGCCGCGCCGAACCGCAGCATTCATCTTTTCGAGCGCACGGTCCGCATCCGCATCGGAAAAACTGCCGTGAAAATCGAAACTGAAATACCGTCCGCCGCCGAACATCAAATCTTCCGGCCCTATACTTCTGCCGGATGACAGCAGCGCCAGGTTCGAAGCCACCGAAGCCGGATTGTACATCACGCCGCACGGATTGCATTCCACATTGAACTTTGCCGAGGCAAGACGCACGGACATATTGTCCGCGAAACACGAGCCTATAAGCAGCCCGCACCGGCTGTGATTCAGCTCGAACGGATACGGTTCTATCTCTATCTCTGTACGGAATTTCATGCTTACTGGGCCGGCTTGTAACGTAACAGCACGGAAGTGCGGGCAGAAGGCAGCGTCAGCAGCAATTCGGAAGCGAGCTGCTCGCCGGTCAGCTGAACTGTAATACCGTTATCCTCGTTGTACACGTCGTAGAGCGTATTCTTGTCAAGACCGCGCAGCGCAACCGTGTACTGGCTCTGCGAAGCCTCGGCACGGCGGAACACCTGAACGATGCCCGAGCTGTCGGAAGTGTCATGGAACTGCCATGCAATCCACTTGTCGTTGCCGGTGATGTCCCCGTCACCGCTTAGAGGATAAAAGTCGCACAGGAAATAGTGGCGCAGTTCCTTGTACGTGGCGATTGAGTGACGCATGTCCATGACGCTGTTCTGGCGGTTGAAGACCTCGCCGAACCAAGCATAGGCGCTACTCATGCCGGAACGTGCGCAATATTTGTCGGCATAGTATATTCCCGTACCGTGCAGCGGCAGGAACTGGCTAAGGCCGTATTCGTGACACTGCTGGCAGTTGGGTTCGCCGTAATGGCAGTCGGTTCTCCAAAGCGGCATGCTGCGGGCAATCATCTCCATGTCGAACCGGCGGCCGCCGCTGGCACAATTGTCTATAAGCATATCGGGGAATCTTGTACGCAGGTAGTCCAAATAGCGGTACAGACCCTCGACATAACGAATCTCCGTAATGCCGGTTCTGCCGGCCGAGTCGCCGTGCTCCCAGTACACCTGCGGATTGACATTGAAATCCTGGCGGTAGTAGTCTATTCCGTTCTCCTCCAAAAAGTCGCCAATATACTTGCTCAGATAGTCGCAGGCTGCGGGATTGCCCAAATCGAGGAGGCGGCTGCCCCACGAATCATCCACACTCAGCAGCCACTCTGGATGCTCCCTGTCGATAATCGACCCTTTGTAAACTCTCTCCGGCTCGAACCACACCATGAACTTGGCGCCGTTGCGGTGCACCTCGTCGGCAATGGCTTTAAGGCCGCCGGGGAAACGCGACGTATCGGCGACCCAGCTTCCGACGGTGTTGAACCAGTTGCGGCCCTCGAAATTGGACTGCGGGGCGTTGCATCCCTGATACCATCCTGCATCGAGCCAGAACACCTCCGGCATAATACCGAATCTGCGGTGCCTGTCTATCACCGCCTTGGCGAACAGCTCCGTGAAACTCTCGTACTCTCCGCACGGAGCAGGGTCGCCGTAATCGAATCCTCCGCACAGAGGCGGCGCTATCAGATTGCCGTCGGCACCTCGCGGAGAACGGTGAGCGAGCACGAAACGGCGGAACTCGTTGTTGCCGTCCATGCGGTCCTCACCCTGCCAGAAAAGAACCGACACCAGAGGCGTGCGAATCCGCTCGCCGGGATAGAGAAACAAATCCGTCTTCAACATTCCGGACGACAGACACAGTTCGCCGCGCCCATCGAGTCCGAACTGTGCGAACCAGTTGCCGGTCCATCCCAGAGCAAAGAACACTCCGTTTCCGGCATCCGTAGCAATATTGTAGAACGGGAATGCCGTTTTCGAGGAGGGACGTCCGCCGAGCGGAACGAAACGATATGTCGTATCAGGCTCTATCTCCGTCTTTATCAAATGAAAATCGCGGTCTATCGCATGGCATCCCTGAGCCGTGTACAGCGTATATCCGCTCTTGTGCGCGAGTTTCAGATTCGCAGCCTCCACACCGGATATGCGCGGGGAATTCTCAGACGAAGTATTGATGAAATGAAGCGTCCACTCCACAGCCGGGAAATCCGTATAGGCCACAATGTCGCAACGCAGCTCCAAACCGCCGCCCGGACTTTTCATGACCAGTTCGTACCTCCGTTCATTATCGCCGGATGCGGGACACGATACCATTCTTCTGGTCCACTTTTGTATAAACTCGTCGGAATTACGTCCGTCGAGTTCGAAAGAGAACGGCGGCAATCCCTTCATAAACATGTTGCGCACGCGTTTGTCGGCCGTAGTGTTGATACCGCCGGCAACATCGAGCGTTCGTGAAAACAGTGGCGAGATGCAAAAGAATGACAAAAGCCACAACAAGCAAAGTTTCTTCATAAAGATTCAGTGTATTTATATTCTGCTAAAATAAGCAAAATATCGGCACTTTCAAAATAAGAGCCTTTTTCATAACTTTGCCGCGTATTTACCGTCAGCCGACACGAATGCTTGTCCGGAGCCGAAACCGCGTTCAGACGCACCGTTACGGATATTCCGGCAGCATAAGTCCCCTACTGTCGGGAATATTATTTATAATAAACTATACATAACCTTATATCACGCCGCGGAGGGCGGCGGGTTACAAAAAACGGCCGGATATGATTACCAAGGCTTGCTGCAAGATAAACATAGGTCTCGACGTACTGCGCCGCAGGGAAGACGGCTATCACGACATATGCACGCTGATGTACCCCGTAAGGGAACTCTGCGACACAATAGAAATCGAGGCGTCGGACACCACCGTATTCACCGCAGAAGGCATCGCCGTCGACTGTCCCGCGCAGGACAACCTGTGCATAAAGGCTCTGCGCGCCATGCAGCGCCATACCGGCATTCCCGGAGCAAGAATACACCTTGACAAACGCGTTCCGTTCGGCGCCGGACTTGGAGCCGGCTCGTCCGACGCGGCGGCCGTGCTGGTCGCCCTGAACACCATATACGGGCTCGGCATGGACGAAAAGAATCTGGAAATCATGGCCGCCGAAACCGGCAGCGACACGGCATTTTTCATAGGCTCGCGGCCGCGGCTTTGCAGCTCCCGCGGCGAGGTGATGACCGACTTCGACATAGACCTGTCGGGCATGCATCTGCTGCTTGTAAAACCGCCATTCGGCGTAAGCACCGGTCAGGCATACGGAAAAATCGTTCCCGCGATACCGTCCACAACGCTCGAAGAGCTGTTGTCACGCGATATCGAATCCTGGCGGCACAGCATAAAAAACGATTTCGAGACGACGGTATTCGCAATATACCCGCAGCTAAGGCAAATCAAAAGGCAGTTATACGATGCGGGAGCCGTGTATGCGGCCATGTCCGGCTCCGGCTCCACAATATTCGGACTGTTCGCCACACCTCCGGCCATAGATTTCCCCGACGGGATGTTCACATTTTATACCAGACTGTAAAACCGGGAACCTACCGTATAAAGGAGAGTTGCAGACAGAGATTCGGTTTCAGTCTCTGAAACGGTTGACGTCAGGCAAACGATGCCCTCTGCACGAACACCGTCAGCCCGACATTAAATAAATCAGAAAGTATAGCCGACAGAGAATTGCGCTCCGTAACGGGACAGGTGCTGCTCGGATTCGAGATAGCTTCCGCCCAACATTATCCACAGGGTACGGCCGCGTCTGAGTCCTATGCCGTAGGTCAAATCGGCCGACACACATCCGTAGTCGGACGTCAGGAAGGCATAGTCCGGCTCCATAAGCCCCTGTCCGACAGTACGGTCATCCGGTTCGCGTTCGGTATATGCGAATCCGCTGTCGAGCGTTTTCACACCCGTCACCCCGGCCGAGAGTTTGAAATATCCCTTCTTCATCATGAACACCTTCTCCAAACCTATTCCTGCCGAGACATTACGGTAGTCCAGATACGAGAACATCGCATCGTAACGCTGCGATGCATCGCAATAACCGCCCCGCACGGAGATGTGCCAGGAATAATTGGCCCCGCGCATAATCCACAGTCCGTATGATGCCTTCACATCGGTACTCTCGTCTATATATCTTGCCGGTATCTCCGAATCCGTCACCCACGAATTGACCTCGGGCGAGGAATCGAACCACTGAACTATCTCGCGTCCCGAGGCATGCCTGCGGTCGAAATCCAGCGACACGTCATGACGCACCCTGCCTGTTTTGAAACCGAGAAGGACCGAAGCGTCGTACATGTCGGTAAACAGACGGCCGCGCACATGCGGCTTGTTGTAATCTATATCGTACACCTTTTCGACATCGTTGAGCCACCGGCCGTGAACGGACGCCGAAAAACCTCCGCTCCTGTATATGTAGCTCGCGCTGACGCCCAGCCTGTCACCCTCGTACTTGCGCTCCCGCTCCGTATTGCTGAAAATCTCATACGTATACTGCCCCATGCCTTTGAGAAGATATACCTTCTGTGGTTCGGCGGCATCGTACAGAATAAGATTCGAACTCTCCTTGTACATAGACCAGATGAACGATGCGGAAAGCAGTCCTCCGCCGCCCAGATTCACGGCAAGAGAAGGCCTCAGCGCGAAACGGTTGGTATTCGACTGCGGCCTGGGGTCGGTCTTCTTCGCTCCGCGGTTGACCGTCAGGTCTATGCCCAGACCTGCCGAAAATCTGTTGCGGATTACAGGCATTGCTATATCCACCCACATATCATAAGACTGTTTGGTCCAGTCGCCGCCCGTACTGTCCGCGATGATATACGGCATTCCTCTCAATGGCTCGAAAACCGAAGAGAAACGGACGTCGTTCTGGTACGACTGCCGGAACTCGAATCCTCCGTTGAGATAAAAGCGTCCGACCTTCTGCGCGCCCTCGGAGTTGAAATGTATGTCATAAAGACTCTGCGGCTGCTGCGGACGTCGGAAATCACCTGCCGACATACGCGCACCGATACGGGTGTCGGCATACGAATAACCGCCGGCATAATCGAGGACGGCCGCATCACGGCTGCGCCACAAGGCGTTGGTAGCCTTATACTGCTCCAAAACTATCGGAGCCGACGGCATCGCTCCGTAGTCGTAAGAGACACTCTTGCCCTCCTGGGCGAAAGATGTCCCCGCCACAACGGCGAACGCAGCAAAAATATATCCGAATTTTCCAATCATATCTGTCTCTTCTTACGATAAAGGGTGGTAGTTGATTTCAAAGTCCTCGGTCGAATTGTTCGTATCCTGCAAAATCACGCGACCGGACGAAGGCAGGGTTTTGCGGACAACGCTCTTTCCGCCATATGTCTCGCCCACGGAGGCGAAACCGGAATCGAGAGTCGGGGCGAAACGCTTGGTATTGGTCACCGTCGGATTCTGTATCACATCCACCGCATCGCTTATGAATTCGTAAGGCACCTTCTTGCAAAGCCAGTACTCCTCGTTCTCGAACGGGTCCTGGAACGTCTCCGGCAACCTGACGGTCTCGAAGGCGGCGAACTGTTCGCGCGAGGCTCTCACAAGCACCATTCCCTGTCCGAAGACACCGCTGCGCCACAGATACGAATAGTCCGGCCAGAAGGCGAGTTCCATATTCGGAGCATCGAAATCGGGATACCTGTTCTCAGGGTCGGGGACATACGCCTCGTAATCCGCACCGGACAGGTCCACCGGCGAAGCGAGATTGTAAGAGGCATCCGTATTGTGAGGCGCCGCCATCGTAGCGATGACGATGGTCTGCCCCGGCTCCATATACACCGGCTCGTCTCCGCCCGTAACTTTCCACACGCTTTGCAGATATGCGTTTTTATAATTGCCGGCCTGCTCGCCCGGCCACAGGGGACCGGTCTCTCCCAATCCGCCGAAGTTCTCGCACATCGCGATATACAAATCACTGATGTCCTGACGAGTGTCGGAATTATTATATACCGAGTAGAAATTGTCGTTACGGTAAGACCCGCCGCTCTTCGTCCGCGAGCCTGCATAATATATCTCCTTAAAGATAAGCGGATTGTTCGCAACGATAAACAATTCCGGACTCGGAATCTCATTATCGCCGCCAAGTCTGAGCGTCAGACCCGCCAGAAAGCCTGCAAGGGAGACATCCTCCGAAGCTCCGTCCCGCAAAAGGGCGGCCTCCTGCGCCGTAAGTTTTCCGGAGACATTCATGGTATACTGTCCGGGCATGATTCCGCTCACCTTGACACGTCCCCACTCGTCGCTATTAAAAACGTATGTAAACTGCTCTGTGTTGTTCACAAGAGTCAGCCTGAGAGAATTCGAGAACACCCTCTCCGTACCGAAAATATCGTAAGTCAGATGCACTTCCAACTCATCGACAAACTGCGACACCGGCTCCGAATCCTTGCGGCAGGAGACGAGCAGCAGTGTGAGAAACATCAATATCGAAACTCTTTTCATGACTTTTTTACAATTTTATCCAGGCCTCTATACCGAAGAACTGGGATGGATTACGCGACGAGGAGTATGTACCGGGATTGCGGCGGCTCTGTTCGAGCGGGTTTGTCTTGAACATATTGTTCAGGAAGAAAGTGAATCCCATAAAGTTTCCTATCTCTTTGGTCACACGCAGGTTGCAAAGCCACAGCACAGGGTACGACTCCTTGATTCTGCGGTTTTCAAGAATCTGTTTCTGAATATCCGGATTTATTATCTCCTCCCACGGTTTTATAGGAGTATATTTCAGGTTCTGGGCCGAGAGATAGCCGATTGGAACCGTATTTTCAAGTCCCAGATACTCGTGCGTATCGCGCCATATGGTCTGAACCGACAGCGAGACGACGAATCCTATCTTCGGGATATTGTGTATTATCCTCAGATTTGTCGACAGACGCGTGTAGCGGCTTCCGTCACCCGACGCATACACACCTATATCCTTGTATTTGCCGGTATTGGCATCCGGATTTTTCATGTAATAAGTCTCGGCTGTCGAATAAATGTCGGTAGTCATATATGCTCCCGTCAGCACGAACGAGGTACGTATGGCGCGAATCTGACCGAAATCCATATCCAGCTCAACGCCTTTCGAATCGTTCACCTTATCGTTGAGCGGACGTTTATAGCTGAGCACCACCATTGTGGACTTGTCATAGCTCAGCGACGGTATATCCTCATCGCGTTCCGTACCGCGATACTTCTTCAACTCGAAAATATGGAAGCTGCTACGGTCCAGACCGAAAGAATAACCGTTCGTCAGCCGCTCGTGATAGCCGGTAACCGAAAGGCGCATATCCTTGAAAGTAAAGTCAAGTCCTACCTCGCTCTTGCGGTTGCGGGCGATTTTAAGGTCGCTGTTGCCCGTGTCGTAAACCTTTGTGGTTATGACACTCAGCATCTGGTCGGCCGACACGCCGCTCTGACCTATGTTGCTGTAATTCACGAAATCGAAATAGGCATTGTCCGGATAGAGGAAAACCAGAGGCGGCGCCTTGGCTGTGATACCCCATCCTCCGCGGATTTTAAGCACCTCCGGAATTATGTCGTACGAAGCATTGATACGCGGAGAGAGAACATTGCCGCCCTCCGAGCGCGTGGGCTGTATCATGTCGAAACGCAGACCTAACTGAACTTTAAGTTCCCGTCCCAGAATCTTCTTCGACAGGTTGTCCTCGACAAATGCTGAGAACTGATTGAGCGCGGGAATATCCGTATAAGGACGCATTCTTATGCCGCCGGTCGGAGGCATAAGCGGGTCGAACACCTTTCCCCGGCCGAAATTGACGTCCGTTTTCCACTCCGCACCTGCCACAATACGGTTTCCTATGCCCCAGAACTCGGTATACATGTTTGCAAGAGCCTTGGCAAAGACGTTGAGCGGCTCGCCGTAAGTGGTCATCTTCGTGAGGAACTCATACGGCAGAATATTCGTAGCGGCAGCATACCCGGGCAGGTGTGTGTTTGTGAGCGCATTGCCCAGTGCATCCGTAACCGGAGAGGCGACGTTCGAGGCGACCGTACCGTCGCGCATGGCCGAAGTGACCATGTATCCGAAATTGCCCTTTATCTCCTGCGTATATCCCTTCTGTCTCGAATAGGAGGCCGAGGCATTGAATTTAAGCGATTTGAGGAAACTGCGGTTAATCTGCCACGTTATGTTGGTGTTGAACTTGAATCCCATGTTCTCGGACGAGCGTTTGCGCTGATACTTCTTGTCCGACGGGTCGAGTTTCTGCGCATCCACGTCGGAGTAGAAGCCCAGTCCGGTAGTCGTGCGCACGTCTTCCCTGAATGTCTTGGAGTAGAGCACATTCGTGGTTATACGCTGATACTGCTGGAACGGACGTCTCTCATCGGCTCTCGACGAGGCATAGTCGAAGTCGGCACTCAGCGTACCGCCCTTCTCCCCCAGCCGGAAGCCTTTGCTCAGCGATGCCTGCGTAAGTGTAGGATTTATCTTTGCACGCACCTGATAAGGAAAAGCACCCGCCTTGGGGTTTACTATGATGACACCGGAAGTCAAGTCGCCGTATTCAACAGACGGGATACCGCGGATTACATCCACAGACTCCACATTATCGACAGAGATGGAACGCAAATCGACACCCGAACCGGCCGTAGACGAGAAGCCCGTATTAAGCGTACCCTCGGTGGCGGTATTGCCGACCTGCAAATTGGCATTGTTGGAAACGGGAGCGCCGTTTACCACGATTGAAGTACCCATACTGTTGAGCGCGTCGCCCGTAACCTGACGTATGGTGGCTTTCGAAGCACTCGTCAGCGACGGATTGCCGGCCAGCTGACCGGGAATAAGCTCCATTATATCACCGAGCGAAGTCGCCTGCAAATGGTCTATGGCCGAACGCGATATTGTGGACGAGGTCGAGGCTCCCGCAGCATTGGACTTCGCGACGACCTCCACCTTGTCAAGCCTGAACGAGTTCTCCTCCATCACGATACGCACGGTATCGCTTGCGGAAACCACTTCTATCTCCTTCTCGACGGTAACCATACCGACCATCTGAGCCATGAGCGTCGTCTTGCCGCGCGGAACGTCTTTGAGCACCGACTGCCCCTTGGCATCGCTCACACCCCATATGCCGTAATCGGGAAAACCTACGACAGCTCCGACCACAGCCTTGGAAGTCCCTTTGGACACAACCAGAACATTCACATCCGTCTTGCCTCCCGCGGCGGCGGAATATGCCGTCGTACTCAGTATCAGAAATACGGAAAGCAACAGTTTCTTCGATATTTTTACAGTCAAGCGCATTTTTTTGGGTGCAATTTTAATGTCAGGCAGACCATTTTATCCGTTCGTTTACATTTTAATCCGTGCAGACAGCATCGCCTGCATAACCTAAACGGTTTAAAACCCCGAAACCGTATGTCGCCTCTCCTTAATCTTCCCGACACGGGAGGACTTTAATCAAATAAGCGACCCATATGCTTCATCCATACAGGTCGCTGATTTTAATTTATACAAGCTATATTACTACTCGGCAGATACAGCTTTCACGCAACGTACCGGCATAGCGTAATTAACTAACATATTTTTGGTTCTGTTAGGACCAAGGTTGTCTTCGAATGCACAAACAGCCTTGATACCCGGAGTAGCCCAAGAAGCAGGAGCCGAAACACCTTCATTCAAAGATGAAGACCAGAAATATTTCGCATTCGCATTATATTTGGTAATCTCAATAGCATCGCCGCTCTTAATAGGTTTGAAATGTCCGCATGGAGCGAATTTCAAAGAGTTATACAAAGCCTCGTCGGTTACACCTTCAATCGGGTTTCCAAGTGCGTTGGCAAGGGCTTCAATTTGCGCCACAGTAGGAATGCTCCATCCCATAGGGCAAGGAGTATTTGCAGCAACTGACCAATCTGCGAAACCTTCTCCGTCTGCATCCCAAGTCAACATATAATCCTCGGTAGTAGCCTCATCACCACCTACTGCAACGACAATATTCTTACTCCACTGATAATAATTACCGACAGCAGCTTTCACATTAGCCTCGGCAGCTTCGCCTTCAAGAGTCGCATCGTAAGCCTCGGTAGCGCCTACGTTTCTGTCGAGAACGAGCAGTCCGACAGCTGAGCAATCGACAATCTCGTATTTGGCAATCTCGCCCTTAACGGTGATGACCGAAGTTGCGGTCTTGTCCTCAACGGTAGCGGTGATGGTCACTGTTTTCTCAGCTTCCTCGATATCATCTACTACGAATGTGAGGCGGCCGTCGGCGTCAACGGTTATGAGTTGCTCGTCGCTCGAAGTCCACTCTACGGTCTTGCCTTCGAGTGCGTTCTGCGGAGTTACGCTGAGCGCGAGTTCCGGAAGAGCCTCACCTGCAAAAACGGTTGCGGTTTCGGGCAACACGCTGATACTGCTGATCTTTACAGCCTCATCGTCCTTGGTACATGCGGCAAAGAGCAACGATGCCAGCATGGCGGTGTAAATTTTTTTCATGATTCGAATTTTGATATTAAAGTTGAATTTACACACAAATGTAAATTTGTTTTTTAACAAATCCAAATCAATTTTCATACAAATAATGGTTTTTACACAAAAAAAGTATCCGCAACTGCCATTACGGATACTCGGACTCGGAATAAAGCGTCCTCATAGTGTTAATAATGAAGCTGTTCCGAGTTTTCTTTCTACATAACCCTGTTTTTAGGTTTGCGCGGCAGCGTCCGCAGGAAATAGCTCTTTATGGAATCGGCCTGCGCCCTGTCGGCACTCAGGACCACATCGCGGCCGTCCTCTCCCGGCTCGAAATGCGTATATCCCTGCTCGTCGACACTGAGACGTCCCTTCTCCGAGACCGTAAACATCTGCGGATGCACGACATAGAGTACCGACATCAAATCCCACGAAGCACGGTCGTAAGGTTTCGGACGGTATGATTTGTAGGCATCCCTCATCGGATGAGCATCAGCCCAATTGAAATCGTTGTCGATGCTGCGCCACGGATACTGAACCATCACGCCCAGCTCGAACGGGGCCAGCGCAACGGGTGACGGCCAGTTTTCGAACACGTAACGCGCAGCGGGCAGGTCATTGACGATATTGTACTCCGCACGGGCCTTGTCGCCGAAACTTCCGGCCATGACCGACGTCAGCCGGACTTTCCTTGCCACCAGCTCGCGGCCGTCGAGCGGTGAATACTCATCCGGACCGCTTTGAAGCAGAGCTGCCAGCGTAGTGGAGAATCCCACAGAGACAATCACGACGGAGCCGTCCTTCTGTGCCGACAGCAGACGGCGGTACATCTCCACCGACTCGCTTATCCGCTCCCTGCCGCGGGTTCTTTCGAACATAGGCTCGCCCAGGCTGTCCGCCATCAGACACACCTCACGCGCATAGTCCACCGCACCGTCATTTACAACGCACACACCGCCGTGCGACACCTCGACTTCGGGATAGCCGTACCACGTATTCATTATATCCGCGAACTCGGCCACATAGTCGCTTTCCTTGTGCGTACTGACGGCTATCAGATTTATCTTTCCGTCATCCATCGCCTTGTAAAGCAGGTCCAGAGCAAGGGCATCGTCGATATCGTTGCCCAGGTCGGTCTCGAAAATCACCGCCGGAACGTCTCTCTCTGTTCCCGCTCCGCCAGTGCATCCCGCAAGAAACGCAGCCGCACAGACAAATGCCATTATCTTCTTCATCTTCATTTCGGTTTTCAACGGGACACGAATCAATTGCCGCCGGACAGTATTATAAGTCCGAGACCGCCGACAAAGAAAAGGAACATCACTGCAAGAAGCGCATTGACGCTTTTCGGCGCACCCTTGAACTCTTTCCACACCCATACGCCCCATATGGCCGCAATCATCGGCGCGCCTTGTCCGAGGGCATAGGAAATGGCCGCACCGGCTTTTCCGGCAGCTATATAGCTGAATGCAGTACCGAGACACCATATGGCGCCGCCGAGCATTCCCACAAGATGCGTGGAGACGCTGCCGCGGAAATATTCACAATACGAAACCGGCTCGCCGACAAACGGCCGCTTCATCGCAATCGTATTGAACACGAAGTTGCTGAGCAAAACGCCGACAGAGAAGACGAAAATCGCAGAATACGGGGTGAGCATTCCTACGGTAGGGTTCTCGAAATTCTCCAAGTCCATGGCCGCAGCAACGAAACGATAGAAGAACGCCATCAGCACACCGGCCACCACAGCAAGCCCTATGCCCTTGCTGCTCTCGGAGTTCTTCTCCGCACCGCGGCTCATCTTTCCCGAGGCGATGCCGTTGCATATTATCGCTATCACTATAAGCGCCACACCGGCGAACAAAACCGCCGCATCACCCTTCGGCGCTCCTATATAATTTATTATCACGCCGAGCACCAGCGCAAGTCCCACTCCCAGAGGGAAAGCCACGGACATACCCGCAAGGGAGACCGAGGCGGAGAGAAGAATATTGGACGCGTTGAATATGATACCGCCGAGCACCACGCTGCCGATTGCCCCCCAGCGAGCCTGGGCCAAATCCTGCACGAAGGGACGGCCGCTGTCGCCGAAGCTGCCCATGGTGAATCCAATCAGAAGCGAGAACAGAACCATGCCTATGACATAATCCCAGTAAAAGAGTTCATACCTCCACGTTTTTGAGGCCAGTTTCTGGGTATTACCCCACGACCCCCAGCAGAGCATGGTGACAAAACAGAATATCACCGCAAGCGCATAACTGTCTACTACAAACATAATCGGTTATTTTTAAAGTGTTTTCATTATTTCCTCCACCTCTGCGCGAATCGGTACCGACGGCTGCGCGCCCATTCTGGTCACCGAGACCGACGAAGCGACCGTAGCGATGCGCACTGCCTGCTCGATGCTCCGGCCCTCAGCCAGAGCCACAACGACGGAGCCGTTGAACACGTCTCCCGCCGCGGTGGTATCCACCGCACAGACACGTCTGGCCGGAACGGTAAGACACTCCGTGCGCGACTTTATCAGAGCGCCGCGTGAGCCGAGCGTAACGATTACATTCTCCACTCCCTTGTCCAGCAGAACCCCGGCAGCCTTCTCCGCCTCGCTTTCATCGCCCACCGGAAGACCCGTGAGCAGAGAGCACTCGCTCTCATTGGGCGTTATCATATACAGTCCGCGCAGCATATCCTCGTCAAGACGGGCGGCAGGTGCCGGATTCAGCACCACCTTAACACCGGCCTTGACAGCCATGTCTTTCACGTAGCGGATAACCTCCATCGGAATCTCCATCTGCATCAGCACGAAATCGGCAGTCTCTATCTGACTTCTCGCACTCTCGATATCGGCCACGCTGAGCCGGTCGTTGGCTCCCGGCGCGACGACGATACAGTTCTCGCCCGACGCATCGACGCTTATTATCGCCACTCCGGATGCGGAATCCGAATCACGCACCACATAGTTCGTATCAAGTCCTTCGGACGCATACTGACGCAGCAGACGGTCTCCGAACATATCCTCGCCGATTCGGGTCACGAAAGTCACGTCACCGCCCATTCTGTGCACAGTGATGGCCTGATTGGCGCCTTTTCCTCCGCACACCATCAGAAAATCGCCCCCCATCACGGTCTCACCCGGCTGCGGGATGCGCTCAGCCTTGACTATAAGATCCACATTGGAACTGCCTACAACGACTATCTTTCCCATAACATAATCCGTTTTTTCGATACAATATTCAAATGCGCGAAAAGTTCGGCGCACAAACGTTTGTGCAAATATATGTATAAAATCATTACCTCCAAACTTCCGGCACGTTTTTTATTTCGTTCCGCCGTGCGAACTTGCTTTTACTCTCGCTTATGCGTATATTTGCGATACATTTTCCGCCAAAACCACCGGCCGCACAACAAATACCCAGGTATGCCCAGCGAATCTATAATAACGATAGCCAACAGAACAGGATTCTCCGCCTCGACCGTATCGCGCGTCCTCAACGGCCGCGAAAAAAAATACCGCATAAGCGAGAAGACCGCGGAAATAATTCTCGCCGAAGCGAAACGGTGCGGTTACAGCCCGAATCCCCTGGCAAAGGGTCTGCGCACAAACCGTACATTCACCATAGGGCTGATAATCCCAAGCATAGACAACCCGTACTTCGCCGAGATAGCGAACGGAATAATAAGCAGGGCCAAACGCCACGGATACACGGTAATGGCCGTAGACACGATGGAGAACGAACGGAACGAGGCCGACGCCGTATCGCTTCTGACTGCCAGAAAGGTGGACGGACTGATAGTAGCAACCGCTGGCCGCAACCCTTCGCTGCTCGAACGCACGCGTCTCGACGGCACTCCCGTAATACTGATAGACCGTCATTTCGAGAATTCGGACCTGCCATACGTATCATCGGACAATTTCGGCGGCGGATACGCGGCGACAAAATACCTTATAGAACAGGGACACAAACGTATACTCTGCATAAGAGGTCTTGTACACTCGATGCCGAGCCGTCTAAGAGTGCAGGGATACCTGACGGCAATGAAAGAGTGTCTGCCGGAAATATACATCGACATTGCAGGCGACGATTTCTCGATAGAGGACGGCTACAAACGAACCGCAGAGGCTATCGGCACCGAGAATCCGCCGACAGCAATCTTCGCGCTCAGCAACACGATAGCTCTCGGTGCGATAAAGGCCATACACGAAAAAGGGATGTCCATTCCCGAAGACATATCTCTGATTTCATTCGACGACAGCCCCTATCTGGACTTCATGTCGCCGGCCGTAACGCGAATCGCCCAGCCGACAGAACTGATATGCGAAGAGGCGCTCTCGCGGCTGCTGCGCGAGATACAGAACGAAACGCTGCTCGACGAGGAAAAGAACATAGCCCTGCCAACAGAGATGCTTATTCGCGACTCGGTGGCTCGAATCACCTCGGCTCAGCAGCGTGTAAGCACATATCCGCAATAACTAATTAACATTTTGGGGCATATAGGTCTGGCAAGGATTTTTCCGCAAGATACAAATCGCCAATAATTAATGATTTATAATTGAAGATGTTTTGCCATTTTGGAACTTTTTTTGGATGTATGGGATATACAAGCACTTCAATTTTCCACAATGCAGAGAGAGAATATTTATATATTTTTTATTATATACTTATTTGAAAAATATTACCTTTGCACTCGTGAAAGTATCTCTTCAACGGAAGTAAGTTGACATTTGAGATTTTATATGAAAAGGTTTATTGTGTGTACACTTGCGGTTTTCGCTGCTATTGTCGGATTCGGCCAGACACAGTCGGATTCGGTAAAAGTGTATTTTCACATAGGCCAATGGCTGTTTGATCCTACGCTCGGTGACAACGCCGCTTCGATGGATGCGTTCATTGAAAGAGTCCGTGTTGCCAGTGAAGAGCAGAATCTTGACCGTATTGTCATCCGCTCTTACGTTTCGCCCGACGGCCCCGATCGCTTCAATCAGCGCCTGTCGGTGAAGCGATGCGATGCCATCACCGGACTTATCATAGACAGGGCGGGCATCGGTTCCGACCTCATCGAGGGCAAACCCCAAGGAGTATCGTGGGTCGAACTCCGCCGTGCAGTGGCCGAGACACCCGATGTGCCGTCGCGCGAAAAGATACTGGACATTATCGACAACACTCCAATCTATGTTTTCGACGCCAACGGCCGCATCATCGACGGCCGCAAGAAACAGTTGATGGATCTCCGCGGCGGGGCTCCTTATCGTTGGATGCTCAATAATATCTTCCCAAAGTTGCGCAATGGCGTGGCCGTGTCGCTTTATCTCAAACCCGTTCCACCACCGGTCGAGCCGGTAGCCACTGCCGACACCATCAGTGTGGATACCATCAGCACCGCCCGTCGGCCCGAACCGATGCCTTCTGACACTGTCGCAACTCCTGACAGTGTCGTTACAGGCAAGCCGTCTAACCTCACAGCCGCCGATACAGTGGCCGGTGCCGACGTCGACTCGTACGCCCCACGTCATCTATTCGCCCTCAAAACCAATATGCTCTACTACGCCGCCCTCCTGCCCAATATCGAATTGGAGTGGCTCATCAACGACCACTGGTCGGTGGCTTTCGAAGGCAATGTTGCATGGTGGGGCAGCTACAAAAAGGAACGGAGCTACCGTCTGGCTCTCCTGGATGCCGAGGTGCGCCGATGGATCAAGCCCCGCGCACCGTGGCACGGCATGTATGTCGGCATCATTGCCGGTGGCGGATGGTATGACTTGGAGAAAGGCACTCCCGGCTACTACGGCGAGGGTCTGATGACCGGACTCTCGTTCGGCTACATGTGGCCTATCGGACGCAGCCTCTCGCTCGAAGCTGAGGCAGGTGCAGGTTATATGTACACCCGATATAAAGAGTATAAGCCTCTCGACGGCCACCACCTATATATGCGCACCAAGGAGATGAACTATTTCGGCCCTATAAAGGCGAAATTGTCCATCGCGTGGCGCTTTCTCGATGTCAACAAACCCAAACGTGTTAAACCGGCACTATGAAGAACCGCATCTATAATATTATAGCTGTTGCGCTCGCCATGCTGCCGATATTAGTATCATGCCGTCAGGAATTGTGCTATAATCACTTTCCTGCTGCTGATGTACAACTCTCATGGGAGCAGGTCTGGGAACGTGACTACGGCATGCACCACTTCTCCACTTGGGACGCCTCTTTTCATGGCTTTGAATATTCAGCCATGTATCCTACGATGCCCGAATGGGTCAACCTTGTCAAGTTTAACCGCGACGGTTCGAGTGAAAACAACTTTTTGAACGTCAAGGGCGGCAATATCAAGGTTGATAATGACAACGACGGCTCTTATCTGCTCTACAACGGCGATACGGAATATATTGTGCTTCGGGACATGGCATCATTGTCCGAAGCACGCGCGACCATCACATCGCGTTCGCGCTCACGCGACGCCCTCCAATATCTCCAATCTCTCGCACCCGACACGCGTACGGCCAATCCGCCCGACCTGCTTTACGCCGCCTATGTTGACGAGATACCATTCGTCAACTTCCACGAGACTCTTCATATGCCCGTGAGGATGCAACCGTTGGTCTACACCTACGTTATTCGTTACGAATTCGAACACGGCCTCGAACATGTGGCGTTAGCCCGCGGAGCTATCGGCGGCATGGCCGAGTCGGTCTATCTACGCACGGGCACCACTTCCGACGAGACTGCTATCCTGCTCTACGACTGCTTTCTCACCGACTATGGCTGCGAGGCGCATGTGAGGTCGTTTGGAGTGCCATCTTTCCCAGACGATTATTACGGCAAGACCAAGAACACCGAGCACTCCGTTCCCGTCGCCGTCAATCTGGAACTTCTACTCACCAGCGGCAAATACGTCGAGTTTAACTTCGATATATCTGACCAGATAGTCAATCAACCCCGCGGCGGTGTAATCCGCATTAAAGGAGTCCGCGTCGAGGACGAGCAGAATATCGGCTCAGGAGGCAGCTTTGAAGTAGAAGTGTCAGGATGGGGCGACCCCGTCAATATTGATCTCCCGATGTAAACCAAAATGAATAAATAAAAAAATTAACAATTTATCTTTTAATTAATCTTTAAAAACAAACCACAATGAAAAAACAATTCTTATGGCTCGCGTTGGGCGTATCTGCCCTCACAGCTTGTACATCGACCGATGTAGTGGAAGAAGGTCCTCAGAGCAATGTCATCGGCTTCGAGAATGTTGTCAATAAGCCAGTTCGTTCCGTTGTTGATGGCGACCTGAATAATGTGAATTTTGATAAATTCGTGGTTTACGGCTACTATACCAAAGATGGAATGGAAGGCCACCCGATTCAGGTGTTCGACGGTGTTGATGTTAACAAGACAGATGACGGCTGGACTTACGTCGGAACACGTTACTGGAACGTATCCTCTACCTACTATTTCTATGCTTACAGCTGCGCTGACATCACCCTCGCGGAAACATACGGCACCCCCTCTATGAATCTTGCTGGCAATGAACAGAAAGAACGTGCGCTTAGAATCGAAAAATATATCTGCAATAAGAATCATCAGCATGACCTTATCTGCGACGCCGCCGAAAATATTCCTGCCAAAAACGAGAACAACTCAAAAGTCAAATTCTCGTTCCAGCACGCTCTCTGCAAAGTCAGCGCTCAGTTCGTGAACGATTTCCCAGGGATGTATGACATATATATTTCTAATGTGAAGCTCGTGAATTTCTATGATCAGGCCGACCTTTTGATTTACGACAACAACCTCGAATGGAGCGAATCACATCGTACCGAGACCCTTCCGTCTATTGACATGAGTATCGATGGCTCCGATAAAGCAACCTCCACTCAGAAATATGGCGAAGCGGCTGCAACGGTCAATATTAATCCCGTGTTCATGCTCCCAGTTGCCTATACCAATGACAATGTAAGATTTGAATTCCTTCTTACTGTTAAGCAGGGCGAGGACATATTCCTCGAACGTACAATCAAGGGCACTTTCAAGCCTGATTGGCAAACCGGTAAACAGTATAAGTACAATATCCACATCACCGGCTCAACTGCTCAGCTCGAAGAAATCCAGTTCGAAGGTACTCATGAAGTTAGTGACATTACAGATACTCAGGGATGGAGCGGCGAAATCACTACCGACATGAGCTTCTCTATGTAATCCGTTCCGCGCGGTTACAGAACCAACTATACAATTAGAATAAAGATTACGCCATCCGGTGCCGGATGGCGTAATCTTTATTTACTTTAAATATCTTCAAAGAGACTAAGTTCTAAACAAACAGACGGTCGCAACATTGCGACATACTCTTACTGACACTATCCCGCCTGATGGCGACTTGCAGTCCGTCCGAGTCGGATGACCTGACAATCACTTAATAACATCTTAACCAAAACCGGATATATCGATTACGGAACCACTCTGGCATGTCAATCACCGGTACAAGCGGAACGGTAACTGAGCTGTCTATAAACAAAGGCCGCAATCATGTCGCGCCGACACGCCAAATTGAAAATGCACGATGCATTATGGAGAAGCGGCAAGGCCTACTGCATTATTGCAATTTTAACATTTCTTGGACGATACCTCACAATTGGCGCTCGTTCGCCAGCGAACAATTTTCTACATTTGTCGTGTTCCTGTTATGCTCCAAGCGGACATATTTTTACGAAAGTGTTTTGCTTTTGTCCCAAGTAAGAAATCTCCGGAATTCGGAAACCGATTTACGATGGATTACAAAACTTAACAGATGTACAGGTAAAGTTCATTGAACGCAACATAAATGAATGACGAGCTACAAAAACTTATGAAGAGTTGCTTATGAATGGATTGGTGATAAACACAAATAAAGAGACAATAGAAATCGGAGGTGATAACGGAATGATTTGCGTGCAGATAGATGTATTGCACCGAAATATATCATTATTCGGATTGGCAAATTTCACTCATATGAAATGGAATCGGAAAGAACTAAATGTAAATGATTCTGTAATGATTCATTTTACAGATATAAATACGTGTATGCCGCCTGAAAAAAGGGATGAGCAAGATTTATCCAAATTAAAAAAAGAATACGAGCAATTGCGTGATGAATTTATAAAAAAAGGATGGATATGATTGGTTTGGAAGTTTCATTTAATGGTCAATTATATAGAGCACAACAAAACGATGCTCGAATATTATCATTTATTTGTACTTTGCATAATAGCGAGGTTCATATTGATTTTGGAGCTTATAACCGAAATCAACAGTGTATAGATAGATGGTTATTTGCATCATTACATAAAAATGATAAAGTTGTCATTACATTAAAAGAGATTGAACAGGATACACCATGCCGGAATATCCCACAACAAGATGCTCCTGAATTCTCAGAAAAGAGAAAACAGCAGCAAATTACATATTTCCGACAATTGGAGGCATTTCTTATTAATAAGGGAATTATTTAAGGTATCTATATACAACTTTACAGTACGGTATATTTAACAACGGTATCATAATAAGTACCGGAAACTGTTTGGCAATTTTTTAATGGGGAGATAGTCGTATAATGCGGGGAAGAAGCCTGCGAAGATACTGAGCGAATGAAATGAGCGGGCCTTCGCGGGGCGAGGCTCCGGCCAGCTCGCTTCGTGGAAGCGCATAACTGTAAAATTGTAGTAATTACCTTATTTAATTTAGTTACATATCTATAAAGTCAGTCGTGTCTCTCGAAGTAGTTTCAAAGAATCAAGGACAACGAACAGCACTCATTTCTTGTGCAGATTATAGGCAGAGTACCACTTTGAGGCACCACGGTTCCATATTTCTACGGGTGTGAGGCATAATGTCGTTTATTTGATTCATGGTTTTGTCAAAACCTCTTGCTTGATAAACGGAAACAGCCCCATGTTATTTTCATAATCGGATGACAAACAATAGGGAGTATAATCTAATACCAGTAGTTAGATGATACCACGATGTTCCCGTTAATAACGGAGTCCCAACTCGGAAACGTCACTGCAAACAAACTAACTTTGCCATTTGAGATAGTCTGACCTCACGGACAAATAGTCGCACGAACAATCTTTTATCATATCGCTTCGTTAATCATTTTGATAATTCAGCGAGTTTATTTGCAATTTAGCCCGTAATTCTCCTGTTTATAATCCGTGAGCGGCAAGCGACATAACACTGCCGGCGAAATTGCTTTTATGAACATCTTTTGATTCGTCGATGCGATGTCCTTCGTAGAGTAGTATCGGTAGTTGTGGGGATATTGATACTTTTCGAAGTTTTCGTAACGGACACAGCGTAATAAAATGAAAAACATAACGAGAACGTAACAAAACGGATTTTTTTATTCGAGCTACACGTTTTAGTTACCTCTTTGCTTCTTCGAAGGTATATGCAATGTCTCCATATCGCCAGGCTCCGTCTCAAAGTGCAAGCCCTGCTTTTGGCATCCGTCTCCAAGTTTGAGAGGACTCCATGAGCAGGGCAAATGACCGGTCGCGCAACTTATATGGAGGGTATCGGTTGACGTTAATTCTGATAATAATCGTTACTTTTTGGTGCAACGCACCGTGAGAGCATTAACCTTCAATTTCTTGCAACTTTTCTCGCCTCGGCATAGTCCGAACAAGTTCGGCTCTG